>JBDNJK010000118.1:0-23123 GCA_041687805.1 Acidimicrobiales bacterium
ACTGTGGGCGAGCCGTCCTGCGAACGTCGCCATCCAGTGCCGTCCCACGAATATTCGACTCTCGATCTCGGATAGTTGACGACCACTCCGCCAACTGGCCTGGCCGAAGCATTGATTGGTTCCTGCGGGCTGCGAAAGTTGAAGATCGGTGAAGGGGACGCTGTTTCGAGATCGGCGCCGATCGTCCAGAGGTTGAAAGTGTTGGTGTAGAGATTGTGGGGCGCGTTGCGGCTGTTGTCTCGGTAGTAGCCCTCGGGCTTGGACGAGGCTCCGACGTCGTTGAGTGTGGAGTCGACCAGAAGCGCCCGGGCGACCCGATTGCCGCCTGAATTGCCGAACAACGGCGAGTTGAGCTGGCCGAGAAGGTCGAAGTCTCCGGTTCGCATGGAACGAACCGGCCCCACCACTTCGGCGCCGGTCGAGTGGAACACCGCAGCGATTCTTGTTAGCCCGCCCTCGACTTCCTCCACGAACACGAGGTCTGCTTGATTGATTCCCGACTGGGGCCTAGCCGCTCTGACGTTGTCGATTTTTACCGCGAGCGCCGGCCGGTTGGGATCATCGAAGGTGGTCAGTCCGGTGAGAATCGAGTGATTTTCGAGGGAGCGGAGCCGCACTATCCGCTGCCTGACATCGTCGAGTTCGAGGGCCAAAGCCGTTCGGTTGTCGCCAAGGGTGGCCAGGGCACCTACGGCCGCCAATTTCTGATTCTTGGCCTCGTCGTATCGACTTCGAGCCGTTGCCAGATCGGTCCTCAAGGCGATCAGGGCAGCGTCGATGGCATCGAGTCGGCCTTGGGCGTCTTCGATCACAGCGCTGTAGAACTCCCGGCGCCTCGAGCCCGAATCGTCGCCTTCCAGAGTCTGGATCTCCGTGAGAAGAGCGTTGCCTCGTGGGTCGCCGGCGGTGTAACCGGCCAAGGCGATTTCTGACCTGGTTCTGGCCGGCTCACGTCGTGAATCCGCAGTGATCGCGATGCGGTCGGCTGTGATTTCGATCTCGATTTCGCGCCGATCGATCAGCGCCACGAGGTCGTCGACATCGGCGCCGGCTTGCACAATTTGGGTATCGAGCGTGGCCAACTCGGTGACGATCTCGTCTCGTCGACCTTCGAGCTGTGAAATTTCGCCGGGGTCGATCTGCCCCGCGGCCGGTTGAGCTGCGACCACGGCCACGAGGGCGCAGGCCACGACAATCGAGGCGATGTGAGTAGTGGGTCTGATCATGATCACGATACGGCGTCCTGTCCCGCTACCGTCGATGGGTGCCTCGAGATCTGAAGATCATCCGATTCCGCCGGTCGGATCCGTCGGCCGTAGTCGATGCCATGATCGCTCTCGAGAGCGAAGGGGCAGGCGGATGGATAAACATCGAGCCAAGGCTTCCTGAGGACGTCTTGGCGCAGATGCCGCCGCGGTCCGGCCTGGGCGCTTGGTTTTCCGGGCGTGGCCCTCAACTGCCGATGGCAACATGGATGCCGAGTTCTGTGTCGGGTCGTCGTCTGGTGCCGGCACAAGTGGGAATCGAGCACGGCACCGGCCGCAACGCGTTGGATCGCCTGAAGGAGTCGGGCCATCCGATGCCCGAGGCGTGGACGCGTCGACAGGACCACGCGAAGCATGGGATCGTTGCCGAATTGTCGGCTGATGTGGCGCCCGCCGACGTGGTGTCGTGGCTGGTGGAGGCGACAGCTTCGCTGAGTGAGGCGATCTCGCTCGGTGATCGTTGGCAGGCCGTGATCCATCGCCCAAGTTGAGCGGAGTTTCTCAGCGAGGCTCGCGCAGGCTTTGATGGTCGAACTGATCGGTTGATTCACCGGTCCAGAACGGCAAACCGACTGCGAGATCGACGCGGGCGGTTTCGGACTTGCCTGAATCCGCATTCACTCTCCTAGGAGGTTTACCGGAGCGCATGCGTTGTCCGTTCTCGCATTCCCAGTTATGACCGGCCGCCAAGTTTTTCCAAACTCGCGCGCGGATAATCGCCTTCGAAGGCTGGTTCCCAGCACGAGTTAGAATGAACGGGTCGGTGCCGACCGTCCATCCTTGTTGTTGTGGCGGATCGAACTGGGCGTCCAACAGGAGCGACTCGAAGAGGAGGATTTGCTCCTCGGGTAGCACTGGGTCGGCGACATGCAACGGGTTGGTGATCAACTCGGCATCAGCGTCGATGGAGCGCTGCTCTCGATCTTGGGTCCACATGATCCGAAGACTCGAACGGCCATATCGATCACGAAGGGTTGTCCGGATGGCGGCGTCGCCTTCGGCCCGGCGGCGGCGCCATATTGCACGTCCGTTGCGGAACGGTTGAGGTTTTCGGTTCTTGGCAGGCCGGAAGGCGCCCCGGTTGGGGTTGCCGAGCCAGTCGAGTATCAACCAAGCGGTGCCGACGCCTAGCCAGACGACGACAAACACCCAGGTGACGCTCCGGCCCCACAGCATAGGATCAGGGCCTCAGTGCCAAAACAGACTCGACAATGGTTTCGATCACAGCAGGCGCGTCGACCTCCGTGAGGACGAGTGTCGCTGCAGAATTCGCTGGCGCTTCCGATAACGACGACCCGCGCTGGTCGACGACCGTCATGCCGCGCGTGAGTGTGCCCGTCAGCTCGACACCCACATTGCAGCGAATCCCGCCGAACAGTTCTGGCTTGATCGCGGCGACAACAGCAGATGCATCGTGAATGGGCGCGCCGGCCCAGCCGCGCATCTCGCCGACCCGTTCGACTGCGTAGTCGAGCAGATCGGCGGCAAGAACCGCAGCCCGAAACGATGCGGCTCGTAGGCGGTCTCGCTCCTGCGGTCCGAGCAGCACTTGGTGGGTCACGTCGAGCCCGACCATGGTGAGCCCAGGGGCATCGCGAAAGACAATGGCGGCGGCTTCGGGGTCGGCCCAAATATTGAACTCGGCGGCGGGTGTGACGTTGCCACCCACGGCCGCGCCACCCATCAAGGTGATACCGGCGAGCCGCTGCGGCAACGTCGGGTCGCGTTGCAGCGCGAGGGCCACATTGGTGAGGGGTCCCATCGCCACGAGATGAAGCCCGTCGACGCTGCGGGCCATGTCGAGGATGTAGCTGACTGCATCTCTGGAGGCCACCTTCCGGTGAACTTCGGGAATGACCACTGATCCAAGACCAGTTGACCCGTGGCTGTGACTCGCATCCATGATGTCGGCGATGAGTGGCCGCTCGGCACCTCGGTGCACAGGAATATCAAGCCCGGTCGCCTCGACCACCGCCAGCGCATTGTGGGTGGTGTGCTCTATGCCCACATTGCCATTGACCGTCGTGATACCTACTAGATCGGCCGCGTGGGCAGCCGCGAGGATCGCGATCGAATCATCGATTCCCGGATCGCAGTCGATCAGGATCGGAGTTTTTGACATGAAGAGATGCTAGGTCGGCTGGGGTAGATCGGTTCGGTCAGCAGAGGCGTTGTTCGACCTCTTCGCGATTGGGCAGGGAGGTCTGTGCCCCGGCGCGCAATGTGGTGGCAGCCCCGACACGAACCGCCCATCGGGCTGCTTCCACCAGATCAGATCCGCGCACGAGCGAATCTGCCAGCGCACCACAGAACGAGTCTCCCGCTGCGGTCGTGTCGACCGGTTCGACCACCGGAGCGGCCACATGTTCGACGATGTCGCCATCGATCACGAGTGCCCCATCAGCTCCGAGGGTGACCACAACGGCTCGGCACGGAACGCTGCGGGCAAGGTCGACTGCAGTGGCTGCATCAATGGGTCCGTCGAATCCGACCAGCGTTGCCAACTCCGTCTGGTTGGGCACCAACACGTCGACGAGCGACAGCAGTTCGGGTGAGACTCCCTCAAGCGGTGCCGGGGCCGGATTGAGAACCACGGTTCCGCGGGCCACACGAGCGGCCTCTGCCACCGCCTCGACAGGAATTTCGAGTTGCAGCAGCGTGACAGCGGCGTCGCCGAGTGCAGCTTCGGCACGGTGGATGTCGTTGGTGGTGAGGTGAGCGTTGGCGCCTGGGCTGACGACTATGGAGTTGTCTCCATCGCCTTGAACCGCGATCAGCGCCACCCCGTTGGGCACTCCCTCGGTGGTGAGCAGGAACGACGTATCGATCCCGTCGGCCTCCATAGCGGCACGCAACATGGCACCGGCCTCGTCGTCTCCCAATCGGCCGATCATGGCAACACTTCGCCCGAGACGGGCTGCTGCGACGGCCTGATTGGCGCCCTTGCCACCCGGAACTCGTCGGAGATCTCCACCGAGCACGGTCTCGCCGATCAGTGGAACTCGCGCCACGTCGACCACGAGGTCGAGGTTGGCGCTTCCGACGACGGCGATCTCGATTGGCAACTCATCTCCCCGGTCGTTGTGTCAACTGGCCGCCCTCCTAGCGGACTACGCCTTCCTCGATCTGGTGGAGGCGCTTTACTGCGCCGACAAGGATCTTCTTGGCGAGTTTCGGGCTGCCGTCGAGCAGCGAAGAGAACTCCCGTCGGTTGAGAGCCTGAACGGTCATGACAGTGTCGGCGGTGACGGTGGCAGTTCTCGGAACGCCGGCAATTACTGCCAGCTCACCGAAGAAGTCGCCAGGTCCAAGAGAGGCGATCAGGCGACCATCACGGCGAACTGAGGCCGTGCCATCGACGATGATCATGAATTCGCGGCCGGGCTTGCCCTGCTCTGTGAGGTCACGACCCGCTTTCACAGTGACCGGAGTCATGAACGACGCCACTTTCTTGAGCTCACGATTCGTCAACTCCGAGAACAACTCGATATTGGTGAGGGTTTCTACCAGGGCCATGATTTGCCTTCCGTGCGGGTTCCGCGCTCGCTTACGACCTGATTCCTACCACGGGTGGGTTTGGTTCGCCCAGTGCTCTCGAATCGCCTCTACCGGATGAATGGTCATCGGCTATTGTGATCACGTAGTGATCTCCAAATGACCAGCCTCTACTTGTTCTCGTTGGCCGTCGGCGGCCCGGTGCTCGCGTGGATTGTCTTTGCGGGGCTTGATGGCGGAGGTCACGTCGGTGACGTAGGTGGCGCCGAAATCGGGGTGGGCGACATCGGCGATCTCGGCGGGGCACACATTGGCGGAGACGGACATGGAGGCGACGGCCACGGCATTTTGTCGGTGATTCCGCTGTCGAGCGTGGCTTTCGTAATGACGTTCTTCGGTGCCACCGGCTTGGCCGCTCAGTCGCTCGGCACATCGGCGGTCATCGCGTTCATCATGGCTGTCGTCATCGGCTTCGGCGCTGGAATTCTAAACTCGGTGGCCTTTCGATGGATTCGCCACAACTCGACCTCGAGCGACGTCACCAACCGCGATCTCGAAGGGTCGATTGCCCGAGTCGTGTTGCCGGTCGACACATCTCATCGCGGCAAGATCGTGGTCAATATCGCGGGAGCCCGCGAGCAGATGACGGCCGCCCCGGCTGATGGATCATCAATGGATATCGGTGACAAGGTGGTGATCGTCGAGGTTTCGCAAGGGGTGGCGCTGGTGGCTTCGCTAGACCCGGCGCTCGGTGCCGAGCACGAAATCGACTAGGAGGATTCCGAAATGGATATAGCACTGGTGTCAGGGTTTGCCGTTGCCTTGGTTGTGATATTCGTGATCATTGTGGTCAAGTCGCTGATTATCATCTGTCCTCCCAACAGGGTGGCAGTCATCTCCGGCCGTCAACGCGTGCTATCCGACGGCCGCACGGTCGGATATCGGATTCTCAAGGGTGGCCGAACGCTGCGAGTACCGCTTCTGGAGCGTGTCTCGTGGATGGACCTCAACACGATTCCGCTTGACGTATCCGTTACGAATGCGTTTTCACGGGGAGCGATTCCTCTCAACGTGCAGGGAATCGCCAACGTCAAGGTGTCGAGCACTGAGGGGCTGCTTGAGAACGCTGCGGAAAGATTTCTCGACTTTCCGTCTGCTCGCATTGGCCAGATCGCCAAGGAGACGTTGGAGGCCAACCTTCGAGGCGTGCTCGCCACACTGTCGCCCGAGGAAGTCAACGAGGATCGGCTGAGGTTCTCGCAGGTGCTCATCGACGAGGCCGACGACGACATGAAAACGCTCGGGCTGAGCCTTGACGTGTTGAAGATCCAGAACGTGACCGACGACGTGCTCTACTTGGAGTCGATCGGCCGAAAACTCACCGCCGAGGTGATTCGCGATGCCAAGGTGGCCGAGGCCAATCGCAAGTCTGAGTCTGAACAAGCCGAGGCCAAAGCCAGGCAGTTGGCCGAGATCGCTGCGGTTCATGCCGATCAGGCCATCGTCGAACAGCAGAACGCTCTACGAGTACGCACCGCAGAACTCGACGCTCTGGGGCGTGTCAAGGAAGAACAGGCGAAGGTGGCCGGTGATATTGCCCGTGCCGTAGCCGAACAGGACCTGCAAACAGAACGCATCGAACTCGAGAAGCGTCGGCTCGAGGCGAGCGTGGTCACGCCGGCGCGTGCCGATCTCGAGGCCCGTCAGCTCAACGCCCAAGCCGCTGCGGCTTCGATAATCGAAGACGGCAAGGCCCAGGTCGAGATATTTCGGCGGATCACCGATCAGTATCAACTCGCGGGCGAGGACGGCCAACGCATCTTCGTGCTCAACATGTTGCCCGAGCTGATTGAGAAGATTGTCTCGGTTGTCGACAACATTTCGATTGACCGGGTCGCGGTGGTCGATACTGGTGGGTCCAACGGTGGAGCCATCCCCGGCTTCGTGTCGCAGCTCCCCGCCGCGGTGACGGGCCTGGCCGAGCAGATCAGCGCCATGACTGGTATCGACATCCTTGGAGCAATGCGTCCAGCGGTTGACACCAGTGGAGAACCCAAGAACGACACGACATCGAGTTTGCCGCCTCCCACTCCGGCCGACTGAGATCATCGGGCGCTTGTCATGTGTCGAAAGTCACCATTTGGATTGGCGGTACTGCACGTCATCCGCGAAGATCCCGGGCGATGCAATCAGACACCACAGTTCGCGACCAGAACCGGGAGCAACGTCGAACCAGGGTGATCGAATCTGCCATGCGGCTCGCGCTCGATGGCGGGTACGACGCCGTCCACATGAGGGCGGTCGCCGACCACGCCGACGTGGCTCTCGGCACCATCTACCGCTACTTCTCTGGCAAGGATGAAATGCTCATTGCCGGCTTGGCCGGGTGGCTCGAAATTCTGCGCCACAGAATTGAGAAGGCCCCGATCAAGGGCGACACGGCGTTTGATCGTCTGTCAACAGTGTTGTCGTCGGCATCGGCATCCACCGACGAAGCCCCCGTGTTGATGGGAGCGCTGGTGACCGCGTTGGGGACCACTGATGCGGCGGCCGCGAAGTACAAGCTGGCGGTCGAGCGCGAGGTTCGCAAGCTCGTCGTGCTGGCCGTCGACCACGATGAATCGATCGATGCACTCGGGGTTGCCCGGGTGATCGGACACGTGTGGGGATCGTCGCTCAGCCGTTGGGTCGGCGGTCTGGCCGACACTGGCAGCGTCGGTGTGGAACTGCGTCACGCTGTGTCGATGCTCGCCGACAGTTAATTCCCGACTCTTACTTTCGTCTCACCCTCGTTACGTAGGTTCCGTCTTGGATTCGTCGCGACACAACGCGTCGTGAAGACAGGGAGCGACCACGTGAGACTGATGAAAGCCAGACGTGGAGGCTTACCGGCGCTGGTGCTCGCGGTGGCCTTGGTAGCAACGGCATGCGGCAGCAGCGCCGCCAGCGAAGTGCTCGATGTCGCCAGTCTCACCGACGGTGCCACCGACAACGGCCAGGTCGGCTCCGACCCAGCGGTGTCGGCCGAGGAATCAGCCCTCGCGTTCGCGCAGTGCATGCGTGACGGCGGAATTGATTTCCCGGACCCGACGGTTGACGAGAATGGCGATCCGAGCTTCCAAGGAGCGTTCGGTGCTGGGGCAGCTGGGTCGTTCAATCCCCGGTCCGAGGAATTTCAGACCGCAGCGGGGGTGTGCACAGATCTCACTGGGGGAGCAGCATTCGGCGGTGGTGGACGTCGGGGAGGATTCGATCCCGGCGAGTTACAGGACGCTCTACTTCCGTATACGGCTTGCCTGCGTGATCAAGATCTCGATGTTGGCGACATTTCATTCGGTCAACCGGGCGTCGACGGCCCGGGGGGTGGTGGCCAAGGAGGTCCAGCCGCAGGAGGGGCGCAAGGTCAGCGCGGCCCCGGCGGTGATCGCGCCGGTCGCATCGCAGCACAACTCGGTTTCGACAGCAATGATCCTGCTTGGATTTCAGCCAATGAGGTCTGCGGCCCACTTCTTGACGAGGCACTCGCCGGGTTCGCTCCCGGAGGCGGAGGAACGAACCCGTGAGTCGGCGGTGGGGCACACTTGTTGTGGGCATCCTGATTGGCCTTGGGGCAGGAGCGGCGGGGTGGTCAGCACTCAACCGCGACAGCAGCACTGAATTTGCAATCGCCCAGGCAGAAAGACCTGCGATCACGGCGACGGTGGAACAGAGAGATCTCTCTACCATCACCTCATATCCGGGCACGCTTGGATTCTCGAACTCGATCACGGTGAGATCCGCTATCAACGGCACCCTCACCGCTGTGGCCAACGCGGAGTTGATTCGAGGGGATGTGGTCTTCGAAATAGACGGCGAGCCGACAGTGCTGCTGTATGGAGAGCTTCCCTTGTGGCGCAATCTCGACTCCGACTCCGACGATGGAGCCGACGTGCTTGAGATGGAGACCAACCTGGTGGCGATGGGCTTCACTGCCGAAGGTGCACTCCTGATCGACGGTCATTACGACGAGGCCACTGCGGTTGCCGTGGAGTCATGGGAGACGGCGATGGGTTTCGCTGATCCGGACGGGTCGTTCGAGGTCGCTCAGGTGGTGATTGGTCCGGGACAGCTACGACTCGAAGATCCCGTTTCGGTCGGATCTTCAGTTCAGGGCGGGAGTCAAATATCGGTGGCCATGGTCACCGAGCGTGTCACGGACACGGTTGACGACGCAGGGTTGGCCGTGGGTCAGAACCGGTCAACCACCGAAGAGGTGACTGTCGAGGTCGACCCGACAGAGCAGGATCAGTTTGTGGTGGGTCAGACCGTCAACCTCGTCATTGCGGACGGTACGAACGCCGAGGGCACGGTGGTCGAAATAGGCGATACAGCCAGGCGGGTGGGCAATGGCGCGAACGCCACCTTGGTAATCGACGTGGTGATCGAGCCGGTCGTCGTACCGGGTACCGATTTGGTGCAGGGTCCTGTCACCATCGAGGTCCCGACCGAGGTGGTGACAGGAGCCACCGCTGTGCCGGTGAGAGCGCTGCTGACGCTCTCGGAGGGCGGCTATGCAGTTGAGGTCGTCTCCGCCACGGGCACCCATTTGGTTGGGATCGACGTTGGATTGTTCAGCGACGGCTTCGTGGAGGTCACGGGCGACTTGTCGCCCGGTGACCAAGTGGTGGTTCCGTCGTGACTGGGCTGGCCCAGGCTCCGGCACTCGAATTGGACGAAATCGTAAAGGAGTATCCGGGACACCCTCCGGTGCGGGCTTTGGGTGGAGTCTCGATGGTGGTGGAAAAGGGGGAGTTGGTCGGGATTGTCGGCCCGTCAGGTTCGGGAAAATCGACTCTTCTTCACATGATGGGCACCCTCGACCGCCCCACTTCCGGCGCGGTCAGCATCGCAGGGCACGAAGTTTCGTCCTTGTCTGATAGGCGCCTCTCCGGTGTGCGAAGTCACCTGATCGGTTTCGTATTCCAGGACTTCTTCCTGCTCGACGGCATGTCGACGATCGACAATGTCGCTACCGGATTGCTATACACGGGGCTCCCACGAGCCGAGCGGCGTAGGCGCGCTGCCTCAAGTCTGATACGTGTCGGGCTTGGTCATCGGCTGTTGCATGAGCCGAACCAACTGTCGGGTGGAGAACGTCAGCGGGTGGCCGTGGCACGCGCCGTGGTGCATCAGCCGGCGATCGTCCTTGCCGATGAACCGACCGGCAACTTGGATTCCCGAACAAGTGAAACGATCATGGATCTACTGCGGGAACTCAACAACGACGGGTCAACGATCCTCGTGATCACTCACGACCGCGAGTTGGCGGCCTCACTTCCCAGACGGGTTCACATTCGAGATGGTCTGATTCAAGGTGATGAGCACCACACAGTGGCAGTCGAGATATGAGGCGCCGATCGATCGCGTCTGGCGATGAGCTGGGCACCAGCCGGTTCCGGATATCCGACGTCGCCAGAGTCGGGGTGGGCAGCCTCGGGGACCGCAAGATCCGCACCGCCCTATCGGCCATCGGTATCACGATCGGCATAGCCGCCATGGTCGCCGTGCTCGGTTTGTCGGAATCGAGTAGAGCCGATCTCGACGCAGAGATCGAGGCTCTCGGCACCAACCTCCTCACGATCCAAGCCGGTAGTGGCTTCGGCGCAGGAGACGCCACGCTGCCAGAGGAATCGGTGTCGATGGTCTCTCGAATTGGTCCGGTGCAGTCGGCCTCCGGAATCGTGACGCTGGATGAGGCAGTCCTCGTCAATGACTTGGTGAATCCGTTGGAGACGCAGGGGATCCAAGCTGCTGCTGTCACGCTCGACCTGCTCGACACGCTCAACTCCGAAGTCGTGCGTGGCAGTTGGCTGACCGATGCCACGGCGGCATGGCCCAACGTCGTTCTCGGATCGGTGGCGGCGCAGCGACTCGGAATAGCCAACGTCGACAACGGACAGCGAGTGCTCATCGGGGATGAATGGTTCACGGTGATCGGCATTCTCGACACCTTCCCGCTAGCAGCCGACCTCGATCGTTCGGCGCTGATCGGATACGAGGCCGCGGCCACGTTTCTCGACGTTGATCTCAATCCGAGCACAATCCAGGTGTTGAGCGACCCCGCCCGCGTCGAGGCGGTGCGACCAATTCTGGGCGCTACAGCCGATCCCGAGAGCCCCGAGGAGGTCGAAGTCAGCCGCCCCTCCGATGCTCTGGAGGCTAGGGCAGCAGCAGACTCAGCGTTCACGTCGCTGTTCCTGGGATTGGGTGCCGTTGCGCTGCTGGTGGGCGGTATCGGAATCGCCAACGTGATGGTGATTGCGGTGATGGAACGACGTAACGAGATCGGACTGAGGCGGGCGCTTGGCGCCACCCGCGCTCACATCCGCCGGCAGTTTCTATCCGAGGCGCTCATGTTGTCGTTCCTTGGAGGCGCGGCAGGAGTGGGGTTGGGTTCGCTCGTGACGGTTGTTTATGCGCGAACCCAGGATTGGAAAGTGGTGCTGCCACCAGAGGCTTTGTTCGGCGGCTTCGCAGCTGCAGTGCTGATCGGGGCGGTGGCGGGGCTCTACCCCGCAATGAGGGCAGCGAAGATGGCGCCCACCGAGGCGCTGCGGTCATGAGCCAGACGAAGTCGAGGCGCGATATGGAAACCACCCGTCCGGGGTTTGGACACAGATTCGTGACTCGCTCGCTGTGGGCGACTACCGCCGTGGGTCTGATCCTGGGCGGGCTGATCATCTACAACAGGTGGACCCCAGACCAAGAACTCCCGATCGCCGTCGAGCCGTCCACCGCAACAATCCAACGGGGTGATATCTCCGTGGACACATCATGGGACGGGGTTCTTGTCTACTCCGATCAGCGCGAACTCGTATTTCGCACAGACTCCAAGACATCCACCCAGTCGCCGGGAGGATCCTCCGGGTCCAAGGCCACCGTCACAAGGCTGGCGCCTCTCGGTTCCACTGTGAACTTCGGTGAGGAGCTGTATCGGGTCGATGACCAGCCCGTGATTTTGCTCGAGGGGAATGGTGTCTTGTGGCGGACTCTTGAGGTCGGCTCGTCAGGTTCGGACGTGTTGATGATCGAGCAACTGCTTTCGGATCTGGGATACGACCCGGACGGACTCGTGATCATCGACGAGGAGTTCCAGGAAACGTCCAGCGACATGGTGGCCCGATTCCAGGAGGCGATGGGGCAAGAGGTAACCGGAGAGCTGTCGTTGGGCACGGTAGCGATGGCGACCGAGTCGGCTCGCATCGGTGAACATCTCACCGAAGTGGGTGAATTCGTGCACGATGCAACGCCTGTGCTCGGCATCACCAACTGGACGAGAGAGGTCATCTCATCGGTTCCGCCTCTCTCGCGTGACCGGATCCAAGTCGGCCTTGAAATCAAGGTCCGTCTGCCTGATCGTTCGACCGTCGACGCAACGGTGGAACGGATTTCGCCAACCGTAGGAGTCGACTCCGGTGACTACGAGGCTGTCTTGTCGGTGCCTGACATCATCGATCTGCGGAATGATCGGCTGGATGTCACGGTAATTGGATCCGAACTGGTGGTTTCTGATGCGCTGGTCGTGGAACCAAACGCCATCTTGGAACTCGAGGGCAATCGTTATGCCCTGCGAATCCCATCCTCCGATGGTGGGTCGGTGGAATTGGTCGAGATCAAGGTACTTGGCGTGGCGGGCCGCCAAGCTGCGGTGTCCGGACCGGTATCGGAGGGAACAGTGGTGTTGAGCAACTGAGGATCACCCGATCAGCGCAGGTCGAGAACCTCGTCGAAATGATGTGATGACTTCGGCTTCGAGAAGAGGTACCCGAGAGCCTGATCACAGTCGAGCTCCTTGAGCACTTGCAGCTGTTCCTCGTTCTCTACCCCTTCGGCGATCACGATGAGTCCGAGGGCATGGGCCAAGTCGATGATGGCAGCAACGATCGTGGCCGAGTCGCGGTCGGTGGCAAGGCCAGCCACGAACGACTGGTCGATCTTGAGCACGTCGAGGGGAAGTCGGTGGAGATAGGAAAACTGCGACCAGCCGGTGCCGAAGTCGTCGATACCAAGACTGATCCCCAAGCCCCGAAGTTCGTCGAGTTGGAGTGCGGCAGCATTGGCGTCGCCCATCAGCGCAGATTCGGTGATCTCCATACAAATTTCGTCGGTGGTGATGCCGGCAGCTGTGATGGCTGTTTTGATGAACTCGACGAGTTCGGGGTCGCCCAGCTGACGACCCGACAGGTTGACCCATATACGCACTGGCTCGCTATCGGGGTCGCGGAACAGGCGCCATACGGCTGCCTGCCGGCAAGCCTCGGTGATGACCCACTTTCCGATCTCGACAATGATTCCGGTTTCCTCAGCCAACGGAATGAACTCGATGGGCGGAACCAGTCGCCCGTCCGGGTGCTTCCACCTAACCAATGCCTCAAAGCCAACGATCGTGCCGGAATTGAGATCGAGTTCCGGCTGATAGTGAAGTCGCAGTTCGTTGTTGGTTACGGCGCGACGAAGCGCATCTTCGGTATCGATCCGTTCGAGGGCGATGGTTTGGTCGACTTCGTCGTGAATGGCGAAACGACCACGGCCAGCGTGCTTGGCCTCGTACATGGCAGTGTCGGCGTTGTCGAGGAGCAGCGAGGAATTCTCGGCTCCCAGCGACGTGGCGATGCCGATCGATGTGCCGAGAGCCACCGGGTGGCCACCGAGAACGAAGGGCTGGTCGAATGCCCCGAGGATCCGCCGAGCGACCGCGGTTGCGCCGCGGGCACCGTCGGTGCCCGCACAGAGCATCACGAACTCATCGCCACCGATCCGAGCCAGCGTGTCGCCGGGGCGGACTATTGCCGAGAGACGTTCGGCGACCTTGCTCAGAGCGATATCGCCAGCTTGATGGCCCAGCGTGTCGTTGATGGTCTTGAAACCGTCGAGATCGATGAACAGCACTGCGATCGGTTGCTGTGATCGCCGGCTGACGGCAAAGGCCTGATCAAGACGGTCGAGCAGCAAAGCCTTGTTGGGTAGTCCGGTGAGATCATCGTGAAATGCTTGCTTGATGAGGCTTTGCTCGGTTTCGCGCTGCTCGGTGATGTCGCGGCCCGAAGACTGAAGCTGGCGAACCTCGCCCGAGGCATCGCGAATTGGAGTGAGGGCAGTCTCGTACCATCGGTATGAACCGTTGCGGTGACGGACGCGGTGTCGGAATCGAGTGGGGTCGGCGCCTCGACGGGCCGCATCCTTGAGAGCTTGCACGAGTGCGTCTCGAGTGTTGGCATGAGACATATCGACCGGGTGGGTGCCAACCATTGCCGCCGGGTCGATGTCGAGCAGACGACGTGCCGACGGCGACACGTAGGTGTATGTGCCATCGGGTTGATGAAGACAAACGAGATCGGATGTGTATTCGGCGACCGCTTGGAATATGTCTTCGGCCTGGGCGAGGGCACGAGTGGTGGCCTCGATGATGGCCACAGATTTGCGTTCATCGGACAGAGTTCGCAGCTCGGCGAGCAGGATGACGATTGTGCCGTCAGAGTCGGTGACCGGTGTCAGCTCGATACGAATTGAATGGTCGCTGAGATCGTTGGTATCGAGCGTGCGGGCACCGGTTTTCCCGGCTGCAGCTTCTATAACGAGGGGTCCGAGGGTGGTGCTCGGATCGGCTGCACCCCAAAGGGGCGCCGCCCAAAGAGGCCTACCTTTGACATGTTCAGGCATGAGTCCAATAGAGCGCGAACGCTCGTTGCAATCGAGGACGGTGCCGTCGAGATCTACGAGCAACGCGGCGTCGGGAATGCGGCTGAGAGCGACACGCCACTGGAGTTCGCGTGTGAGATCGTCGATGTCGGAAACGATCAGTTGGGCTAGTTCGGTCAGCAAGGACGCACGTGTCGCGGTCGTTTCCTGTTGATCTGTGCTGACCGAATCGTCCACTTAAGCTCCTGCGGCGTGTTGAGACCAACGCGCAATTTCAACTATTTCCAACTCCCGAAAAGATACTCCGACACTTTCGGTATCCGGTGGATGGAACGACGCGCGGTGCATATTCTGGTCACTCACGGTGGTTGTCTGGTTTGCGATCGGCTTCACGCGATTTGTCTGATCTCCACAAACTGGGTCAGAGTTCCATCTCATACGACGTAAGTGTCGGTCTTGATGACATTTCAAATGTGGGGAGCGAAACATGGCTAGTTGGCTTTATCCGCGAGGAGTTCGACGATTGTCGAGAGGACGATGGCTGAAGGCAGCGGCGCTGGTCGTCGCTGCATCGATGGTGGCCACGGCCTGCGGTGACTCGTCATCTTCGACCTCGCCCGCTGACGCCGATGCAGGCACCACCGCCACAGCGGCACCGGCCACGACCGCAGCCCCAGCTACCACCGCGCCGAGTAGCGATGCTACGAGCGGCGCCACCGCCGACGATTCCAACTCGGCAGCCGACAGTTCTCAAGTAGACCTGACCCTCACCACGGACGGCGCCACCTCCGGAGGAACTCTACGAGTCGGCGTCGAGGCCGAAGCCGACGGACTCAACCCCACGGTCAACAACTACGCCGTGTCGGCCTTCCAAATGGCCAACACCGTGATCGAACCGCTGTTCACATGGGACGCCACCGGTCAGCCAACTCCGTATCTCGTCGAGAGCTACGAGAGCTCCGATGACGGCCTTGTATTCACGATTCACCTGCGGCCAGGGATCACATTCACCGACGGCGCCCTTCTCAATGCCGATGCCGTGATCGCCAACTTCGAAGGCCAGTTGGCCGACCCGATCATCTCGCTCGCTGTTCGTCCCGGGCTGAATCTCGACAAGCCGATCGAGAAGGTCGACGACTTGTCGGTTCGGTTCAACCTCTCGATATCCAACAAGCAGTTCGCCACCACGCTTTCGGATCAGCTCGGAATGATGGGTTCGCCAAAGTGGCTCGAAGCGGCCAAGGAGGATCAGTCTCTCAACCAGCAACCGGTGGGCACCGGCCCGTTCCTGTTCGACAGCAGAATCCAGGATCAAAGCACCAAGGTCGTGCGTAATCCCGACTGGTGGCAGACCGCCGAATACGGTACGCCGGTCTATCTCGATGCCATCGAGTTCTTCCCGATCACCGACGCATCGAGCGCAGTCGCCGGCCTGATCGGTGACGATCTCGACACGATCGGTACCACCACCGCCAATGCCATCCTCACCGTGCGCGAAGAGGGCGATACCTACATTCGTATCGAGGATGATCAGGGCGAAGAGTCATTCGCGATGATGAACACCTCTGTCGCGCCGTTCGACGACATCAGAGCGAGGCAGGCAATCACGTTCGCCACCCCCAGGGACAATTACATCGAGTTCGCCGGAGCTGGCTTCCTGCGTACAGCCGAAACGATCTTCCCGCCCGAACTGGTCTGGAACAACCCTGACGTTGTCCAGGAAGCCGACATGCCAGAGAAGGCCGGTCCGCTGGTGGATGCCTACTGCGCCGATGTGCCAGATAGTTGCACCGACGGACGCATCAATATTGATTACGAATACTTCGGACCATCGGTCGACCAGGAAAACATCGCCGACATTCTTGTGGCCGGGTGGGGTGACTTCTTCAACGTCAATCGCAGCGTGAAGTTGCAGGACGATTTGGTCACCGACGTGGCATTGGGATCGTTCAACATCGTGGCGTGGCGTCAGTTCGGTGCCCCCGACCCGGCCGCCGATCGAGTGTGGCTGGCATGCGACTCCATCGGCTTCGTCTCGCTCAACTGGCCGCGTTATTGCGACCAGTCGCGCGAGGAACTCCTCAATCAGGCGCAAGCCACCACCGATCTCGACACTCGAGTGGGTCTATGGAAAGAAATCCAACAGAAGGTGCACGACGACTACACCTACATCTTCTTCACCCGCACACTCTGGATGAACGCATTCAATTCCAAGGTGAGAAATCAGTGTGGAGCCACGACGCCCGACGGCGTACCCATGCTGTGCACCAATAACGGAGGCATGTTCTCCCACCAGATGTGGATTGATCAGGGTTGATCCAACGAGTCACGCGACCGCTCCAACATGACCGGTCGCGTGACGATTGGGCACCGATTCCGATATTTATCGTGTCTTGACTTGCGCTCGCATGGCTTTTCGAATCATTGTTCAAACCCATGTGGCGTCAGTCACACGAAACAACGACTGTCATCCTGGGGGAATCAGCAATGTCCAACCGATCGAAACGCGTGAGCGTGTCGAAAATTGTCGCCGGTCTTTTGGCGATGTCTCTGATCGCAGCAGCGTGCGGCGATAGCAGCTCCGACACGTCGACCGCGGCCACTACCACGGCAGCACCGACCACAGCCGCGCCGGCAACCACGGCGGCACCACCCAAGGAGGACGCGACCAGCAGCGCCACCGCAGACAAGGGCGATTCGTCGGCTGAAACCACCGTGACCGATGTGCTTCGCACCATTGATGGAGCCAAGTCCGGTGGCACGTTGCGTCTAAGCGTGCTCTCCGAGACCGATGGGCTGAATCCGACCGTCAACCGTTTCTCACCGACCGCCTATCAAATGGGTTACACGGTGTTCGAGCCACTTTTCTACTGGGATGCATCCGGGCAGATCACCCCGTATCTGGCCGAAAGTGGCACCAACTCCGACGATGGTCTCACCTTCACGCTCAAGCTGCGCCCCAACATCACCTTCACCGATGGTGAACCTCTCGACGCCGACGCCATCATTGTCAACTTTGAAGCGTTGCTGGCCGACCCATTGATCTCCCTGGCGGTGAGACCGGCACTCGACGCCGATGTTCCGGTGACCAAGGTCGATGATCTCACGGTGGAGTTCCATTTGGCACTGCCCAACAAACAGTTCGCCACGGGCCTCGACGGCCAATTGGGCATGCCGGGTTCACCGAAATGGTTGGCCGCGGCGAAAGACGATCAGGCACTCAACCAGGAGCCGGTGGGCACCGGGCCGTTCGTGTTCGACAGCCGAGTGCAGGACAGCGTCACCAAGTTTGTCAAGAACCCCGACTGGTGGCAGACACGCGACAACGGCACCGAGGTCTACCTTGACGCCATCGAATTCTACCCCGTCACCGACTCGCAAATCGCGGTCAGCCAGTTGATCGGCGGCGAACTCGACGGCATGCAAACGACTAACCCGACCGCCACCGCGGCGATCCGCGATGAGGGTGACAAGTTCATCCGCCTCGAGGACGATCAGGGCCAGGAGTCGTTCGCCATGATGAATTCGACGGTCCCGCCGTTCGACGACATCAGGGTCAGGCAGGCGGTCACGTTCGCCGCCGCCCGACAGAACTACATCGACTTCGCAGGTGCCGGCATTCTGCGCGGTTCCGACACCATGTTCGCACCGGAGTTGATCTGGAACAATGCCGATATCAAGCAGGAAGGCGACCAACCTGAACTGGCCGGACCGTTGGTCGAGTCCTACTGCGCCGATGTCCCCGAGGGTTGTACCGATGGACGCGTCAACATCGACTTCGAGTACTCCGGTCCGTCGGTCGACCAAGAGAACATCGCCGACATCCTCTCGGAAGGTTGGGGCGACTTCTTCAACGTCAATCGAGTGGTGCTGCTCGAGGATGATCACATCACCAACGTGGCCCTCGGTGCCTATCAGATCGTGACCTGGCGTCAGTTCGGAGCCCCCGATCCCACCGCCGACCGCGTGTGGTTGGCCTGTGACTCGATCGGGTTCGTGTCGCTCAACTGGCCTCGATACTGCGATCAGTCACGTGAAGATCTCCTCAACGCGGCAAGAGCCACCGACGTACTTTCCGAGCGTGTCGATCTGTGGAAGCAGATCCAGCAGAAGATCCACGACGACTACCTCTACATATTCTTCACCCGCACGCTTTGGGACAACGCGTTCGTTGCCAACACCCGCAATCAGTGTGGCGTCAAGTCTCCCGATGGGGTCGAGTTGCTGTGCACGAGCAGTGGCGCGATGTTCAACCACGGCATCTGGTTTGACAAGTAGATCGGGAGGGCTGGAAGTAGCCGGATCGCCGGGACGTTCGAGGGAGTAGATGCGATACATATTGCAGCGAATAGGGCAGCTTGTGATGGTTCTATTCGCCGTCACAGTGATCACATTTGCCTCCGTCAACGTCCTGGGTGATCCACTCACCAACATCCTCGGACCTCTGGCCAGCATCGACTGCGCCGATGTCAATGCCGGCCTGAAGCCCGATTCGTCCACCCGCGGGGGCACCAGCGAGGGTGATTGCGCGGTGGTGGAACGAACCCGTGCCGAATTCAACCTCGACAGCGCTCTGCCGGTCCGTTACGCCCGTTGGGTGGGCGACATTTCCACTGGCGACTTCGGAACGTCGTTCCAGAATCAGCTTCCAGTGTCGACCGTGATCAAGAACAAACTCCCGGTCACTCTTCGACTGGTAGGGGTGGGACTCTTCTTCTCGATCGTGTTGTCGATCCCGTGGGCACTTCTGTCGGCCTACCGCGCCAATCGTCCGTTCGACAACGTATCCACCGTGGTGTCGTTCGGGCTCTTGGCAATCCCCAATTTCGCCATGGGTGTGATCCTGCTTTACTTCTTCGCGGTGCGATGGCAGTTTTTCCCGACCAGATACGACCCAGATGGCATCTACAACCAACTGAAATCCCTATTCCTGCCGGGCCTCACTTTGGCGTTGCCGTTGGCCGCCACTTACCAGCGATTGCTGCGCACCGACCTCATCACCACACTGCAGGAAGACTTCGTCCACATGGCGCGGGCCAAGGGAATGCCGCCTCGTTCTATTATGACCAGGCACGCCCTGCGCCCTTCGATGTTCTCGGTCCTCACGGTATTCGGTATCAACA
Source organism: Acidimicrobiales bacterium (assembly GCA_041687805.1). Classification (GTDB taxonomy): domain Bacteria; phylum Actinomycetota; class Acidimicrobiia; order Acidimicrobiales; family Aldehydirespiratoraceae; genus SZUA-87. The sequence continues at coordinate 19,562 of JBDNJK010000118.1, forward strand.
CTGGGGCCCTGCTGGGCGGCACACTGGTGATCGAGAGAATCTTCAGCATCCCCGGCGTGGGTACCGAAATCGTCACCGCGATTGTTCGCGACGACACACCGGTCGTGCTCGGAATCGTCGTGATTATCGTCACTGGTTTTGTGCTGATCAACTTGCTGGTCGATCTGCTGTATTCGGTTCTTGATCCGAGGGTACGCCGTGGGTGACGACAACTTTCCGAATGTCGAAGTAGCGATGGAGGATGTCCTCGACCCGACCCCAGACGATGCGGTCAAGCGAAAGCTGGGGGTCGGATTTTGGATAGCGATAGGATGGCTGGCGCTGATCACCCTGCTCGCCATCCTCGCCCCGATACTGCCGATCGACGGGCAAAACGTGACCGGTGCCGGTGGAAGGCTCGACGGCCCGAGCATGAGTCATCTCTTCGGCACCGACGCCAACGGCCGCGATGTATTCGCCCGCACCATCTGGGGAGCAAGAGTGTCGCTTTCGGTGGGGTTCATCGCGATTGTGGCCGGGATGGGGATCGGGGGCCCGCTCGGGATCATCTCCGGATATTTCCGCGGCAAAATCGATGCGGTCATCTCGTTCGTTTTCGTCTCCTTGCTTTCCTTCCCGAGCTTGGTGTTGGCTCTGCTGATCGTCAACAGTCTCGATCGATCTCTCAAGGTCGTTGCCATGGTCTTGGGGATTCTCGCCATCGCTCCGATCGGACGGCTGGCGCGGGCCAATACCATCGTGTTCGCCGAGCGTGAATTCGTTCAGGCCGCCCGGGTCATCGGTGCGAAAGACGTCCGCATAATGGTTCGAGAACTCCTACCGAACGTTCTCATACCGATGGGTGCGTTGGCGCTGCTCGGGGTGGCGGTGGCGATCGTGGCCGAGGGGGGTCTGGCCTTTCTCGGCCTGTCGGTTAAAGAGGGGGCCACCTGGGGCAAGATGATCCTCGCCGGGTCCGACGCCCGAACTTTGCGCACGGGCACTCATGTGGCGATGGCCCCGATCGGGGTGATGTTCTTGACGGTGCTGGCTCTCAACTACGCCGGCGACCGCGTGAGGTCGTATTTCGATGTCCGCGAGACTGCGTTCTAGGAGCACGAATGGCTGATTCTCTACTGAGTGTCAACGATCTATGCGTCCGGTTCCCCACCGACCGTGGGGTAGTGCAAGCCGTCAACGGTGTGAGCTTCGAACTCGAGCAGGGCCAGACTCTCGGAATAGTTGGTGAGTCGGGTTCGGGCAAATCGGTAACCGCCAAGACCCTTATGAATCTTCTTCCCCGATCGGCTGAGGTCGATGGGTCGGTGGTCTTCGATGGCCGTGACGTGACGGAATTGGCCCGACGAGGCGAGTCCCACTTCTGGGGTGTCCAGATGACGATGGTGTTCCAGGACCCCATGACCTCGCTCAACCCTGTGAAGCGATGTGGCGAACAGATCGCCGAGACACTTCGTTACCACCTAGGCCACAACAGGAAGACGGCTATCGCCGAGTCGATCGATCTGCTTGAGCAGGTCGGAATACCCGAGCCGGCCAAACGGGCGCGGCAATACCCCCATGAGCTGTCCGGCGGCCTTCGTCAGCGTGTGGTGATCGCCATGGCGCTTGCCTGCCAACCGCGGCTTCTGATAGCCGATGAACCCACCACGGCAGTAGATGTAACCGTCCAGAAGTTGTTGCTCGATCTACTCGACAAACTCCGACGTGATCGTGGCATGTCGATGATCTTGATCACTCACGATCTTGGCGTTGCCCGAGGCCGTTGCGATGACATCTCGGTGATGTACGCGGGCCGCATCGTTGAGCGATCAGATGCCGAGACGCTGTTCACCGACTCTCGGCACCCATACACCAACGCTCTGCTGCGATCGATCCCCCGAATCGATCAGCCAAGCCACACCAGGCTCGATCCGATCCCCGGCCGTCCACCCGAGCAGATCGATCCGCCGGAGCAATGTTCGTTTGCGCCGCGTTGTCGCTACGCCCAGCCCGACTGCATGTCTGCGGTTCCCGAACTCGGCGGGCTGATGGGTCTCCACAGCTTCGCTTGTCATCACCCATCCAATACGCCGCGCGGGGAGCAAGCGCTCGCCGCCAATCTTGAGGCTGGGCAAACCGCCGCTGGTCTTCACATTCATCCGATCGAGGAAGCGGCCCACTGATGGCAGGCACTGGAAAAGCTCCGCTCCGCGACCGACCCGATGTGTTGCTAAGCGTCGAGGAACTCACGGTTGAATTCCCGGTCGGCCGACACGAAGTGGTGCATGCAGTGTCGGGAATTAGCTTCGACGTGGCCGAAGGTGAGACCCTCGGCATTGTGGGCGAGTCCGGTTGTGGAAAGTCGACCGTCGCCCGTTCGATCATTCGCCTCAATGAAATTCGTGGGGGCAAGGTGGTGTTCGAAGGCAACGATCTGGCCACGCTCAAGGGTGAGGCGCTGCGCCAGCACCGGCCCAACCTCCAGATGATTTTTCAGGATCCCATCTCGTCGTTGAACCCGCGCCGCAAGGTACGTGACGTGATCAGCGAAGGCGTGAGGGTTTGGGGCGGCGGCAAGGGAGCCTGGTCGCAGGGTCGCATCGACGAACTGATGCACGCGGTAGGTGTCGATCCCAAGTTTGGCGACCGGCGCCCCCATCAGTTTTCTGGTGGCCAATGTCAGCGGATCGGGATTGCCAGAGCGTTGGCGATGGACCCCAAGGTGCTCATTTGTGATGAGCCGGTCTCGGCGCTCGACGTGTCGGTCCAGGCACAGGTTCTCAACCTGCTCGAAGACATGAAGAAGCGCTACGGGCTCACGCTGCTGTTCATCAGCCACGACCTGTCGGTGGTCAAGAACGTGAGCGACCGCATCATCGTCATGTATCTCGGCAAGGCGTGTGAGATCGGATCGGCCGACGAGCTGTATGAACACCCGCGCCACCCCTACACGCGGGCATTACTGGCATCGATCCCCGAACCTGCCACCACCGTTGATGTCTCCGAGGGGAACATCGACGGCGAATTGCCATCGCCGATCAACCCTCCAACTGGTTGCCGGTTCAACACCCGTTGCCCTCATGCAGATGAGATCTGTTTCGAGGTCGAGCCGCAGATGGAAGCGGTCGGCGACGATCATTTCATCGCATGTCACCACCCGGTGGCCGTGTCGATCAGCGCCTGAGGTCGATCAGCGTTTGAGCCAGACCGAACGCACCGCAGGCTTGTGGAGTTCTGGCCTCAAGCTCTGTGACCGAGCCTGCGAACACCATGTCGGAATTGGGTGTCGCCATGGTGAGGCCGAGAGTAGCCGGGCTTCGAATAGTGTGCCTGCATGACTCTCGACGAGCAGCTGATCAATCGCGTCACCTGGAAGATCCCCAACGCGTTGGTGTTGGTCGGTTCGCGATCGGGTGATGAGCGCAACGCCATGACCACGAGCTGGATCACACAGCTCGCCCAGGAGCCGGTGCTGATCGGTGTCGGTGTCGACAACGTGTCGCTGACAAAGCGGCTCATCGCCGACGGCGGTTCGTTCACCGTCAATCTCTGGAACGCGGACGACACCCGGGTGTTCGTGAAG
>JBDNJK010000025.1:0-56960 GCA_041687805.1 Acidimicrobiales bacterium
AGTCGGGCTGAGAGGATTTGAACCTCCGACCTTCGGTCCCCCAGACCGACGCGCTAACCAAGCTGCGCCACAGCCCGTGACGACTCACGATGGTAGCGCCGACCCAGGTGTCTCACACCGAAAACCCAGCGCCTACCAGCCAGAAAATGCTCAGATAATCCAGAGAACCAGCTGGATCAATCGGTAGGTGAGATATATCGAGATCGCGCCCACCATCAGCCAGAAGTGCCATGGGATCTTTCGAGGCTTGTGATCGACTCCTGGCGTCGACTCGACCCGCTCCCCGCACTGCGGACACGTTCCGTCGGCTTGCAAAGACGTCGGGGTCCAGCTCTTCTCACACTCTTCACACCATGGCATGAGAATTCTCCTAGTCGCGCCGGACGACGAGAATCGCCGTGTCGTCGTCGATCACTCCACCGGCGAAGTCCTTCGCAGCGTCGAGAAGCGTCTTGCACAGCACTCCGGGAGCCGCGTTGAGGTCTCGCTCTGCGGTTTTGATGATTCTGTCCTCGCCGAACAGCTGCGTGTCCTCACGAGCCTCAGCCAAGCCGTCGGTATACATCACTACGGTGTCGCCGCTCTCCATCGGGATCTCCCGAGAGAAGAACTGGGCCTTGGGATCGAGCATCAGCAGCGGGCCGGTGGAGCGCAATGGAGCCACCCCATTTTCCTGAAACAAGAAGGCCGCAGGATGACCAGCTGACGCGTATCGAAGGGTGCCGGCCTCGGTGTCGAACACCACCACCACGGCGGATATGAATTCCTCATCACGTTCACCAGCCGAGAGCTGTGCGTTGAGCTCCTCGAATGCCTGTGCCGGGTCACGGAACTGTCGGAGGAACACCCTCAGCAGATACTTCGCTTGGAACGCGGTGATCGAAGACTCGATCCCGTGGCCGGCAACATCGCCGATGACAGCCGCAACTCGGGTCGGACCAACGCGACGGACGTCGAAGAAATCGCCGGCCATCAGGCCAGAACCGGCTTCATAGACGCGACCGATCTCGAACCCGCTGAAATCTGGAAGCTCCTGAGGCGCCAAACGTGCAGCCCATGCCTTCGGAGCGAGCTGCTCCTGCTCCAAAGCTTCGTCGGCCCGACGTTCGATGTCGTAACGGTTGCGAGCCATGCGGGCTTCACGATCCGACAGCCTCGACCACCAAAGCGATGCCAGAGCCGGGGCAGCCAGTATCGCCATGACAAGGACGATCTTGCTTGACTGATCGGTGGCCAGCACAGCCGATGCGATCGCCAGCAGGAAATAGACCCCGCCGGAGTGGGCTTCCTTGCGAAACGAGGCAAACGCCACAGAGTGCGCCTCACCGCCAGAACCGACGTCGGCCTCGACCAACCTGACGATGCGCAGCCGCAGCCGGGCCGACCTGGCGTAAAGGACCGATGACGCCAAGCAAATAGCTGCTAGAACGCCGAGAACTATTGGAGTCAACTGGCCCTCCTGGGTGTGTCCCGAATCAGAGAATGATAGCCGTACGGCACGGTTCAGCCGCTTCGCTTGCGAACACGTATCTTGATGGGCGTCGTTCCCATGTCGAAACTCTCGCGCAAGAACCGCTCCAGATAACGGAGATACGTGCGCGGAACCTCGCGATTCGCGAACAGCGTGAACGTTGGCGGGTCGGTGGCAACCTGCGTGGCGTACAGAACTCGTGCACCATGCGGAGCAGGCTGCGCGGACTGCGCGGAACGAATGGCCATGTTGACTTCTCGGGTAGGTATGCGGGTGCGATATTCGCCCACAGCCGTCTGCAGCGACGGCCACAACCGGTCGACGCCCTTACCTGTGAGAGCACTGATCCGCAGCACGGGCGCTCCACCAAGGAACGCCAGCTTCCGTTCTACGTCACCGGCAATCTTCTCTCGGTGCTCAGTGTCGAGCAGCTCCCACTTGTTGAGAAGAATGACGATTGGGCAGCCGGCACCGTCTACTCGCTCCGCGAGCCGTTGGTCTTGGTGGGTGATACCGGCGGTCGCATCGATGATGAGAAACGCCACATCGGATTTGTCGACAGCATTGAGCGCCCGAACCAGCGAGTAGTACTCGGTGTCGGCATCAATCCGCGACTTCCGACGCATACCGGCAGTGTCGACAAACCTGATCGGTCCGGTGTCGGTCTCCACCACCGTGTCGATCGCGTCGCGCGTCGTGCCGGGCATGTCGTGAACAACGGCTCGCTCTTCGCCAATCAGTCGATTGAACAGAGTTGACTTGCCCACGTTGGGGCGGCCGACCAACGCCACAGAAAACATTCGCGCGTCGCCATCTGAGTCTTCGATGAAGTCGTCGTCGCTCTCAGGCAGCAATTCAATCACGGCGTCGAGCAGATCACCGGTGCCCAACCCGTGGAGAGCGCTCACCGGATAGGGGTCTCCAAGCCCGAGCCCCATCAGATCCCAGATACCGATTTCGTGGACCTTGTCATCGCACTTGTTGGCGACAACCAATACTGGGGTATCGAGCCTGCGTAGGAGCATCGAGACCCTCTCATCGTCTGGGGTGGAGCCGACTATCGCGTCGACCACCAGAAGCACCAGATCAGATTCCATGATGGCCTTTTCGGCCTGCTTGCTTACTTTGGTGTCGAGTTCGTTTCCGCCGTCCATCCATCCGCCGGTATCAATCAGCGTGAACCGGTGCCCGAGCCATTCGCCCTCGACCTCTTTGCGGTCGCGGGTGACTCCTGGACGTTGCTCAACGATCGCCTCGCGCCGACCGATGATGCGATTGACCAACGTCGACTTGCCGACATTCGGTCGACCCACAACAGCTACCACTGGCAAACTCATGACCCCTCCAGGGCAGCACGTAAAGCTGAACCATCTGTCGCTGTGACTTCAACCGGTTTCGGTAAGTCGTCGATGGTCATGCCGTCGAGGAAGGTCCCGCGGCTTAGGCATACGTCCGGAAGAAGATACCGGTGTCCGTCGGGCTCTGCGCTCAGGACATTTGTCACATCAGCTCCGACCATCAATCCGCTCACACCAATATTGCCACCGAAGTAGTCGTTGGGCACCGCCACGACACGCACATCCGAGCGATTCAATGACTCGATCAGAGGTGTGATGACCCCCGCACCGAGCGTGCCGGTGAGTATGGCAACCGGGGCATTGCGACGAGGTTTCAAAGAGACCGCAACCGACGAACGACCGGCGGCTCCCACCGACACAAGCTCCGCCGGAGAGTCGACCCGCGGCGCCCTGTAGCCGTCGGCTGGGGCACCATCGACCCATGCAAAGAATCCAGACCGAGTGCCGGTCGGCTGAGACACTGCCCCACTGAACTCGAGTTCGAGTGTGCGTGCCATCCCGATTCCGTCCTCGTGCATGGGGAAGCCCTCATAGGTTTCCGCTTCCGGGAACGGGCGATCAGCCATCAGGTAGTACTCGTCGGCGGCAAACACCATTCGTCGGCCGAGCGCTTCCAGGAACGTGCCCTGCCACAGCGAAATCGAATCGACGACACGTGCCGCCTCAGCCTGCGTGTGGGGGCGCATTCGCGGCTGGGCATTGAACCCCGACACTCCGAGCGGCACCACGCACACCGAAGCCAGTTCGGGAAACCGCTCCAGCACGCCGGCGAGAGTGTCGTCGAGAACATCGGCATCGTTGAGTCCCGGGCACACCACCACTTGGCCATGAACCTCGATGTCGTTGTCGAGCAACATCCGGAGCCATCTCAATGACACCGAACCGCGGCGATTCTTCAAAATATCGGCCCGAATATCGGGATCGGTGGCGTGGATGCTCACGTGAAGCGGCGAGAGCCTCTCGGTGATGACCCGCTCAAGATCCAGCTCGGTGAAACGCGTAAGCGTCGTGAAGTTTCCGTAGAGGAACGAAAGTCGATAGTCGTCGTCTTTCAGATAAAGAGAACGACGCATCCCCTTGGGCAACTGATGGATGAAGCAGAACTCGCAATGGTTGTCGCAGGTCTGCACACGGTCGAAAACCGCGGCATGCACCTCAGCCCCCAACGGCTCACCATCATTCTTGGTGACCATCACTTGGCGGATCTGCCCGTCGCGCTCCACCATCAACTCCACCTCGGCAGCGTCGGTGAGGAGTTGCCACCGGATCACGTCTCGCGGGACCTCGCCTCCAATGGTGTGGATTTCGTCGCCCGGAGCCAAGCCGAATCTCTCGGCTGGCGACCCTGGATCGACCGCCACGATGCGGGGTAGACACATGAAGGCAGGATAACGGTCGGGCCCTCGGGGACGGCCGCTCATGGGTCTTTTCAGGAATCTTGATTGCATTTCATGCAGTTTCATGTATTCTCCGAATCCATGACTACTTGGACCAACACATGAACGGCGTCGCTCTCGAACGTCACGGCGACTCTCTCGTAGCGGCCAAACGATCTGAGTCCCCCGAACGATTGGCTCATGAAGCAGACCTGTTGCAGCAGTTTCACCATCCCGGTGTGGTCGAGTTCATGTCATTCAGCGAAGACGACGAGCCGCTCCTGATCACAGCTTGGGCCGGCACTGACACGTGGGAGCGCCGCTGCTCCACCGACCTCGACGGAGCGCTTCAGATGTTGGCCGCGATCACCGCCACCGTCGCCGATCTTCATACCGCTGGGATCTCCCATCGATCACTCTCGCCAAGCCACGTGATCATTGCCAATGACGGCCGACCAGTTCTTTGCGGGTTCGGCAATGCCGGCCCCGCCGACGATGAAGGGTTGGAGGCCGACAGGAACGGATTGAGAAATCTCGTGGCCTTCGCCGCTGAGTCCATCGGTGGACAAGGCGCCGATCGACTCAAAGTCCTGACCGATTGGTTGTCGGAACCCCACAGCGACCCGGCCGGGTTTGTACGAGTTGTCGACTCGATCAAGTCGAAGCAAGCTTCACCACGATCGACGCTGTCTGCTCGTCCGATCGGGTTGGCGCTCGCAGGGCTGGCCCTGGCCGTCGTCGCCTTCGGATTCGTGTCCAGCAGCCGTCACGATCCTGTCACAGCGCAGCAACCCCGGATGATTGCTCCGACGTCAACTCCTGCTCCCACCTCGCCGCCTGCTCCCGCCACATTCCTCACCACACCACCCACGACCACCCTGCCCGATGAAACACTCTCCGCGGCTCTCACCCAGAGCACAGATCCGTTGATCTTGCAGCATGATGGTCGTCGCTACGGGCTCGGTACCTCCGACGATCTGGCGGTAGTCGGCGACTGGAACTGTGACGGACAAGCCACTCCAGCAATGTTGCAGCGCTCAACCGGGGTCGTCGCCGTGTTCGACGCATGGCCCGAGCCCGGCGGCCCGATCGAACCACAGTTCACCGTGCCGGCGCCCGATATCGAATCGTTGCAATCGGAATCGAGTGGAGAGTGCGACGTTCTTCGGGCAAGAAGCCCCTACGGATCAAGAATCATTATCCAGGAGATCTCGTGACCAATCGACCCAGCATCATCAAATCTGCTGCCACCGCCACGCTTGGCGCCGCCGCGACATGGCTGCTGCTCAGCTTCATGGCCGACATCAGCTATCCAAGTTCAGCCGATCCATCGACGTTGACGTCTTGGTGGGGCGAGATGGGCACGCCGTCTGCGTCGGCTTTGATCGCAGGGACAACCGGCGTCATCATCGGCGGGTACCTCACCGCGATCGGCCTCCTCGGAGCCGCCATCGGTGTCGCCGGGATCACCAACAGACTCCCGCGTCTGGAAGCGATTTGGGCAGCCGCGTCGTCCGACTCTTTGAGACGGTTATTGGCCATTGGTCTCGTCACCATCTACGCCTCCGGGCCGGCAATGGCCTCCGCAGCCAACCAGCCGCCCTCGATTGTCCTTGTCGACCTCGGCCCCGTTGAGCAAGCCAATCCGATCGAAACAGCAACAGCCGTGGTCGACAACTCGACGCTGGCGCCAGCGCCGACGCCGGCCACATGGACTGTTGCGCCGGGAGACCACCTCTGGCACATCGCAGAACGCGTAGTGCAATCCAGCGGAACTCCGACATCGGTCGGGGCAATCACCACCTATTGGCGTCGTCTGATAGCCGAGAATCTCACCACAATAGGTCCGGACCCCGACTTGATATTTCCCGGACAGATCCTGCAGTTGCCGACCCCGTGATCGCTTTTACAAAAATGACGAAACCCGACACTCGGCCGGGCATCGCTCATCGAATCAGATCAGATCGAATCAGATCAGGCTTGCATGCTGAGGCCGAGGTCCTCCAACCGAGGGGCAGCGCCATCAACACCAGTTCCGAGAATCGCGGCAAGCGCCTGAAGATCGTCGGCTCGAATCGTGAGAACCCGGCCGTTGAAATCCTGACGCTGCACTTGCACCATGGTGAGATAGCGGTTGAGCATCTCAGCCTCGGGGCCCGACAATTGCTCGAGGCGAGTGAGGTCGATGGTGATCGTGTGGTGATGGCGAGCGCTACCGCGCTCAGTGAGATCTATCACTGGTTCAGCAATGGTGACCCCGAAGCTCGGCCCCTCGTCGTGGGGCAGAAGTTGGTCGACCGGAACGTTGTAGAAACGAGACAATCGCTGCAGCCTCGGCACTGAAATCGCTCGTTCGCCTCGCTCGTAGGCACCCAGCACTGACGCCTTGAACTCCTGGATAGAAGTGGCCTCTACCTCTTGGAGTGAAAGATGCTTCTGGCGGCGAATGGCCCTCAGCCGTTCACCGACCCGTTTGCTGTAGTTCTGAGAGAATCCCGACTCTGGCATCACGACCACACTTCCGATGGAACCATTTAGTCGATCACGTTACGAGACAATGAGACGACACTATGTAGCGGTATAGCCTAAACGATCACGACGCGTAGGGCAATCACTACGAAAATGCTTTGATGGCACTTCACCAATGCCTCACGATTTGGCCGGCGACACCAGCCGTTCCCTCACAGCCACAAGCAGCGTGCCCGCGGCGATGGCAGCCGTTTCTGCCCGCAAAACCGGCATGGCGATCCGAACTTTGGGGATGCTGGTAGCCCGCTCGGAATCTGTCCAGCCACCCTCGGGACCGATCATCAACACCCGATGATGGTCCTCGACGACCGATCCTGTCATGTCGGCCATGGCACAGCCCGGTAGCGCCACCACCTCGTCGAAACCCATGACGCGGCCGACCGTTGGCAGCCACGCACGTCTGCATTGCATGACCGCCTCAGCCGCCACTCTCCGTAACCGCTCGATCTTCCTCTTGGCTGTGGACTCGTCCCATCGGACCACTGATCTCGACGCCACAAACACCGTGATCTCGTCGACACCGATCTCGGTCAACTTCTGAACGACCAGTTCGGGACGACCGCCCTTGATCAGAGCAAATGCCACACCAAGCGTCTTGGCTGGAAAAGGAACATGGTGGACGACACCGATCGGCCGGGGCTCGCCGGCCAACTCACACTCCACCCACGACCCAAGACCGTCGCCAACTGTCAACTTGTCGCCCTCACGAAGTCGGAGTGATCCGGTCAGATGCCGTCGGTCACCGTCGGAGATAGCAGGGTTCTCGACGTTGTCGACCAGCACATGAGGCCCATGCGATCCGTCGGGGGCCGGATCGCCAACGTTCACGAGAACGTCGACTTGATCTTGGAGAACAGCCCCTGCTCTTCCTCGGCAACAACTTCGCCACGAAGATCTGCCAGGCGTCGCAACAACGCCTCCTGTTCGGTGTCGAGATCGTCGGGGACATCAACCATGAGAACCACTCGCAGGTCGCCACGGCCTCGGCCTCTCACGTGGGGAACTCCACGCCCTCGGAATCTCACTTCCTGGCCCGGTTCAGCCCCACGAGGAATGTCGAGCTTCTCTTCGCTGTCGAGAGTGTCGTATGCGATCTCGGCACCCAAGGCGGCTTGTGTGAACGGGATATGAAACAAGTGCACGAGGTCGTCACCGTCACGTCGCAGCGTTGGATGTGGCCTGACTCTCACATGCACGTAGAGATCGCCGCTGGGGCCACCACGCGGCCCGGCAGCCCCACGACCTGCCAGGCGCAAGGTCGAACCATCGTCGACCCCCGGGGGGACCTCCACCGAATAGGTCATCTCCTCGATCGTGCGGCCATGGGATTCGCAATCCGGGCACGGCTTGTCGATTATTTCGCCCGCGCCGCCACATGACGGGCACGGGGCCGAGGTGACCATCTGTCCAAGAATCGACTGCCGCACACGCCTGACCTGTCCAGCGCCGCCGCACTCATTGCAGACCTGTGGTTTGCTACCCGCTTCCGCACCGGACCCATCACAGGTCTCGCACCGGATAGCGGTGCGAAGCTTCACTTCCCGCTGGCCACCAAAGACAACGTCCTCGAGGTCGAGATCGACGTCGGTCTCGAGATCCTCGCCATGCTGGGGGCCCTTGCGTTGGGCTCCCCCACCAGTAAAGGGTGAACCCTGGCCGAAGAATGCCTCAAAGATGTCTCCTAAACCGCCGCCACCGCCGAACGGGGCACCGCCGGCGCCCGGCTCATCGGTTCCGAAACGGTCGTATCGAGACCGCCGCTCACGATCTGACAAAACCTCGTATGCGGCTCCAATCTCCTTGAAGTGAGTTTCAGCAGATGAATCTCCGGGATTGACGTCGGGGTGGAACTTGCGGGCCAACTTCTTGTAGGCGCGCTTGATCTCTTCGTCGGTCGCGTCGCGCCCGACCCCGAGAGTCTCGTAATGATCTGTCATCTAATCCTCGCTCAGAGCCTGACCGAGACGGAGGCTAACGACTGCAACGGCCGAGAGTGCCTGGCTGTAGTCCATTCGAGTAGGCCCGATGATGCCGATGGTGCCGGCAGCTTCTCCACCGACATTGTATGGCGCAACGACCAACGAGCACTCGGCGAGAGGCGCCATTCCAGTCTCTTCGCCTATGGCGACCCTCAGTCCTCGACCAACCACGTCGGAAATGAGCGACACGACGACAACTTGCTGCTCAAGGAACGCCAAGACCTCGCGCACCTGCTCGACCGCCTCGAACGCCGACGCCACCCGCGAAGCACCACCCACGAACACCTCAGCGCTGCGACCTGCCTCTTGAATTGCCGCGATCGCTGCGCTGACCAGCGGGTCGTCGTCCGGCACATGATTATCGGCCAGTTGGGCGAACGAACACCCGACAACAGCCTCGGCCAATCGCCTCCCGGCGTCATCCACGATCTCGCGATCGACTTCGTCGACAGTCTCGACCGTGCGCTTCTCGATCACTCCGTTGGACAACACGGCCACCACCATCACGATGTGTGCCGTGAGGTCGACCAACTGCACCGACCTGATGGTTGCCACCTCGACGGACGGCCCCACCACTACGCCGGTCCAGTCGGTGAGGCTGCTCAGCAAATCGGACGTGCGGTCGAGCATGGTCTCGAGTTCGGAGTTTGCTGTGTCGAAAAACTCGCTCACCATCGAGTGGTCAGCCTTGGCAAGCACAGGGTCGATCGAGCGAAGATGATCAACGAAGAAACGGTAGCCCTTGTCTGTGGGAATTCGGCCGGCACTCGTGTGTGGCTGGGTTAGATAACCCTGTTCCTCAAGTGCGCTCATCTCGTTGCGAATGGTGGCCGCCGAAACTCCGACACTCGCTGCGGACGCTACGCGACTCGAACCGACAGGCATGGCAGTGCCGATGTATTCCTGTACGACAGCCGACAAGATGGCTGCCTTCCGGTTGTCGAGCATCTTCAAATCCTAGCGGTCAGCCCACAGCTGCTCATCCCAACGAACACGCCCACCATATGGCGACAGCGATAACGGTCGAGTCAGTCGTCGAGTTGAAGGGCAGAAATGAACGCCTCCTGGGGGATGTCGACGCGACCGATCGACTTCATGCGCTTCTTGCCCTCCTTCTGTTTCTTGAGGAGCTTGTTCTTGCGGGTGACGTCACCGCCATAGAGCTTTTCGGTCACGTCCTTACGGAATGCCCGCACCGTCTCACGAGCGATGATTTGGCCCCCGATTGCTGCCTGAATCGGAACCTCGAACTGCTGCCGTGGAATCAGTTCCTGAAGCTTCTTGGCCATGCTGCGCCCATATTTGTAGCTGCGGTCGCGGTGGACGATCGTGCTGAACGCGTCTACCGGCTCGCCATGAAGCAGCACGTCGACCTTGACGAGGTCGCCTACGACATAGCCGGCCGTGTCGTAGTCGAGGCTGGCATAACCCTGGGTACGGCTCTTGAGCTGATCGAAGAAATCGAGGACCACTTCCGCCAATGGAACGGTGTATTGCAGTTCCACACGTTCGGGCGACAGGTACTCCATCTTCAACATCGACCCACGTCGGCTCTGGCATAGCTCCATCACCGTGCCCGTGTATGCGGTTGGCGTGAGGATGTGGACGGTGAGCATGGGTTCGGCGACAGATTCGATCTCAGCGGCCGGAGGCAAGTCGGACGGATTGGACACAATCGACGTTCGCCCATCGGCGCGGGTGACGTGATACTCCACGGAGGGCGCTGTTGAGATGAGCGAGAGCCCGAACTCGCGCTCCAGACGTTCCCTGACGATTTCCATGTGGAGCAACCCGAGGAATCCGCAACGGAAACCAAAACCGAGAGCGCCAGAGGTTTCGGGCTCGTAGGTGAAGCTGGAATCATTGAGGCGCAACTTCTCAAGGGCCTCACGCAGATCAGTGAACTCGTCGCCGTCGATCGGGTAGAGCCCGGAGAACACCATTGGCTTGGGTTCGTCGTAGCCGGCGAGCACCTCTGTTGCGGCGCGTCGATCGTCGGTGACCGTCTCACCCGAGCGGGCTTCGCCCACGTCCTTGATACCAGCCATCAGGTAGCCAGTTTCACCAGGGCCCAACCGATCCACCAGAACATTCTGCGGATTGCGAATACCGATCTCGTCGAGTTCGTGGACGGTTTTGGCCTGCATGAATTGAAGCCGGGTCTTGGGAGTAATGACCCCGTTGAATACCCGAATCGATGAGACCACCCCGCGGTATTGATCAAAATGTGAGTCGAATATCAGTGCCTGAAGCGGGGCATCAGGATCTCCCGTGGGAGCGGGGGTGCGAGAAACCACGGCGTCGAGCAACTCAGCGACGCCTTCACCGGTCTTGGCCGATATCCGCAGAATCTCATCCGCCGGGATTCCCAACACTTGCTCGATCTCAGCCGCACATCGATCAGGCTCTGCCGCTGGCAGGTCGATCTTGTTGAGGCAGGCAACAATTTCCAGATCATGTTCGATCGCCAAGTAGCAGTTGGCGAGCGTCTGGGCCTCGATCCCCTGAGCCGCGTCGACCACCAAGATCACGCCCTCACACGCTGCGAGCGACCGGCTCACCTCGTAGCCAAAGTCGACGTGACCAGGAGTGTCGATGAGATTGATCACATGATCTGCCCAATTGAGAGTGACCGACTGGAGCTTGATGGTTATCCCCCGTTCGCGCTCAAGGTCCATCGAGTCGAGGTACTGGGCTCTCATATCCCTGGCATCGACGGCGCCGGTCAGTTCGAGGATTCGATCCGCGAGAGTGGACTTGCCGTGATCAATGTGGGCAATGATCGATGTGTTTCGTATGCGATCGAGGTCCATGGAGCTGCCGACTAGGGGGTAGGACAACGGACGATACCCACACCTTGCTCTGGCGCGACAGGAACTGAAGGCGGGTGCGATCGGGGCACGTGACCCTGTAGTATCCACGGTCGGCCTTCTCGGCCTCAACTTTCGTATTCCGGTAGGTACCCGTGGCCAATATCAAGTCGCAAATAAAGCGCAATCGTCAGAGCGAAGTTCGTCGCATCAGCAACCGCAAGGTTCGATCAGAACTAAGCACCCGAATCAAGTCCGCAGTGAGCGCGGCCGCTGAAGGATCCGACGATGCTGAGGCGATCCTCCGGGATGCCATCAAGCATCTCGACATGGCTGCTCAAAAGGGTGTGCTCCACAAGAGCACTGCCTCACGTCGCAAGAGCCGTCTCATGCGTCAGGTCGCCGTGGCTTCGGCCGAGCAGGGCTGAACCCGACTCTCGGATTACCGTCGGCGAGCGATGCTCGTCAGGCGGGCCACGAGAAGTTCGATCACCAATTCGGGCTGCCAGTCGGTTGTTCCGCGCAGCGACAAGTCTGCTTGGGCAATGAGCTTGATCGATTCGGCGATCGACTGATATCCCAGTCGACGGCTCTGAGCCAAAGCCTTCTTGGCCGGAAACGTGGATCCCTTAATTCCAAGAAGGGCTGCCGCTTCGCGATCGCTGTGCGCACCAGCGCCTTCGAGACGCAACATGTTGGAGTAGCGACGCTGCGTGTAGGCCAGAAGGCGAAACGCCGCCGTGTTGCGATCAGTTGGCGAGCCCTCGAGAGGAATCAATCGATGTACCACGGCAACTGCCGCGGCCACGTCGCCGGCATCGACGGCGTCATCGAGATCCCATGGAGCGACGGTGCCGCCGGCTCCTCCGTAGGTGGCGATGTCTTCGGGGGTCACCGACGCACCGGAGCCCAACGCACCTTCAAGCGTGCGTACCAGCCCTATTACAGCGCTTCGGTCTTCTCCGAGAAGATCCTCGACGGCGGTGAATGATCTCCGATCGAACTTGAGCCCGGATTCATCGAGGCGATCGCGAAGCCACGTGGCTGCGGCTTTGCCTCGTGGCGGACGAGTGTCGGTGACCAAACCGCCGGCCAATTCAACCGCCTCTCGAATCGCCTTCGGCAATGACGGGAACGCCCCCTTTTCGGGCCTTCCGGTTTGAGCGTTGTTGGGCTTCTCCCAAACCAGGAGCAGATCGGTGGTGTCGAGCAGAGACCCGATCATTTGTATGACCGGCGAGTAGAGGTCTTTGCGGGAGAATCTCCCCATGGCCCGCCCCACCACCACCCGACGGTCGGTAAGGAACGGTGCCGTGCCGCCCGCAACCACCAAACGGGTGGCATCGACCTGTCCGTCGTCGTCGATATGGTCGGCGTCGGAGATGATTTCAAGCATCAAGCTGCGATCGCCATCGGCCACCAATTCATCGACCCGAGCGGTGACCGCCTCGCTCACAAGGACTGGATCGTCGCCGATCAACAGAGACACCGACATGGCTCATGCCCTCCTGTGTGAGAGGACCGCGCTCATCGTGTCGGCCAAGCGCCTGTTTGCCCTCACATCGTGGGCTCTGAGGATGCGACATCCGAGCGCTATGCCAAGCGCGTGAGCTCCCATGGTTCCGAACTTGCGTTGGTCGAGATCTGCGCCGGTGATTTCACCGATGAAACCCTTGTTGGATGCCGACAGAAACACGGGGAATCCCAACGCCGCCAGATCGTCGCTGTGGTGGAGCAGCTCGAGTGATTGTTGCGGCGTCTTGCCCAGGTCGAGCCCGGCATCAACCATGATCCTTTGGCGCGGAATACCTGCAGCCAGAGCCGCCGCGGATCGGCTGCGTAGAAAATCGACCACCTCAGAACGAACGTCGGTGTATTCGGGCTCAGGATCGGGAATACGCGGCCCAATCCTCACGTGGGTGGCCACCACCGAAGCGCCGTGATCCGCTGCCACACGAAGAAATTCAGGGTCGGCGAACCCACTGATGTCGTTACCGACGCAAGCTCCGGCCGCCAACGATTCTTCGAGCACGCCGGCCCTGAAGGTGTCGACAGATATGGGCACGTCGAACCTGTCGGCCAGTGCGACGACCGCTGGAACAACTCTCTCCATCTCCTCGTCGGGTGTCACCTCCGGGCCCGGGCCGGCCTTACTGCCGCCGACATCAAGAAAGTCGGCGCCATCATCGACGAGCTGCTGCGCCTTGCGAAGAAAATCGTTGAAATCCCAGTAGTTGCCTTGATCGTAGAACGAGTCGGGAGTGCGGTTGAGAATTCCCATCACAAGCGCTCTTGTGGTGATATCGAAGCGGTCTTCGCCCAATTCGAGGTGCATCGTCAGCGACCATAGCCGCCCTCTGCGACAGCGAGAGACGTACTCGCAATGTCGGCATCAATCGACACCCGAACTTCGATTCTCGGATCGACCGACATGATCTCAACGGACAAGTCGGTGAGCGACATGACCTCACCGGAGTGGACCCCGTGGGCACCTCGAACACGATGCAATGGAGGCGCGGCGACTTCGATCGAGCCGTATCTGTCACGGATGGCTCTGACGGCATCGGCGTCTGAGCGATTGCCGCGTAAGGCCACAACAGCGTCGACCGATCTCACTCCGTGGAGCCGCAGTGCCTCCAGTGTTCGACGTGGGTCCCGAGGCCGGTCGAGCACGACCAACGTGGAGGTCCCCGCGTGCCACACGACCGCACCCTCACCAACGTCGGTACGACCCGAGCGGATCGATGGCGCACCAGCCGAGGCCAGTGCCACCACAGCGACGAGGGTCATCGCCCCGAGCAATTTCACCGTCGGCAATTTGCTGAGTAGCGCAGCCAACCCGAAAGCGAGTACGGCAATTCCGAGCCCACCGACCATGACCGCCGGCGACCGCGCCGCCACCCCCGCAACTCCCGATATCCACCACAGAAAGACTCTCGTCGGGAGATGGATTAGGTGGGCAACCCACCCGCCCATGACACCAGCGAGCAATCCAGCTGTGCTTCCCCACATCATCACCGGTCCGGCGACCGGTTCGGCCAACACATTCGCGGGTAGCGACATCAACGGCATCGGACCGAACGTGGCGATCAAAACGGGCGATACCGCGATTTGTGCCGACACCGTGGTGGCCAACGCCACCCGTAGCAACATCGGCCCCCTCAGTCGCGAAGCAATGGGCCCGGAAAACAACACCAACCCAGCGGTTGCGGCAACCGACAGCTGAAATCCAATGACGTGGATGAGAAAAGGATCGATCACCAAGAGAGCTGTGATGGCCCACGACAAGGCCTTGCGTCCGTCGACATTGAGGTCGAGGGCAGTCGCACCCACCGAGACCCCAGCCATCACCACCGCCCTGAGCACCGATGGCTCGAACCTGGTGAGGAGCGAAAACATTGTCAGCAGCAACATCAAGATGACGAGACGTGAGCCCGGACGAAGTCGTGACACCATCGGAGCCACGATCGCCAGGACGAACGCCACGTTCTGACCTGACACCACGAGCAGATGTCCGAGGCCCGCCGCTCTGAAATCGTCGGCAGTCGCAGGAAACTGACCACGATCATCACCAATGACCATTCCGAGAAACAGCGCGCGATCATTCGCGGGTAACGCTCGGCTGCCGGTGGAAAGAGTGCGCCGAACTTGATTGACGAAACGGCCCACAGGAGCGGCAGGAGCGTCGGCAACCACTTCGCTCACCGTCAGTCGGCCGACGACGTGTCGCCACCGTGACCATGAGTCGTCGGGCCCTATAGGCGACAACCGGCCTCGCAGCCACACTCGCTCCCCCGCGAGACGATCGGTCATGGCGTATCCAACAGAACCGTGCGCAGATGCGTCGATACGACGGCTGTCGATTCTGACAGTGAACCGGACACCCGAGTTTCCCAACGGAGTCGGATCATCCACGAGCGTTGCCCATCCATCGAACTCCCCTGATTGAACAGGGGCCATGCCAGCCTCAGCGCGGCTCGCCATAAAGCTGGTAAGCGCGATCAGTGCCAAAAGCACTGAAATCGGACGGCGACTACGGGTTGCTATCGAGGCAACGGCGATGGCGACCCGCCATGGCGCCGGGATCACCACCAAGGATCCGAGCAACGCCCCGGCAGCGGCAGCGAACGCGGTCACACGCTCACCAGATCGGCTATCTGTCGTAACTTGGATTGACCGATACCCGGCACCTTTATGAGATCGTCGATGCGAGCGAACGGCCCCTCACGACTCCGAAACGTGATGATCGAAGCCGCAAGGCTCGGGCCAATTCCCGGCAGCGTCTGCAAGGACTCAGAATTGGCGCTGTTGATGTTGATCCGCATCGCCGACTGCCCTGCCGAACTGGAACCTGCGGCCGATCCTCCCTCGGGAAGGGCCACCTTGGGTTCGTCTTCACCAATGAGCGGCACCCATATTCGCTGCCCATCAGCAACCGGCATCGCCATGTTCAATCGGCGTCGATCGGCATTGGCACTCAAGCCGCCGGCCGCGCGAATCGCGTCAACGACACGATCGTCCGGACGAAGCTCGTGAACCCCGGGATCCGCGACCGCTCCACCCACATCGACCAACACGACAATCCGGGCCGAGGTGGACGTCACCGGGCTCAACGAAGGTAATGGAGTGTCGAAAATCGAAGGAATCACCGACTCCGCTGGGGGCGGATCAGGCGCACGTAATGCCCACCATCCACCGATGCCGGCAGCCAGCACCGCTATTACACCCGCGGCGACTGCCGCTGGAGTTACACCCAACCGATCGGCTGCCGAACCAAGCACGGCTCGCACTGACCGGGTCTCTTCGTCCGCAGCCACACGGACCTCCCACTTCGAACTTGTCGATCAGGGGGAGGTGGAAAGCAACGCTGCGCTGACGCTATCGGGCGCCTGACCGGCTCAGTCGGACGGTCAGAACAACGCGGCGGACAGGCGCCTACGCCAACCCGCTGTGCGAGGATCGTCGCTCCCCATCACTTCCAGTAGATCGACAAATCTCTGGCGGGCCACCTCATCGTCTTTGACGTTGGCCAACAGAGCCGCGAGCTCATCATCCAAATCTGCAGTGGGGGCACCGGTGCGGGCCAATGCCAAGAGTCGTCGAGTGTCTGCGGACTCTGGAATGCGCTCGAGAAGCGCGGATGCCTCATCAGCGGCGTCTTGCTCGATTAGGAGAGCCGCGAGTGCAACGACAGCCGCCGGATAGTCGCTCTCAATCTCGAGAGCGGCTCGAAGTGAAGCTTCGTCGCTTGCTTCCACAAGTTGATCAATCTCGCTCAGCTCGGTGGGCGGCACGAGCTTGGCGACAAAATCACGCACGGCCTGCTCCGGTTGCGCGCCCATGAAGCCATCGACAATCTTTCCATCCACCATGGCGTAGACCGCAGGTATCGACTGAACCTTGAACGCCCCAGCCACCTCCTTGTTGGCATCGACGTCAACCTTGGCAAGTTCGACCGCTCCGTTGGTCTCGGCGACGACCTTTTCGATCATGGGTCCCAGCTGCTTACACGGCCCGCACCACTCAGCCCACAAATCAATGACCACGGGCACGGTCCGCGAGCGCTCCACAACGTCGGTTTCAAATGTCGCATCGGTTACATCAGCCATGATTTGCTGAACGTACACCGGCCCCAGAACATTCCCTCGATGCAATCTCAGTTCGCTCCGCGGGCCTTCCGCGTGCTCCACTGTCAGCATGATCTCTTCGATGTCGGGCAACGAATGACCCATCCGGCGGTTCCCGACGATCTCTACACGCTTCTCCAAACCCCTGATCTCCATCGACCGGTGCTCGTGGTGCATTTCGAGGGATGGATTGATGCCGGCCAAAGCGCTGCGGTTGCCGTCAAGCACATTCTCTCCGAGATCAACCCCAGAACAATCGCCACGTTCGATACCGAATGGCTGATCGACCACCGCGCTCGTCGCCCGATCATGCATCTGATCGATGGGATAAACACAGCAATCGATTGGCCGAAGATCGAACTGGTTGCCGGCCAAGACAACAATGGCAACGACATCTTGGTGTTGAGCGGCGCAGAGCCCGATCACAACTGGCGCACGTTCACCACCGCAGCCGTAGCTCTAGCGCTCAGATTCAACGTGCGTCGAATGGTCGGCCTCGGCGCCTACCCGGCCGCGGTTCCTCACACGCGGCCATGCCGTTTGTCGGTTACCGCGACAACCGCCGAGCTGGCGATTGGCGATTACGCCAATGCCAGCCTCGACGTGCCGGCCGGCGTGGAGTCCGCGCTCGAGAAGGCATTCGAGTTGGCTGGGGTGGAGTCACTCGGCTTGTGGGCTCAGGTGCCCCACTACATTTTGAACGCCCCCTACCCGGCAGCTTCGCTGGCGTTGGTACAGGCAATGGAACACTCGGCGGGTATCGAGATCAACCCCGGCATTCTTCTGCAGAGATCAGTCATAAGTCGCAAGCGACTCGACGAATTGGTAGCCAGCGACGACTCTAACGCCGAAATGATCGCTGATCTCGAGCGACGCCAAGACGCCACCTCTCAAGCTGAAATCGACATGAAATCCCCCGGTTCGCTGACAGCCGAGATTGAACACTTCCTACGTGAGCAGGACGACGACGACTGAGCGATCACTCAAGCTGCCAGAGGGTCACATCGCCAAAATCGGATACTTCGACCGCCCCGGCCGGGGCCTGACCGCCGGAACGCCGCAGCAAGTGGCTGACGCGATCATCTGGAAGGTCGGTTACAAAATCGAACCCCACCCGCCAGGCGAGCGCTCCAGATGCAGACGAAGCGACGGCGCTGTCGTCGATCCACAAACGTGTGATCTCCACATTGTCGATGGCGGCATCGACCGAAGCCGCCATCGAACTTTGATAGAGCGCTCGAAGCCCGACCGTTCCTGACCAAATGCCGAGCGCCACCGCCGCAAAGAACGCCGCGCCCGTGACCACGAGCCGCCTGCGTTGCATACCGGCCATCAGCAGCAGCCCCACAACCAGCGCGACCGCCGCCGCCGCTCCAGGCTCGAACACGCTGGATCCGAACGGGGCTCCGCTGATCTCCACACCGAGCATCATCACCGGCGACCGCGGATGCGCCCAGTTGTCTCCAGGACCGGCCCACGCCGCGACAACCCCAGCCACGACGGTGCCGATCGTGATCACGAGGGCAGACGTCGACCACTTCAAGCGAGTTAGCCCGACGATGCCTGCCGAAAAGAGAATCGGGGCAAGAATCTCGATGTACCGACCATGTAGGTAGGCATCCGATCTAGGAACTCCGGTGAGGAACCACCCGGCCACCGCAGTCGAGATGACAACAGCAATTCCAAAAGCCCGACCAACGATCCCTGCTCGCCACATCGCCCACGCACCAACCAGGGTGATGCCAACTCCCACCACCACGAGATAGGCCAGCGTTCCCATCGCGTGTACCGCCATGTCGGGCACCTCCGACAACCCTCTTGTCGAGGCAAGATCGCCCGCCGCGTAGGTCGCCGTGCCGCCGAAAGTTGCTGACTGAATCCGATCGTTCACGTGGACGACCCCGACGGCCAAGATCACGGCTGCTCCGACAAGCGACAGGATCGCCGTCCAACGCACACGGCCAATCATCATCAGTGCCGCTGAGATCACCAGCCCTGCCGCGATCGGCGCCATTCGCGGGTGTGCTGCCTCAAGCGCGGTAGCCGTAATGGCAACTCCAGCGATCGAGATCCAGCTGGTGTCACGGCAAACTCTCGCCAGCGCCAACACCGCGACCCCGACCAGCAACGCAAGCAGACTCTCTGTCCACGCGACCGACGCTGTCAGCCACACAGCCGGGAGCGATGATCCCAACACCGCTGCGAACAGAGACAGCTTCGGATCGGCGGCCAAGACCCGACGTCCAATCAGATACAGCACAGGAATTAGCAACGATGCAAGCAACGCGTTGACAACGCGCGCCCACGTCAGAATCGAGCTTTCACCCAAGCCCAGCGACCACCCCGGTGCTATCAGCATCGGATACAGGAATCCGTACGGCGGCTGGTGCCCCAGCGGTGATGCACCCCGACCCGCCAACGTTCGTGCCATCGACATGTAGGCCAAATCGTCGGCCGACAACAGTGGTCCCGGTATCGATGTTGCCAGCCAGACTCCTACGGCAAAGTGGACGGTGGTCAGGCCGGCAATGACGGTCCTGAGGCGCGACATACAACAGAAAGCTACGGCGCTCCGGCAGGGGCCCGCGGGACCCTCATCATCGGGTGGATTCGGGTGCGTTCCACATCTATGCGCTGATACGCTCTGGCCGTCGAAAGACGGGGCTATAGCTCAGTTGGTAGAGCGCTTCCATGGCATGGAAGAGGTCTGGGGTTCAATTCCCCATAGCTCCACAAACACCCGATTCGGAGGCATCGGACTCTCAGGTCACTGCAAACATTTCGCCGAGTCCGGATTTGCCGCGGGACCCCGTCGCGTGAGAGACAATCCCCTACGAGTTCCTCGACAACTCACCACCCTAGGGAGCAAGCCATGCGAATGAAGGTCGAACCAGTCCCGGCCCTGTCCGATCGCGTCAACGAGATTCGATCTCTCACGGCCCGCATCGTCAACGCAGAGATCCTGCCCAACGAGAACATGATCTGGGCCTCAAGAGTCCAGGGCAAAGAGATCAGCGACGCTGACCGACAGGAAGCCCGAAACCTCAGAGCGTCGATCAAAGAGAAGGTGAAGCAGGCCGGCCTATGGGCGCCTCACCTACCCGAGGAATACGGAGGTGTGGGCCTTAGCTTCCTCGAACACGCATACATGAACGAAGTGCTCGCCTACGCCGTGGGCGCTGGCGCGTTGTTTGGTGTGGTTGCCCCCAACTCTGGCAACCAATCGATTCTCGTCAAATACGGAACTCCCGAACAAAAAGAGAAATGGCTGATTCCCCTGATCGAGGGGAAGCTCGAGTCGGGATTCTCGATGACCGAGCCCGATGCTGCCGGGTCCGACCCGCGATCGCTGAAAACCACAGCCGTTCGCGACGGCGATGAGTGGGTCATCAACGGCCACAAGTGGTTTACCTCCAACGGTCTCGCCGCCGACTTCCTGATCGTGATGTGTCGTACCGAAGACCCCGACGGCGACAGCGGATCCTCGACTCGCATGACCCAGATCATCGTTCCAACAGACACACCTGGAGTCGACATTGTTCGTGGACTCAACGTGTGGGGAAGAAACAGCGACCACTGCGAAATCATCTACGACGACGTCAGAGTTCCTGTCGCCAATCAGCTTGGTAGTCGGGGCAGCGGCCACCAAGCCGCCCAGGACCGGCTCGGTGCCGGACGGGTTTACCACTGCATGAATTCGATCGGACAGATGTGGAGAGCATTCGATCTGATGGTCGCCCGTGCTCGTTCACGCGAAGTCCACGGAGGGCTTCTCCAGACCAAGCAGTTCGTTCAGGGCTTCATCGCCGAGAGCTACATCGACATTCAGGCCGCCCGTCTGATGACAATCCATTGCGCAGAAAAGATGGAGAGCGGAGTCGATGCCCGAACCGACATCTCCGCAATCAAGGTCTTCGTGCCGTCGGCATACCAGCGAGTGGTCGATCGCGCCATCCAGGTTTGGGGCGGTGCCGGCGTCACCAGCGACCTGCCACTCGCAGGCATGTACGTAGGGGCGCGCACGCTTCGCCTCGCCGATGGTCCCGACGAGGTGCACAAGATCCTCATTGCCAAAAACATCCTGGCACGCACCAGCGAGGAGGTCGGCTGGGACTTCGGCAACTGAACCGAAGTCGCTAGGCGACTTTCCAACCGACGGTGGGGCAGTCGCCCCACAGCCGTTCCAGTTGATAGAAGTCGCGGAGCTCTGCAACGAATACATGGACCACAAACTCGCCGTAGTCGAGCAGCATCCACTCGTTGGTGTCGGCGCCCTCCACGCGAATCGGGGAAGGCCCGCCGGCGGCTTTGATCGCCTCTTCCACCCCTTCTGAGATCGCCCTGACCTGCCTGGAGGTTGCCCCCGAGGTGATCACGAAATAGTCAGTGATGGAGATGCCGGCCCCCACATCGATGATGATCGTGTCGTTGGCCAACTTGTCGTCGGCGGCGCGCGCCGCCACAACGGGCCAGTTGATTCGCTCGGACACCTCGATGCCGTCTGGTGCTGGTGAAGCTGTCATGAGCCCGCCCTGTCTAAACCGACCGTGACCGTGAGGTCGTAGGGACGGTCGATCTGCTCATCGAATTCCAAATTGACTCCTATCGAATCTGCCACTCTGACGGCCTCCGACATGAAGTCGGCCACATGGTACGAAACGGTGGTTGTTTGCACGTCGAAGGCATCAGCGTTGCCGATGATTGCGATGACTTCACCGTCAACGACCAATTCGTCACGAAGCGACACGCGATTGTCGGGATTTCCCGTGCCGTCGAGAAGTCGGACACTGGGGCGATGGGTAGCTCCGGTGGAGATGGGAAGCGGAACCATCTCGACTGCCTTCGCTGAGATCCAACTGGAGCCCTCGTCTCCGAGTTCGTAGAGAGGTAGCGCGCCAGACTCCGCATTCACAGCAACGGTCGGCACATTTTCGATGTCGACAGTGCCGGTGGCGAAGGCGCGCATGTAGGGAGACATCCCCACGTCGAACCCAAGTGCGGCGTCCCTGACGTCGGGGGCCGTGGCAATTCGGGCAATCCAGGATTTCCACAGATCGAGCTGACGCTCTACCCGGTTGACATCGAATTCGCCAGGATTTCTGAAACCGAACACTTTCGCCGCGACCGACCCATCGAGCTCCAGGATCCCGTGCCGAAGCCACACATCAACTCCACCCGACGAATTGCGCACAACAAGATCGTCGGCCAGGCCGAACGGAATTGGTTCGACGCGGGCCATGAAGTCACTCATGTCCTGAGTATCGAACTCTGTTACCTCGGTGAACCCGAAACCAAACAGCGACTCCACCAACGTCTGGAGACCCTCAATCCCCCCGGACGCATACGCCTGCCCTAGAGGCACTTTGGTCTGGCCGGGTGCCGAGTCTGTGGAGACCAGCAGATCAGGGCTCATCACAACCAAATTGCCCCCATCGTCGAGCGCGGTGCGAGCCATGATGGTGACACCGACAAGTTCGCCGTCGTCGACGTGTGCGACCAACAGGGTCGGCGTCGGGTCGACGAAGGCCTCGTAGCCCGGAAGTATGGGATTGGTGATGACGTCGATGAGCCGACCATCGGTCGAGTCGAGAACTGCCTTGGTGCCTGTACGCCACAACAGAAACACGGCGACTCCGGCAACCACCATGAGCACCGGAAACACAAAGCGCCAGAATACGTTTCCGGAAGGGGCTGGCGAACGGCGGCGGCGCCTCGGCACCTGCAGAGCCCGCTTGGGCTTCGCTGGGGTGTCAACAAAGGTCATCGAGTTGCTCCATAGAGACCGAGGCGTCTGACCTCGGCAACAACATCGGGGTTCATCAATGCCTCGACAGGGCAACCGTCACGAAACCGGCCACGAAGATCACTGGAAGAAATTTCGAGTGCAGGCACATCAACGGACACGTGTGCCCATCCCGGTGGCGGGTGGCTGTCCTCCCTGCCGCCCCGATTGACCAAGACAGTCGTGGCGAGTTGCATCAACTCGGCGGTCTGTTTCCACGTGGAGAGGCCAGCGGCGGCATCCGATCCCACCAGGAGAAACAACTCATCATTTGGATCGGCTTGCTTGAGTTGCCGGAGCGTGTCGGCCGAGTAGCTCTCGCCCCCTCGCTCGATTTCGATGTCGGACGCCACAAGATTGTCGAGACCGGCGATCGCAAGACCGACCAGGTTCAGCCGCACGGAGGCCTCAGTGATGGATCGTCTCCCGGACTTCTGCCAAGGATCGTTGGCGACGACCATCAGCACTCGATCCAATTCGAGCCGGTACCCGACCTCCAGAGCGGTAGCGACATGCCCACTGTGAGGTGGGTCGAATGTGCCTCCGAATACGCCTGTTCTCAATACCGCTCCAACGTCGTCACGGGAGTCTAGAGCAGCGCCCGATCATCCGGTACACCATTCAGAACGAGTTTGAAACGTGGACGTGACACATGTCATACAGATATGACGGGACATTTGCGCCCAAATGGTGTTCAATACTTCGGCTGGCACCGCAGTGCGGGACGTACATGCCTCAGCGGGCATACGGTATCAGCGCACCCCCCACTAACAACCACAATATGGGTCAATGCGCGAGCATGACCCGATGAATGAGATGCAATGAGTGATTCAGTAGGACAGTATTTGAACGAAATCGGAGCGGTTGCGCTTCTCAATGCCCAGGAAGAGCGTGAGCTCTCCCAAGCAATTGAGAAGGGATTCGCAGCACGAGCTCGCAAAGAAGACGGTGAGAGGGGCCGCGAAATTGATCGCGACATCCGCAGAGCCGAAGCAGCAAAGGATCGGTTCATCAGGGCCAACCTTCGCTTGGTTGTGAGCGTTGCTCGCCGCTACCCCCTGCCCCCCGGGATGGAACTCCTGGATCTCATCCAGGAAGGCAACCTCGGACTCGAGCACGCCGTCGACAAGTTCGACTGGCGCAAGGGATTCAAGTTCTCCACCTACGCCACGTTCTGGATTCGCCAGGCCATTGGTCGGGCGCTCGATCAGAAGGCCAGCCTCGTGAGGTTGCCCGGCGATCGCTCTGCCAGCCTGCGTGCTGCGCTTCGTGCCGTAAGCGGCGACGGCGACGAGCTCGATGATGAGCACGCCCGCCTCCACCGCCTCACCACCCCCACCAGCCTCGATCGCACCATCGGCGACGACGACTCCAACGAGCTCGTCGATCTTCTTCCCGATTCCAACCCCGGTCCCGAGACCGAGGTCATGGCAAGGGCCGAAGAGCAGATGGTCACTGGCTTGCTCGACATTCTCGACAAGCGCGCCAAATACGCCGTTGAACAGCGTTTCGGAATCGGTGACGGTCGTAAACGGTCCTACCGCGAGGTCGGCGAAGACCTCGGCGTGACCGCCGAAGCCGCACGCCGTCTGGTCAAGAGGGCCATCAGTTCGGTTCGTGAACAGGCTGGCGCCATCGCCGACTCAGTCGACGCCGCCTGACAAACGCTTTATCAAATCTATTCGATTCATTGGCAGCCCCGCTTCGGCGGGGCTGCCAACGTTTTATGGCAAGAGTCATTAATCAGTTGGTAGTCGGCGCGCGTCGGAGCACACTTGGTGCGTGACAAGTACATGGACCCCAAGCTCGTGGCGATCGCTCAACGCAAAACATCAACCGTCATGGCCCGACTCATCGGAATTAGACCGGTCTGTCAAGGCACTCTCCGAATTGCCCCCTCTGGTTTTCGCAGGTGAAGCCCGATCGCTCACCGAACAGTTGGGATCTGTGGCTGACGGCCACGCGTTCGTCTTACAAGCCGGCGACTGTGCCGAGTCATTCGAGGCATCAGCCGACTCAATCCGTGACAAGCTGAGAGTCATTCTCCAGATGGCAATCGTCCTCACCTACTCCGGTGGTATGCCTCTGGTGAAAATCGGACGCATCGCGGGTCAGTTCGCCAAACCACGATCGAGTCCGACCGAGATCCAAGGGGATGTCGAGTTGCCCTCGTTTCTGGGTCAAATCGTCAACGGCGTAGCGTTTACCGAGGCCGACCGCAGGCCGGATCCCGGTCGATTGCTCACCGCATATCACCGAGCCGCGTCCACCCTCAACTTGCTCCGAGCCTTTACCCGAGGCGGTTTCGCCGATCTGTCGCAGGTCTCCACGTGGAATCGCGAGTTCGTGGCCAGTAGTCCTGCCGGTCAGCGATACGCACACATGGCCGATGAGATCGACCGTGCATTGCGATTCATGACAGCATGCGGTGTCTCCGGCACTTCAACACCAGCGCTTCATGAGGTCGAGTTTTTCACCAGCCACGAAGCGCTGCTCCTCGAGTACGAAGAGGCACTCACCCGTAGCGACTCTCTCACTGATGAGTGGTACGACTGTTCCGCCCACATGCTCTGGATTGGCGAACGCACCCGTGGTCTCGACGGTGCCCACGTCGAGTTTCTACGCGGTGTCGGCAATCCCCTCGGTTGTAAAGTCGGCCCCACCGCCACCGCCGAAGATGTGCTTGATCTCTGCGAAGCGCTCAACCCGGACCGCATCCCGGGACGACTCACGCTGATCACTCGTATGGGAGCCAAAACCGTCAGAGATGCCCTACCGCCGCTGCTGTCGGCGGTTCGCGACTCTGGTCATCCGGTGGTCTGGGTGTGTGATCCCATGCACGGCAACACCTACACGTCAGAGGGCGGCCGCAAGACCCGGCACTTCGACGATGTGCTCGACGAAATCAGCGGGTTCTTCGCTGCTCACCGATCCGAGGGCACGTGGCCAGGTGGCGTCCACGTCGAACTCACAGGCGATGCTGTAACCGAATGCCTCGGCGGGTCCGACGGCCTCATCGACCGCGACCTCGAAGAGGCCTACGAGACAATGTGCGACCCTCGCCTAAACAGCCGCCAATCCGTCGACCTTGCCTTCCGCGTCGCCGAACTCCTGAGCCAAAAAGACTAACCCAACTGTTTTTGTGAACGCTGGTGCACGCTATAGCAGCATCGAGCGTTCACAAAAACTTGGAAGTGGGTTAGAGGGTGAAGATCATTTGGGAGACGAGGGCGCCAGGGAGGCGGTAGCTCGCGGTGGATCTGCCGCCGTAGGTCGATGGGTCGAGGATCGTGTCGACTTGATCTGACAAGCCCTCGAGGCGGTCGCCAAACAAATTGAACGCCGTGTCGTCGAATCGCAGCACGTTTACCGGAGCAACGATCTCGCCGCCCTCAACCCAGAAGGTCGAGAATCGGGTCATCCCCGTGGTGCGACATGCACCTCTGTCGGAGAAGTTGAGATACCAGAGGTTGCCGACGTAGAGGCCAGTGTCGAGCGACGACAGAATTCCGTCGGTGGGAAGCTTGCCAGCAGCCATGGATACCGACAGCGGCGACTCGTGATTCGCAGCACCATTGGTGGCGACGTCGTACTCCTTGGCCGAACGTGGCGACACCAGAGAATCGGCGAGCTTGCCACCGTCGATCAACACCACTTCACCGGGACGGCGAAAGCCCTCTGTCTGGAAGTCGGGCGAGACGCCACCGGCGATGTCTTCACTAATCCGGATCGATGGATCAAACGCCGCGCCTTCGGTGATCATCCGAAGTAGTGGGGTCTGCATGGTGCGCTGCGATTTCAACCCGAAACCACCCCACGACAACATGTCGATGATGTCTTGGATTGCTGCTGGCGCCAGATAGGTGCGGTAGCCACCCGGAGAAAGATCGATGGGCTTGCGGTCGAGCACATCAAGCTGCTGCAGCGACCAGTCGATTTTCGACCTGAACTGGCTGTCGCTCCAGTTGGTACCGGCATAGAGATTCTTCGTGGCCTTATCGGCACGAAGGTGAAGGCTCCAGTCGAGATTGAAGGTGCTCGTCTGGAACCAGTTGCGCTGACCGAGAGAGTTGGCAAAACCTGAATAGGTGTCGCCAGCTGCGTAGATCCCGACAAGATCACGGCCCTGCGCTCCGTTGAGAATCAAGCCCGCCGCATCACCAGGATCTGGCATCGACCCGGTCGACACCATGGTGGAGTCGGCGATCTCGGTCGAGTAGAGCAGATAAGGATCCTCAGGTGCTGCGTCGCGTTGCTCGCGCAGCAAATCGAGCAGACTTGCCACCCGAGGTCGGTCGATCTCGGCGTTGAGCGCCACCGACACAAAACCCTGTGCGTGACGAGAGCCGTCAATGAGATCGATCGATAGGTCGCTCTGGGTTACCGCCCCGGCCTGCCGCACCGCAGCGCCGTTGAAGCGGATGAAGTCGGAGGACTCGCCGGTGAGGTTGGCCAGCAGGACCTCTCCACCAGAAAGTCGTGAACTCGCCCATTTGACAAGATCGTCGAGATATTCGCGTTGTGAGTCTGCAGCGTTCACGATTCACCTCCGAAGACGGCCACGTCGGAGAATCGGCAGCGCGGCGAGGCATGACCCACCCTCACCTGCTGATTGGGTTCACCCTTGCCGCAATTTCCTACACCCATAACGCTGAACGAATCAGCGTTGGCAACCCCGCTGAGATTCCGCCAGAACGTGGCGGAAATACCTCTGTAGTTCGGATTTCGGACGACGGTGCTGAGCTCCCCATTTTCGATGAGACGCCCGTACTCGCAGCCGAACTGGAATTTGTTGCGGCTGTCGTCGATCGACCACGAAACATTGGTCTCCATCAGGATGCCGTGCTCGACCTCTTCAACAAGCTGCTCCGCTGTGGAGTCGCCGGGCTCGACGTTGAGATTCGCCATTCGGTCCATGGGTGGACGGTTCCAACTACATGCACGTGAGTTTGCAACGCCGCTCATGTTGGCCCGAGCCTGCGAAATCGAGCCACCCATCGGACGTTGGAGAACGCCGTTGGCTATCAGATGTGTGCGTTGGGCCGGGGTGCCATCGTCGTCGTAGGCGTAGGCAGCCAATTGACCGGGAACAGTTGGATCAAATGTGACGTTGAGAAGATCGGAACCGTAGTGATACGAACCGAACATCTCGGGGGTGACGAAGCTCGTGCCGGCATAGTTGCGTTCGTCGCCGAGAATCCGGTCGAGTTCGAGCGGATGACCTATCGACTCGTGAATCTGAAGCACCATCTGATCAGGTTCGAGCACTAGGTCCATGTTGCCGGATGGGCAATTAGGGGCAGCGAGAAGCTCCAAAACCTGGGAGACCAGCCGCGGTGCTGCCTCGGCGAATCCGTGGCGATCAAGCACCTCAAGCCCACCCTGACCAGCCAGAGCACCAGCTCCGTAGGTGCGTGACTGTGTGAGGCTTCCGTTGTTGGCGGTGACTCGCATGTCGGGAAATACCTGATGAATGATCTGTTGGACTCGGCCACCACCGTTGGTGAGTAGCAGAGACTCGATGTCGATCAGGCTCAGAGAAACCGCGCGATCGACTATGCGATCGTCGCCAGCCAATTTCGCTTCATGGTGAGCGAGCATTTCGATCAGCTCACCTACTCCCCCGGCCGGACGACTTACCGCTGACTCGAAATCGCCGACGGTGTGTTGCAGCGGACAGGAGTCGATCACCGAACGCCCTGCGGTGGCAGAAGCCCACCTGGCTGCATCGGCCGCGGCCGCGGCGAGACCTGAATCAGAGATGTCGCTGGTGGCGCCGTAACCAAGACCGCCGTTGTGCCAGACGGTGAACATCACACCCTCTTCATGGCCGGTCATCGATGGCTGCACCACACCATCGCGAACCTCGAGATGTGTGCCGCGCTCGGCAACGTGACGGGCAGACGCGAACTCGACGTCGCTTGGCATCGCGGCAAGGAGACGCCTCTCAAGCGCCGATGAGGACTCAGCCGTGGCGGTCATACGAGCTTGTCGACGAACGCTTCGAGCTGGCGAAGGTTGCGTACCTCGTAGGCCCCTTCACAATGCTGGGCGTAGTCGCCGACGATCGAGTCGCCCGTGTCCCAGTAGCTGCGAGGCTCGGGGTTGAGCCAATGGATGTTGCGTGCCTTTTCAGCCATTTCCTTCACAATCCAACTTTCGGAGGCATGATAATTGTTTCGTGCATCGCCCAAGATCATGATTGAGGTGCGGGGCCCGATGTCTTTTCCGTACTTTTCCCAGAAGACTCCAAGAGCATGCCCATAATCGGAGTGGCCATCAACCCACACAACGTCCGCCTCAGAGTTGACGCGGTGGACAGCTTCGTTGATGTCGTCGACACCTTCGAAGTATTTGGTGACCTCATCGAGCCCGTCGATAAACACAAACGACCTGACCTTCGAGAACTGGCCAGACATCGCGTAGACCAAATGCAACGTGAAACGGGCGAATGCTGCGACCGATCCTGAGATGTCGGCGATGACGAATATCTCTGGCTTGTGGGGGCGTGGGTTGCGGAACTTTGGCTCGGCTGGCACTCCGCCGTAGCTCAGCGAATGACGCACTGTTGAGCGAAAGTCGAGGGGGCCCTTGCGGCCATGGCGCCGTTTACGTGCCAGACGCGACGCCAGCTTTCGAGTAAGCGGATAGATCGCCTTACGAAGGCTCACCATCTCCTCGCGGGATGCATGCATGAAATCGACGTCTTCAGGAAGGGGCTTTCTGAGCGTCTTGGCCATCGCCTCGATGCCGCGATCGGCGACTAGACGCCGCCGAATCTCTGCCTCGATCTCCTTTTGGAACTGATCGATGCGGTCCTGGTATTCGTCGCGGTTGAGCCGCTCCTCGAAGTCGGACTGCTCACCTTCGGTGTTTTGTTCCTGCTCCAGCAACCGCTCGAGAAGCCCGTCGAGATCGAGATTTCGCAACGTGCGATAGAGGTAGTAGGTGCCACCGACAGGACGCCCCGGCTCCATGCCTGCATATCGCTTTACAGACTGACGAGCTACGCCCCTCATCATCGGCTGATCGCCGCGCATCAGAGCTTGGTAGAGCATCTCCTGGAGCTCTTCTGGTGTGAGGTTGTCGCCCGCACCAGCACCGGACTGATCGCCGGGCGCCTGCTCGCTCTGGTCTACATCATCAAGATCAACGGAATCGTCATCAGAGTCGATGTCGTATTCAGGGCCACGAAGCGAAAAATAGACCTCGAATACTGTTTCGAATGCCTTCCAATGGTTGTGGTGCTTGACGAGAGTCGATGCCAAGGCGTATTTGAAGGTCTCTCGGTCGCCGAGAGGAACGTGCTTGACCGCCTCCATGGCATCAAGATTCTCGGTGAGACTCACTGGAAGGCCAGCGGCGCGCAGCTGAATAATGAAACCGGTGAGCAGATCGAGAATGGGCTCACCGAGTTCGACAGGCACTGCCGAGTCGGGCGGCTGGGCCACGGTCATGTTCAGACCGTTAGGCCGTCGGCTGTCGACAGCTCCTTGGTGGCCTTCCTAATGTCGCTTTGATACTTGAGAAGGACGTTGATCGTCTCGGTGGCGACCTGCTCATCGATCTTGGTGACCCCGAGCAACAAGAGTGTGCGAGCCCAATCAATGGTCTCAGACACCGAAGGTGCCTTCTTCAAATCGATGTTGCGAATCGACCGCACCACCCGAGCGATCTGATCGGCAAGGTTCTCAGTGATATCGGGGACCTTGGTGAGGACGATCTCCTTCTCACGTTCCATGTCTGGGTAGTCGATGTGAAGGTAGAGACAGCGACGCTTCAATGCCTCGGAGAGTTCACGAGTGTTGTTGGATGTGAGGAAGACAAGCGGAATCTGCTTGGCGGTGATGGTGCCGAGTTCCGGAATCGACACTTGGTAGTCGGACAGAATCTCGAGCAACAAGGCTTCTGTCTCGACCTCCACACGATCGACCTCGTCGATGAGCAGCACTACGGGATCATCGGCACTAATCGCCTCAAGCAACGGCCTCGTCAGAAGAAACTCGTTGGTGAAGATGTCGCCGCTGACTTCATTCCAGTCGTTGTCTTCGTCGCGCTCGGTCTGAATCCGCAGCAATTGCTTCTTGTAGTTCCATTCGTAGAGCGCCTTGGCTTCATCGAGGCCCTCATAGCACTGCAGACGAATGAGGCGAGCGCCGGTGATTTCAGCGACACTCTTGGCCAGCTGGGTTTTTCCGGTGCCAGCCGGGCCCTCGACGAGAATAGGCTTCTGGAGCCGGTCGGCCAAGAAAACCGAGCCTGCTATCGAACGGTCGCACAGGTAGTCGACCTTGCGCAGGTCGTCGGTGACGGAATCAACGTCATCAAATCGGAACGTCATGGTGCCGTATGTTAGCGGTCGTTCACCTATCCCCCGACGGGGTTTACGGTCTGATCTGGCCCTGGCCACTCACTATGAACTTGAGGGTGGTGAGTTGTTGAAGGCCAAGCGGACCGCGCGCGTGAAGCTTCTGAGTGGAGATTCCTATCTCGGCTCCGAACCCGAACATTTCACCGTCGACGAAACGAGTCGAGGCGTTGACCAAAACAGCGGCAGCGTCGACCTCGCGAGTGAAACGACCAGCCGCATCGAGATCGGAGGTGATGATCGCCTCGCTGTGGCCGGTGCCGGTCTCGTTGATGTGTGAGATCGCCTCGCTGAGGCTCTCAACGACCTTTACCGACATCTTCAGATCGAGGAACTCGGTGGCGAAGTCTGATTCATCGGCTTCACCGATCGAAGGCGACACGCCGCGAGCCGCCGCGTCGCCCACAAGCTCGACACCAGCAAGGGCATCGACGGCCATGGGTATGAAGTCTGCAGCCACGTCTGAATGAACCACCAGCGATTCAGCCGCATTGCAAACGCCCGGCCTCTGCATCTTGGCGTTGACGACAATGCGGGCCGCCATGTCGAGGTCGGCATGACTATCTACATAGATGTGGCAGTTGCCGTCGCCGTCGATCACGTAGGGAACCGTGGCGTTGTCAAGAATCGACTTGATCAAGGACCGTCCGCCACGCGGGATCAGACAATCGACCAGCCCCCGCTGACGCATGAATTCGACCGCCGCATCGCGCGACGTGTCATCGACCAGCACCACAGCATCGGCCGGAAGACCCGCCTTCTTCATCCCATCGCGCAGCGCCTTGGCGATGACCATGTTGGACGAGATGGCCGACGATGAACCTCTCAGAAACGCCACATTCCCTGACTTGACGCACAAAGCCGCGGCGTCGCTGGTGACGTTGGGTCGACTTTCGTAGATGATCGCCACAACACCCAAAGGCACTCTTACCCGTTGAATTTTCAGCCCGTTGGGCCGAACCCACCCGTCGGTGATCTCACCGACCGGATCGGGAAGGGCCGCTACTCCCCTGAGGCCGTCTGCCATCATCGCGATACGCGAACGATCGAGGCGGAGACGATCGACAAGAGGTGCAGGTGTGCCATCAGCCTCGGCTCCGGCAACGTCGACGTGATTGGCGTCGATGATCTCGTTGGTCCTCTGAACCAGCAGTTCGGCTGCGGCTAGCAGAGCATCATTCTTCACATCGGTCGACGAAACTGCGACAAATTGGGATGCGGCCTTGGCCCGAAGGGCCAGCTCTCGCACTGGAGTCGGATCTGTGGTCACGAAGAGACATCGTAACCGCCCTGACGACTAGCCTCGCCGACGACGGACTACCCAAGGAGACGGGTGCCCCCTGCGTCCTCCACCGCCCCTATGGCGGCACTATCGATGATCTCACCTGCCACGCTCCTGCTCATCGCGGGCGGCGTGGCGTTGGCTTCGGTGTCAGGTTTGCCGTGGTGGGGAGTCGTGCTGGTGGGTGCCGGCACATGGTCGGTCAAGGTATTGATCTCGACCAGGCTCGCACGCTTCGCCCGCAACCGGCCCCAGCAGGTGGACCCGTTTGCATTGCGAGAGCCTTGGCGATTATTCGTCATGGACGCAATCGACTCACAAAGACGATTCCGACGAGCGCTCAAATCGGTCGAGCAGGGACCACTTCATAATCGGCTCGCAGAAATCGGCGCCAGAGTCGACCGTGGAGTCACAGAGTGCTGGGAGGTCGCCCGCAAGGGGCAGCAACTCGCCGATGCCCGACACGCCATCGATGTCGACTCCGCTCGCCGAACGGTTTCCAAACCAGAGTCGCCTTCCGTTCTGATCGAGGCCGCACAATCTCAAATTGGGGCCCACCAACGACTCGCCGACCGAGAAGGCGACATAGAGGCCAGTCTCCGGGCACTCGATGCCCGGCTGGATGAGGCCGTCGCCCGAGCCGCCGAAATGTCTACCCGCTCCATGGGTGCCCACGACGTTGCTTCAATCTCCGATGTCATCGACGGCGTCGTCGGCGACCTCGAAGCACTACGGCTCGGGCTCAATTCCGTGGATGGTGCTCAGTGACCGCCACTAAGCGAGAGGCTTCGGGCTCGTTCCTGGTCGGACTCGGCATTCTCGCATCGAGGACAGCCGGACTGATTCGCGAAGTCGTGCTTGCCGGTGTTCTTGGAGTGAGCGCCTCCACCGATGCCATCCGCAACGCCGTCAAAATCCCCAACCTTCTCCAGAATCTGCTCGGCGAGGGCACGCTGTCGGCTTCATTCATTCCCGTCTATGCCGGGCTGGTCGAACGCGGCGAGAAGCGGCGTGCTGCCAAGTTGGCCGGATCTGTTGCAGGCGTGCTGCTGGTGGTCACCGGCATTCTTGTTGTGTCGGGAGTGCTTCTCGCCGGCCCGCTGACCTCGATCATCGCTCCCGGCCTCCCGTCGACTACACGCGACCTCACTGTGCCGTTGGTCAAGATCACCACGATCGGATCCGGGGTTCTCGTTTTCTCGGCGTGGTGCCTGGGCGTGCTCAATACTCACCGCCGCTTCTTCTTGTCATACGTCGCGCCGGTTGTTTGGAACGCGGCCCAGATCTCTGTGTTGGCGTTCGCCGGTATCGCCAGCTTGTCGTCGACATCGACCATCAACGCCATTGCGTGGGCCATGTTGGTCGGCGCTCTATTGCAGGTGGCCGTTCAACTCCCAACGGTGTTTGCCGTCGCCCCCGATATTCGGTTGGCGCTCGGATTCAGCGACCCCGACGTAAGGGACGTCGGCCGACGATTCGCTCCGGTACTACTGGGTCGCGGTGTGGTGCAGGTGTCGGCATTCGTGGATGTTGCACTGGCGTCGTTACTCGCGCTTGGCGCTATCTCCATGGTTGGCTACGCCCAAATCTTCTACATCCTTCCCGTGTCGGTCTTCGCTATGAGTGTCGCGGCCGCTGAGTTGCCGGAGATGAGTCGGCTCACAGGTGATCCGCAGGCCATCGCCGATCACGCATTCGCGGGACTCCGTCGAATCGCCTTTTTCATGATGTTCACTGCGGTTGCCTATGTTTCCGTCGGCCGGCCGGTACTGGGCGCGATTCTTCAACATGGCCAATTCGGTGCCGACGACACGATCGGGGTCTGGCTCACATTGTCGGCAATGGCACTCGGACTTCCGGCTGTAGGTGCCAGTCGGCTTCTCCAGAACACGATGTATGCCGTGGGCGACACACGCGGGCCGGCAAAGATCGCCGCACTGCGTGTGTTGGTCACTGGCGGAATCGGATTTGCCCTCATGTTCCCATTCGACCGGCTATTGATGTCAAACGGCAAGTTCACGGGATCGGTTGGCGGGTTCGGGCCGTTGGCAGAGACAGCCAGGTCTGTTGAGGACGTCGTCCATCTGGGAGCGATCGGACTTGCCCTCGGCTTGGCCGCCTCCGCATGGACAGAGTTTGTTCTTCTCGATCGGCTGGCCCGCCGACATCTCCCCAACATGCAACCAACCATCGGGCCGGTCGTGGCACTCGCGGTCCCGGCTGCCCTGGCATTCCTCACTGGGGCGGCGCTTAGCCGACTCGTTGACGGATGGCCACTGGTGCTCGGTGCGATGATCGCGCTCGGGGGATCCGGCTTCGTCTACGTCGTGTCGGCATTCAAGATCGGTGTTCGCGAGGCCGACCTCGTGCTGCAACCGGTGCGTCGGATCATCTGGCGCCGATAGCCCGCCTATTCGCCTGGCCCGATACGAACGGGATCGACCAACTACCATCAGAACATGCTTCAGTATCTGAAAAAGCGTTGGAAGTATCTGGTGGCGAAACTCGGTGGCAGTTTCGAAGAGTCCGCCGACCCCAAGGTCCAATTGGAACAAGCGATCAAGGAGGCCCAGGACCAGCACCGCAGGTTGCGTGAGCAAGCCGCCAACGTCATCGCCAATCAAAAGCAGACCGAGATGCGGCTTAATCGTGCACTCGAAGAACTCGAGCGCGTGAACGCCAACGCCCGCCAGGCTGTGGTGATGGCCGAGGACGCCAGCAAGTCAGGCAATCAAGACAAGGTCACCTCCTACACGAGCGCCGCCGAACAATTTGCCAACCGACTCATCACGCTCGAGGCTGATATCGAGAGTCTCAAGTCGATGCACTTTCAAGCCACCGAGGCATCCGATCAGGCCAAAGCCGCTGTCAAACAAAATTCAACTCTGCTTCAGAAAAAGCTCAGCGAGCGTCAGGCCCTTCTCAGTCAGCTCGACCAGGCCAAGATGCAAGAGACCGTCAACACAGCCATGGCCACGCTTTCGGAGGCGGTCGGCGAGGACGTTCCTACATTTGACGAGGTGCGCGAGAAGATCGAGGCTCGCTACGCCAAGGCCAAGGCAGTGTCAGAACTCACTGAATCCAACGTCGACACCCGTATGCAGGAAATTGAAGCTGCGGCGCGCAACGTCGAAGCTCACGCTCGCCTCGACGAGATCAAACAGCAGCTGGGGATCGAATCTGGCGCACCAGCCAAGCCAATGGAACTCGGCCCCAGCGATGCAACACCTGGTGGCGACCAGGCCTAATCGGGCAACACCACCAAATCATCGGCGTGCACGACAACGTGGGGTGATCCCAGGGGCAAGTCAGCGCTGCTAAGCCCGATTGCGGGCTGCAGCTCCTCGGAGCTGTGTCGAGCCAGGCCCCTCGCAAACACTCCAGTGCTGCCATCGGTGATGTCGACCGGTGCACCAGCTCCGAAGGTGCCCGACACCTTCGTCACGCCGGCGGCAAGTAACGATTTTCCTCGCTCCAACGCCGCTCGGGCGCCGGTATCGACGACCACCGTGCCTCTGGTGCCAACTGCGAACGCGATCCATAATTTTCGGGCAGGAAGACGCCCAGGTCGGGCCTTGATGAACGTGCCAGTGGACGGCTTGGACGCCATGGCGTCCTTGAGCACATCTGGGCGATCAGCTCGGGCAATCACAGATCTCACCCCAGACCACGACGCGACTTTCGCTGCCATGATCTTCGAGGCCATGCCGCCGCTCCCCCGACTGCTCCCGGCGACACCCCCCAGCCTTTCGTGGTCGTTGCCAATCTTCTCTATCTCATCGATCAACGATGCCGTCGCACTCAACCGCGGATCGGCGGTGAATACGCCATCGGTGTCTGTCAGCAACAACATCAGGTCGGCGTCTACGAGATTGGCCACCAGCGCCGCCAACCGGTCGTTGTCGCCGAATCGGATTTCCTCGTCGGCGATGGCATCGTTTTCGTTGATGACCGGAATCACACCCAACTCAAGAAGCCGCCGGATCGTGGCGCGTGCGTGTAGGTATTGAGACCGCATGACGAAATCGATGGCAACGAGCAACACCTGCCCGGCGACGAGGCCACGTCGTCGGAATTCCTCGCGGTAGACCCGTATGAGTGCTCCTTGGCCAACAGAGGATGCAGCCTGCAGAGTGATGATGTCGCCTGGTCGCTTGTCGCCACCCAAATCAAGTTCGGGTAGGCCGGCCGCGATCGCACCCGAAGTCACGATCACCACCTGATGTCCGTCGAGGCGAGCATCGGCGACCTGGTCGCAGATTGCGGCTACTGCTTCCCGCCGAATTACACCTAGCGAGTCGGTTATCGAGGAGGTCCCAACCTTGACGACGACCGTCTGGTTTGGCTTCACAGATCTTCCTCGTATTCGAAAGCAAAGTCGCCGATGTGAACGATGTCGCCGGTGGCAACTCCGGCCCTGGCGAGCACCTTCAGGACGCCAAGCTGCTGAAGCCGGTTGAGGGCGTAGTCGAGGGCTTGTTGATCGGTCATGTCACTGAGTGCGACTGCACGCTGAGCGGCGCGTCCCACAACATTCCACGAGCCATCATCAAAGCGCTCGACCGTGGCCTGATTACCAATCGGTCGGTGAATCGTCACGCTGTCGACCGGCGGTGTGTGGTTCCTGGCGTCGGCGACGAGTGTCGCAAGGCCCCCGAGAACCTGTGGAATACCTTCGCCCGTGGGGGCAGCCACACGTATGCCATCGAAACCTCTATCAGTCGCGATGTCGGCACGGGATCCGGCGACAATTCGAGGCCGTTCGAGAAGTTCGGGGCGATATGAACCGAGTTCATATAGCAGCACATCCAACTGCTCGGCCGGCGTTTGACCGTCCCATTCTGAGAGGTCGAGCAAAACCAGCAGAACCCTTGCGCGCTCAACATGACGGAGGAACCGGTGTCCAAGTCCCTTGCCTTCGCTCGCGCC
Source organism: Acidimicrobiales bacterium (assembly GCA_041687805.1). Lineage (GTDB taxonomy): Bacteria > Actinomycetota > Acidimicrobiia > Acidimicrobiales > Aldehydirespiratoraceae > SZUA-87. The sequence continues at coordinate 37,512 of JBDNJK010000025.1, forward strand.
TCCAATGAGCCCTGGGATATCGGCCAGGACCATCTCGAATCCATCGTCCATCTTCACGACACCTAGGTTCGGTTCGAGCGTGGTGAACGGATAGTTGGCAATCTTCGGCTTGGCCGCGGACACACGGCTTATGAAGGTCGACTTCCCCACGTTGGGAAGACCGACAATTGCCACATCGGCCATCAGCTTCAACTCGAGTCGCAGCCACCTCTCCTCGCCGTGCTCGCCCTGCTCAGCAAAGTTCGGGGCGCGCCTCCGATTGGTGAGGAACCGTGCGTTGCCACGCCCTCCCTGACCGGCCGTGGCTGCCTCCCACTTGTCGCCGTGATGAACCAGGTCGGCAATTGGTTCGTTAGTCTCGTGATTGAGCACCACGGTGCCCTCCGGGACCTTCACTTCGAGATCGTTGCCACGTGCGCCATGTCGGTTCTGTCCGCTTCCATGACTTCCGCTGCTGGCCTTTCGATGAGGATGATCTCTGAAGGCCAAAAGTGAGGCAACGTTTCGGTCGGCAACGAACCACACCGTGCCGCCTTTGCCACCGTCGCCTCCGTCGGGCCCGCCCCGCGACACATGGGCCTCACGGCGAAACGAGACGCACCCTGCACCGCCATCGCCTGCTGCCACGTTGATGTTGCACTCGTCCACGAATCCTGACACGTGTCAGATGGTACGGCCTTGTGCCTCGCGCTCCATCGACCTAACCGTAGCGATAATCAATTCCGCTGCTCTGGCTGCCGATCAGCGAACGAACCGAACGGGATCTCCCGAGATCTCCACGAACCATGTGGTCCGATCGTGGGTCGTTAAGCCCGACACGTAATGGATCTTCCACCACCGGTCGGATGTCCCATAAGCCGGGTTGAATTCCGTCGGCAAGTGGACAGTCAACGTGACGAACTCGTTGTTGAACTTACTTGCATCCTCGTCAAGATAGGTCGTATTGGTACCCCGCCTACCGTTGGTGCTTGTCCAGTCGAATTGTCGATCGCCAAGTAGTCACTGAACGCGAACCCAAACTCGAAAATTGAGAACAGAAAGACGAACAGGAGCGGTGTCATGATGGCGGCCTCGATCATGGCGACGCCCCTCTCACCTCGACCTCGACGGTTGGTATCCAAATAGTGTCGCTCGGAGGGCCGATTCCTCACCCTCTAGTGTCGGCACGTTCCACACGGAAACTATGGCAAGAGATCAGGTCTTGGGGTCAAATTGCCCCAAATCGAGATGCGATCGACCAATTCCTGGTCCTCGCGTGAAGCTGCTCCGCCCTAGGATTGCGCTGTGACAGCCGACGACTCTCTGGCAAACCAGCAACAAGCATGGGGGTCGACCATGCGAGGCCACCTCGCGGATGGCGTCGAGACCGCCCATGCTGACTCCTCCATGACGGTAAAAACCGGGGCTGGACTCATCCGTGAACGCCGCGAGGAAATGGAGGTCGAGCTACTCAGATCGGGAGCCACATTGAGTTTCGGGGCCGGAGATCGCGGGTTTGAGGAGGCGCCGGACACGACACGAACATGTTTTGAACGTGACCGCGACCGTATACTCCACGCCAACTCCTTTCGAAGACTCGCCGGCAAGACACAGGTGTTTGTGTTCCCCGATGACCACCAACGCACGCGACTCACTCACGCCCTTGAGGTCGCTCAGGTAGCGCGAAGCATCAGCCGTGCGCTCAGCCTCAACGTGCCTCTCACGGAGGCCATCGCTCTTGGTCACGATTGTGGACATGGCCCCGGAGGGCATTCAAGCGAGGCGGCACTATCGCCGTTCCTGGAGGAAGGGTTCGATCATGCCGTGTGGGGTGCTGATGTCACTCTCGTTCCCCTGAATCTGTGCAGCGAAACGCTCGACGGGATTCGAAACCATTCATGGTCGAGGCCCGCCCCTACCACCCCAGAAGGAGAGGTGGTCAGCTGGGCCGATCGCATCGCTTATGTGTGCCACGACTTTGAAGATGCTGTCAACGCCGGCGTGGTCAGGCCGGACGACCTTCCAGAGTTGGTCCGTGAGCGCTGCGGCTCATCGCGGCGCACTCAGCTTGCCGCATTAATCGGATCGACGGTCGACACAACCAACGCCACTGGGTTGGTGGGCATGGACACCGCCACTGCCGAGGCTCTGGCCGCCTTCCGAAAGTTCAACTACGACAACATCTATCTACGACCGCAGTCGCAACTACAAGCCGAGAAGGTGGTTGGGGTTTTGCGAGGTCTGGTCGACTACCTGACGCTGAATCCGCACCGACTGCCGAGTCGCTTGTTCGACGAACATCTTGAGCACGATGATGCCACGGTCAGAGCGGCCGTGGCATGGGTGGCCGGCATGACCGACCGATATGCGTTCAGTTTCGCCAGGGAATGGCTAGGTCTCGATGAGGCGGTGCTTCCCCGGGGCGTCGATGTGTGAGCCGACGGCGCTCGTTCAGACCATGAGAACGTCGACGAGCTTGCGGCCGCGTCGGTTACCGAACTTCACCACGCCGTCGGAGGTGGCGAACAATGTGTCGTCGCCGCCCTTCATGACGTTGTTGCCGGGATGGATTCTGGTGCCGCGCTGACGCACGATGATCGAGCCAGCCAAGACCTGGCCACCATCGAACACCTTCACGCCGAGGCGTTGGGAGTTGGAATCGCGACCGTTACGTGTGGAGCCGCCGCCCTTAGTCTTTGACATGGCCGGTCAGCCCTTCTTGATATCGGTGATCTCGATGCGGGCCAGCGTCTGTCGATGGCCCCACCTCTTGCGATTGTTGCTTTTGTTCTTGTAGAGAAATCCGTTGATCTTTGGACCACGGAACTCTTCCACCACACGTGCGGTGACTGATGCACTCGCCAACTGGCTGGGTGCAGCCAGGACGGTGTCGCCGTCGACGAGCAGCACTGGCTGCAAGGAAACTTCGGTGCCGGGCTCTCCCAGACGCTCAACATCGAGTGTCTGGCCCTGCTCCACGCGGTATTGCTTACCGCCGGTCTTAACTACTGCGTACATAGGTTTGAGAGGCTACCGGGCCAGGCCGTTGGAACCACCAAAACACGCCGACTCTTAGCATCAACCAATCAGCTCCTCGATCACCAAATGGCCGGTGCCCGAACAGGTGGGACAGGCGTTCGACACAGTTTCGAGCAGGCCCTCTCCGATCCGCTTCCTTGTCATCTCGACGAGTCCGAGCTCTGAAATGTTGAACACCTGTGTGCGGGTCTTGTCGCGCGCCAGCGCGTCGCGGAAAGTCTTGATCACTTGGTCGCGGTTTTTGGCAATTTCCATGTCGACGAAATCGATCACGATGATTCCCCCGATATCCCGCAGTCGCAACTGATGAGCCACTTCTTCTGCAGCCTCAAGATTGTTACGGAATACGGTCTCCTCGAGGTTGGACTTCCCCACGTTCTTTCCGGTATTGACATCGATGACAGTGAGAGCCTCTGTGGCCTCGATGATCAATGACCCACCGGACGGCAACCAGACCTTGCGATCGAGGGCCTTTCGCAATTGCTCCTCAATGTGGTGGCGTTCGTAGAGCGGCAGGCTCTCGATGGTCGAGTCGTGGAATTCCACTCGGTCGGCCAAGGCTGGGCTGATGCTCTCCACATAGTCGCTGACCTCCTCATAGAGATCAGAATCGTCGATGACAATGCCGCGGTAGTCCTTGTTGAACTCTTCTCGAATCACTCTCACCGCAGCCTCTGGCTCGCGATAGAGCAGCGCAGGCGCCTTGGTTCGTTTGGCCAGCGCCTCGATCTCCTCCCACTGGGAAATCAACCGCTCGACATCGAGCTTGATTTCTTCAGCGGTCACGTTCTCGGCAGCTGTGCGGACAATGACACCATGCTTGGCCGGCTTGGCCTTGTCGAGGATCTGACGCAGACGTCGCCGTTCTTTGTCGGGGAGGCGTTTCGAGATGCCGTAGGTAGAGCTGTTGGGTACGAGAACAACAAATCGGCCGGGCAGCGACACCTCTTGAGTGAGGCGAGCCCCCTTGTGGGCGATCGGGTTCTTTGTGACCTGACACAGGATCGACTGCTTCGCTCGAAGGATGTCTTCGATACGTGGCTGTGCTTTGCGGCCACCCTCGACGTCGTCGGGGTCGTAGTGGACATCGCCGCGGTAGAGAACCGCGTTCTTGGGTGTGGAGATGTCGACGAACGCAGCTTCCATGCCCGGCAGCACGTTCTGTACCCGTCCGAGATAGATGTTGCCGTATATCTGGTTGACATCATCAGAGGGCAGTGAGACATAGTGCTCGACGAGTTTGCGGCCCTCGAGCACCGAAATTTGTGTGACGTTCTCGCGCACGGAGACGACCATCAGATAGCGGCCGACCGCTTTGCCATTACGGGTGCGACCACGCCGACGTTTCAACACCTTCTCGTCGAGTTCGACCGCTTCGCCGGTTGTAATTGCGGTGACCGGCACGGGGGCACGGCCGCCGCGGCCACCGCCCTTTTTGCCGGTGTTCTTGCGGTTGGCATCTCGATTTTGTTGGCCCTTGCCTTGGCCACCCTGGTTGCTTCGTTGATTTCGATTTCCTTGACCGCCTTGACCGCCTTGGCCGCTCTGACCGCTTTGGTCGGCCTGACCCCCGGAGCCGCCGCGCCCACGTCCACCTCGACGACGGCGCTTCTTGCGAGCCGGAGGATTTCCGCCATTGGCGTCGTCTCCGCTACTTGCGCTGGATTGGTCCGCAGGTGCGGGCCTGGAGTCTCCGATTTTGGGAGCGTTTCGTGGTTGGTTCGACGAAGTCGAAGAGGAGGACTCAGGCGCCGTATTACCAGATGTCTGTTCAGTTGAGCTTTCGCTGTTGGTTGGCTTTGTGTTGTCGGCCATTTGTTCGGCCATCGGTATTTTCCTTACGTTTGGGCGCACCGGCAAAGACGTTCATTGCGTCTCCACGGATGCGGACGACATGGCCATGCGCGGAATTGGCTCGCGGCATGTTCCGTTGTCGTCGATGATCCACTGATTGAGTCGGGTGACTCTCCACTCCTGAAGGGGTGGTTGGAAGGCGGCCAAGAGTTCGCTGGGTCGGATTGACCTTGGCTTGGTGCCGAGTTGGGCGACCATGCGAACACCGTCTTCAGTAGGCCCGGTGATCTCGAGACCGATCAGTTGGGGGCGGAGGTCATCAATGACTTCCTTTCCCTTTCGCTGACGGGTCACAACGAGTTCATCCGCGGCGAGGGCACGGGCCACGGCCCCCGCTGCTGTCTTCTGATCTGTGTTGGTCACATCGATTTGCCAAGTGCAATGTGTGACCGACTCCTGAAGTGACGGAGTCTTCCTATCGATGGTTGCGGCGCGGGTGGCGACGAGCCCATCGGGGAGGTATTTCGTGAGCATCTCGGGAAGTGGCCCGAGATCGAGCGAATTGGATCGCTCAGCAACGAGCCCGATGTCGAGATACTCGGCATCGGATTCATGACAGGTGGAAAGAGCCAAACCAAATGACATTTTTGGTCTGGGGCTGAAGCCTTCGCTGTAGGCCATCGGCATGTCGGCCCGGCGAAGCGCCCTCTCCCACATTCGTGCGACATCGCGGTGGGAGGTGAAGCGAATCTTGCCGTGTTTGGAGAACTCAAGCCGGACTCTCATGATGCCGCCACGCCAGCCACCTGTCGGGGACTGAGGGTCACACCAGTGCCTTGGCTTCCGCCCGCCGGAGGGGTGGCGGAGGCCACGATGTGCTCGATGCCATAGCCCGTGCAGGCACCGCAGTCGTAGCACGGAGTCCAGCGGCAATCCTCCAGACCAACCTCGTCGAGTGCGTCTCGCCAGTCCTGCCACAGGAAGTCCTTGTGGAGACCGGCTGAGAGATGATCCCACGGGAGAATTTCGTGCTCGGTTCGGTGGCGGTGTACGTACCAGTCGATGTCGAGCCCGCACGCAGCCATGGCTTCCAACCAGAGTTCATGATCGAAGTGTTCCGACCATTCTTGGAACACCCCGCCACGGCGCCAGACATATTCGATCACATCGCCGACTCGCCGATCACCCCGACTCGCGATGCCCTCGATGAGCGTGGCCTTGGGGTCATGCCACTTGAGCTTGATGGCATTGTTGCGTCGGGTGGCATCTCTCACCAATCCAATTTTTCGATTCAGTTCGGCGCTGGTGTTTTGGCCGAACCATTGGAACGGGGTATTGCTCTTGGGCACGAATCCGCCGATCGAGACGGTGACAGATGCCGACTTCGTGTGCTGTCGACCCAACTCGGCACACCGTTGAGCCAACTCGGCTATGCCGAGAGTGTCGGGATCGGTCTCGGTTGGCAGACCGGTGAGAAAGTACAGCTTCACCCGCCGCCATCCCTGGGAGTAGGCGGCCTCCACCGCGTCGTAGAGATCGTCCTCGGAGATCATCTTGTTGATCACCTGGCGCATTCGCCACGATCCGGCCTCTGGCGCAAATGTGAGACCTGTGCGCCGAGCTCTCTGAATCTGAGCCGCAATTCCCACTGTGAACGCGTCGACACGCAAACTCGGCAGAGCCACCGATACTTGGTCACAACCTGGCTCCGACACAGTGTCGGCTATGACTTGCTGAATTCCGCTGAAGTCTGCCGTTGACAGAGAAGTCAGCGAGACCTCGTCGTAGCCGGTGCGCTTGAGCCCGCTGCTTATCATCGTGCGAACCTGATCTGCCGGACGTTCGCGCACCGGTCGAGTGATCATTCCGGCTTGGCAGAATCGGCAGCCACGCGTGCAACCTCTGAAAACCTCTACGTTGAGCCGATCGTGGACGACCTCGGTGAGCGGAACGAGTTGACTCTTCGGATATGGCCATTGGCCAAGATCAGCGATCGTTCGCTTTTCGACACGCTCGGGAACATCGTTGAATCTCGGCGTTACCTCGGTGATGTGAGCACCGTCGTAGCGCACCGTATAAAGCGACGGAATGTAGACCCCCGCCACCGATGCCAGCGCCCTCAGCATGCCTTCTCGTGTGCCGGGGTTCTTTCCGCTGCGCTTCCAATCGCCGATGATCTCGGTGAGATCGCCGACGGCCTCCTCGCCGTCACCGAGCACCACAATGTCGACGAAATCCGCCAACGGCTCCGGGTTGAAGGCACAATGCCCGCCGACGGCGATCAAGGGATCAGAATCGGAGCGATCGGCCGAACGAACCGGCAATCCTGCGAGGTCTATGCAATTGAGAACGTTGGTGTAGACAAGCTCGGCGCTGAGATTGAACGCGATCACATCGAAATCAGAAGCTGGAAGATGATTCTCGATGGAGAACTGTGGCACACGCTCCCGCCGCATCAGAGTTTCAAGATCCGACCAAGGCGCGTAAGCACGCTCGGCTACAGCGTCAGCTCGCTCATTGAGAATCTCATAGAGAATCTGAAGGCCCTGATTGGGCAACCCGACCTCGTAGGTGTCGGGGTAGGTGAGCAGCCAGCTCACGACGCCCGGGCCATGTTTGGGAACTTGTGCGCCGTCTTCGCAACCGATGTAGCGCGCGGGCTTCTGCACCTGGGGCAGAAGTTCCTCTAGGCGCGGCCAAACGGATGCCATGCAAGGAGGTTAGCGCTGGCCGCTGGTGGACCGGTGTACCTCCGCACCCCTCGATCAGCTTCGAACGTACTCATAACGACGCCGGTGCACGCCAAGCACCAACCCGACAGCGACCATCGATGTGATCATCGATGAACCGCCGTACGACAAGAAGGGCAGCGGAATACCCGTGACCGGCATGATGCCCGTTGTCATCCCCACGCTCTGAAATATCTGGAACATGAGCATGGCGACGACTCCCACGCTCAACAGCCGATCAAATGGATCGGGAGCGCGAATTGCCGCCCGCCAGATCCGGTAGACCATCAATAGATAGAGCAACAGGATTGCGGCCGCTCCTCGAAAACCGAGCTCCTCCCCCGCTACTGAGAATATGAAGTCGGTCTGCTGCTCCGGAACCAGATTGGAGCTGGTTTGGGTCCCCTGGAAGAGACCTTGACCTGTGAGACCACCATTGCCTATCGCAACCTGTGATTGTTTGGCGTTGTATGCGTATTCAGCTACCGACGGATCCAGCTTCGCCAACGCCGCATCATCGAGCAGAAACACGGTAAGTCGCGCTTCCTGATAGCTGGCCAGCACCGACGATCGGAAGATTCCAACCACTCCGGTCAGCGCAACAAGCGCTAGCAGGAAAAGAACGCGGGTAGGGACGTTGCTTGCTATCAGCACGGCGGCGATGATCGCCAGATACACCAAAACAGTGCCCAAATCGGGCTGTTTCAGTATCAACGCGATCGGCAAGATAGCCAGGCCGATCCCGGCCGACAGCCGTGCAGTGGTCATTGATTTGGACGACAACACACGCGCCAGCGCCAAAATCAGAATTACCTTGCCTGGCTCCGACGGTTGGAACGTGAAGCCGGCCACTTGGAACCACGCTCGCGCACCGGACACCTTTGCCCCGAATGCCAGTACGGCCAACAACAGGACTATCAATCCGAGGTACCCGACAGGGACGAGCGATCGCAGCCTCCTCACGTCGATATGGGCCGCCACAACCGCCAACACTCCCCCCAACGCAGCGAAAAACATCTGCCGATCGAGGAAAGACCTATCGACGGGCACGATCCCATTGGCGGGGCCGCGAGTGGCCGAATACACGAGCACAACTCCGATCGCTGTGATCGCGGCGGTCGAGAGAATAAGAATCGGATCGAGCACAAGCCACCAGGGATCTCGCTCCCCGTCTCCTCGGTGAATCGTTGGCATCATGGTGAGGCCTCATCGATGGCCGGCGCCGAATCACCGGCAACGATCGATGCGACTAGATCGCTGTAATACCTGTCGAGCTCATCTGTGGTGCGAACCCGAGGCAAGCTGTCGGTTGCGAAGGCATCAAGACTTCGAGCCACGACCGGGGCGGCAACCGACCCGCCGAATCCAGCCTCCTCCAGCACCGCGGCCATGACAATTTCGGGCTCATAACCGGCGTTCACACCCAACGCTGGGAAGTCGTTGGGGCCAAACCCGACGAACAACGCCGTGTCGGCCTCGTTCTTTTTTTGGGCCGTTCCGGTCTTGCCAGCCACAGGCCAGTTGGCAAGAGGAAAGGCCACACCGAAATTCGGATCATTGAAGGCTCGCTGTGCAGTTCCCGACGGAATTCCACGGCGGGGCACTCCCAGCAACCCGTCGATGATCGGCTGGCGAACGCTGTCATCCAGAGCGAGGTCACGCAACACTCTCGGGACGAACTCCCGAACCAACGTCCCGTCAGACGTCGTGATCTTGGTTGCGATGTTCGGTTGGTGGACCTTGCCGCCGTTGGCGATCGTTGCGTAGGCATTGGCGAGCTGGATCGGCGTGAGAAGCAGATCGCCCTGCCCGATAGCCAGTTGGATTGTGTCGCCGGCGTACCACTGTGAACCGTCTCTGATCGCCACTCCCGCATCGAACTGGGCGTCGAAGAAATCACGATCAGGCACCACTCCACTCCGCTCGAATGGGAGCTGCACGCCCGTGTCGCTGCCGAGGCCCAGTTCGCGGGCCGCATGCTGGATTCCCTCGTCTTCACCCTTGGGCAGCGGCCAGAACCCCTCGCCTCCGATGCGGTAGAAGTACGGATCGCTCGACACAGTGATGGCGTCACGTAGATCGACATCGCGCGAGCCAGAGAACGGGCTCTCGAAATTGCAGGTGCTCGATTCCTCCACACAATTCGGATACTTGTAGGTGCCGGTGTCTACGTATCTGTCACGAATTCCGAGCAGCCCGTCTGGGCCGATCACTCCTCGGCTGAGCGCCGCGTAGGACGTGACCAGCTTAAACGTCGACCCTGGCGGGTACGCACCCTGGATGGCCCTGTTCAACACCGGGATATGGTTGGCTTTCGAAGTGACCTGCTCAAACAATCTTTGAGAGATTCCATTCACGAACTCCGACGGGTCATATGTCGGGTACGAAGCCATCGCCAACACATCTCCGTTGCGCGGGTCGAGCGCCACTGCTGCTCCTGCCGAAGCCACGAACGGTGGAGCATCCGGCTCGGCCGTCTGTTTGCGCGCCACACCAAGCCCGTCCGCCAATTGCTGCTCCACCACGGCCTGCAGATCGATGTCGATCGTGAGCCACAGGTCATTACCCGGTATTGGCGGGGTGCTGCTGCGTTCCCTCACCACCTGGCGGCGAGCGTTGAGCTCCAATAAGCGCACGCCCGGAACGCCTCTGAGATCATCTTCGAACGACCTCTCGACCCCGGATTTTCCTGTCTCATCGTTGGCCTGATAGGTCTTCGCATCGACAGCTGTCGGATCGATTCGCGAGTCAGCCGACTTCATCTCACTCTGCGTTATCGGCCCGACATACCCGAGCAGGTGGGCGGCAAGGTCGCCATAGGGGTAGGTGCGTATGGTGCGTTGCACGACCATGACGCCGGGGAATTCGTCAGGTCGCTCGCCCAGGAATACCAGTAGCGATGGATCGACATCGACCGCAACCGGTATCTCGTCGAACGGTCCGTACTGCGAGTCGTTGACAGACAGTTTGATTGATGAGGCCTTCGTAAGACGGCCTGACCGACTGATCGCCTCGGCCAGACGGACGAACATTGTCGACTTCTCGTCGGGGGTCAACGACCGTTCCAGCACCTGACGATCGACCGTCACCACCTGCACAACCCGATTGTCGACGAGGACGCGACCGTTGCGATCAAGAATGCGTCCTCTCGGCGCCTGCTCGAATATCGGCTGGATGACGTTTCCAAGCGCTTCAGCCTGCAGCGCTTCGCTCTCGAGCGCCTGGAGGTACCAAAGCCGAGCGAACATGGCACCGAACAGCGTCAGACCGACAAATGCCAGCATGCGCAGCCGCAGCTGTCTGGAGTCTTCGCCCAGCGTCATGTGATCCAGACCGACATCACGGGAAATTCAAGCACGGCTCACCGGTACGCGGGCGCCGCGCCTGGCGCTCGTGGGCGCCATGGCCCATTTCATAGCCGGAGCGGCGACGAATGAAAGCACTCCGTTCATGACACCGCTCACCGCCGCAACCCTCAACATCTCGACGTTGATCAGGCCGCGAACACCCAAAATTTCGTTGAGAAACGCATACGAGACCACAATCGCCATTGTCGCGACGACAACCACGGTTCCAACCTGGCCACGTGAGTCATGAAAGAGCCCAGCTTCGAGCGTCCCGATTATGTAAGCGGTTACCGCGAATATCATCGCCGAGACTCCCAAGTGGGTCGGGAGATACACATCCCAGAGGAGTCCAGCTGCGAAACCCACGACCGGGCCTGTCTGAGAGCCCCCGAAATAGCCGCCCAGAATGGCTACAAGAGCAAGAAGCTCGGGTGCAACGCCAAATACTCTCACGTCGACGAACACCGTCAACTGCAGCGAAATGGCAACAATGCTCACAAGCGCGACCCGTAAGTACGTCATGGCGTTGACCCTCCGCCAGCAGCCGAATCGAGCTGAGCTGGATCGATCTCAATTGGTACCAATGTGCTCGGCACAACAGGAAGAAGAGGTACTTCGTCAGGCGCAATATCAAGCATCACCGAGACAAAGCCCAGGTCGGTCACATCATTGGACAATTCTACTGTCACGACCATGGCCAACCCATCAGGTGTGGCAACGTCGACAACGGTGCCGATCGGGATCTCGGCGGAATAGCGACTGTCGGTAGCAGTGACCACGGCCGACCCGATTCGGGGCAACAGAGCCGGATCGCCGCCCTCGGGCCATCCCGGTCCTTGATCGATCACGAACCGGCTGGGTTCGCCAGCCAGGCCGTGTCCCAGCCCCACTTCGTCGGTCGACACGACTCTCACACCAATAATCAATGACGGGTCAGTCACCAGCTCGACCGTACTGGTGGTTCGATCAGCTCGGCTCACCCGTCCGACAAGGCCAGCACCGGTGACCACCGCCATCCCCTCCCGTATCCCAGAGTTGGACCCCTTGCTGATCGTGACGACGTTCGTGTCGAAATTTCCGACTTCACCTCGCAGAACTGTTGCCACTGCAGTCGGGATGCCTTCACCGAAACGGATGTCGACGGCTCTCTGGAGACGCTCAAACGCTGCGCTGTTGGCCTCCACTGCGATCGCGTGACCGGTCATCTCATCGATTTGCCGGCGGAGGTCCTGATTCTCGGTTTCGAGGTCGCCGTAGCTAAATGCGGCATTCCACGCATCGCCTATGGGTGACAGCCCCGTATCCACGATCGACGTAACCGGATGCAACAGATCACGTACTCCGCTCTGAGCAGATTCGAGTGGCCCGAAGCTTCGAAAGTCGAGACTCAGAAGGGTGATGGACGTTAGGACTAGCAGAGCGAGACGGTATCGAGACCGCCCCGCGCGCTGAGCCGGCGGCATGACTAAGCCGATCTACAGTTCGCCCGAACTCAGGATGACGTCGCGCAATGCTTCGAACTCTTCGAGAACCTGCCCGGCACCAATGACCACAGCGTTGAGTGGATCGTGAGCGATGTGAATCGGCATGCCGGTCTCCTCCGCAAGACGCTGATCGAGGCCCTTGAGCAGGGCACCGCCTCCTGCCAGCATGATCCCGCGTTCCATGATGTCGGCGGCCAGCTCAGGAGGGGTCTGGTCGAGAGTTGATTTCACCGCGTCGCAAATCGCCGCTACCGGTTCCGCTATCGCCTCGCGGATACCCTGCGTGCTGATCACGACGGTGCGGGGTAGGCCGGTTACCAGATCTCGACCGCGGATCTCGGCGCATAGTTCCTTGTCGAGGGGCCAAGCCGAGCCGAGTTGAACCTTGATTTCTTCGGCCGTGCGCTCGCCGAGCGCCAAACTCATTTCCTTCTTCACGTACTGGATCACCGACTCGTCGAGCTCATCACCACCGACACGAACGGACTGGCTCGCAACGACTCCGCCCAGGGAGATCACCGCCACTTCGGTCGTGCCGCCTCCGATGTCGACGATCATGTTTCCGGCAGGCTCTTGGATCTGCAGGCCGGAACCAATTGCCGCGGCTATTGGTTCTTCAATGATGTAGGCCGGCTTTCTTGCACCAGCGAACTCGGCCGCTTCCTGGACCGCCCGCTGTTCGATTCCGGTGATTCCCGACGGGACTGCAATGACCATTCGTGGCTTGGCCCACTTGCGCTGATGCACGCGCTGGATGAAGTGGCGCAGCATTTTTTCGCAAATTTCGAAATCGGCGATCACTCCGTCCTTGAGGGGACGGATTGCTCGAATGTTGGAGGGCGTACGCCCTACCATCTGTTTGGCATCGGCTCCAACAGCAAGCAGCTTTCCCGTCTGTGTGTTGATGGCCACCACCGACGGCTCGTTGAGCACGATGCCTTCGCCACGTACATACACGAGTGTGTTGGCCGTGCCGAGATCTACTGCCATGTCGCGCCCTACCACCGCTCCGAACTGGCTCAGAATTGATTCCGCAAACATGATCAAAGGCCTCGGAGCAGTGAGTGAAATTTCCGTAGAGGTGAAACGAATCGATACAGAGCTTGGTTCTGGTTCAACTACCGCCGTGAGTCTACGCGCAAACGGTCACAAGATTGCAACACAGTGCCGACACGTGGGAACCAACCACGGTACGTGATTTGTTCGTGCAGCTCGTGGATGGTCGGACATGTCGGTGTCGTCAGCTCTCAGCCCTGGTTCCCGGAAAGAAGATCTCGATCTCGCGAACTGCCGATTCGAGGGAATCAGAGCCATGAATGAGATTCTCGGTGAACAATGTGCCGAGATCGCCACGGATCGTGCCAGGAGCGGCGTCGAGCGGGTTGGTCACCCCCATCATCTGACGGACGACCTTCCATGTGTCTGCCGGCCCTTCTACCACACACACCATCACGGGCCCGCGTGCCATGAACTCGACCAACCCGTCGTAGAACCCCTTGCCCACATGTTCTGCATAGTGTTTGGCCAAGATATCGAAATCGAGAATACGCAGCTCGGCGCGCACGATTCCCAAGCCCTTCCTCTCCAAACGGCCGAGAATTTCGCCGACGAGGCCACGCTCAACGGAATCGGGTTTGCAAATAACCAGGGTCCTGTCCATCGCGCTGAGGCTACAGGTGGTCAGACAAGCCGACGCTTGCTTCTGAGGGGAGCGTTAGTCGGCCTTGAGCGAGCAGGTCTTGGATGGCGGCGAGTACGACACGCCTCCCTTTGTCACACTCAGGACGGTCACCGTCACTTTGAAGTCCGATTTTTCGAGATCTGTCCAATACAGCTCTACTTCGCCGTGCGAATTTGTGGTGCCACTCACCTGTTGCGTGGTGCCGCTGTGAAGTGTGAAGATCGCTACGACCGACGCATCCTTCAGGTCGTGCTTGTTGCTGTCCTTAAGCCTGAGGCGCACCATCGCCGTCCGCTTGTGGTGGTCCTTGAACGTCTTGTCCTTACATTCAACGGATACGTCTCCACCAGACGGCGTGGTGGTCACGTCCGAGATCCAAATGCCGGCCTGGCCGATGTCGTTTGCAGTCGACTCGTAGTTGCTTCCAATCGCGGAGTCGATCGCGCCAATACCAGAGATGGAACCAATCGTCACCGTGCTGATGATGAGGACATACTCAACGATCGTCACTCCACGGTCCTTGAAATCTCGACGCCGTTTGGCGGATTTCGCGAAAATACTCACCCAACACTTATCGGCAGGTATTAAGTCGGTCGTGAATGGGACGATCGACTCAATTATGTTTAAGGAGGCTCCGTGCTTGCCCAACTACGGTGTGAGAACCGACCACCAGGATCATGTCCTCGGCGTCAGCCATTGCCAATGCCCGGTCGACGGCGTCATTGACGTCGTGCTCGATCACGGCGGAGCCACCGGCCTCGGCCACCGCTTGGGCTACTACCTCAGCGGACAATCCCCGGCGTGACGGCGCTGAGCAGGCGACGACCAACTCGGCATCGGCGACCCCGAGCGCCTCACAAATCGCTCTTGGATCTCGGCCGTCAAGCAGGCCAAGAACGATGAAACGCTTCATATCGCCAAACGCTCCGTCGAGAGCAATTCCCAATGCCTCGGCGCCTGGCGGGTTATGGGCAACGTCAAGCATCACCAGAGGGTTGCGTCCGATGACTTCCATGCGTCCCGGCGCCGATACCGACTCGAATGATTCAGACACCACATCGTCGGGCAGCACAGTGCCGAAGAACTCTTCGGTGGCCGCCAACGCAATGGCAGCGTTCTCAGCCTGATGAGGACCATGAAGAGCCACAAACAACTCGGAATAGCGGCCGCGAGTCGTGCGAACCTCGATCACCCGACCGCCCACGGCGAGACTGTCATCGATCAGGTCAAAGTCGAGCCCGCGCTCCGAGACGACTCGTGGATGCTCCGCGCTGAACAGGACAACAAGATCCGGACCGACTTCGCCAAGGACCAACGTCGAGTCAGGTTCGATGATCCCTGCCTTCTCACGAGCAATCGCACTCTGCCAGTCGCCGACGCCATCAGTGTGATCAAGGGCGACGTTGGTGACAACTGCTATCTGTGCGTGGCCGACATTTGTTGCGTCGAACCGACCAAGCATGCCGACCTCGACCACGGCGACATCCACGGCCTCTCCGGCAAGGTGGACAAATGCTGCCGCGGTCATCGTCTCGAACCAGGTGAGCCTCGACTCGTCATCGGACGCCGCGGCCACTTCGGTGACAGCGACAGCGAGGTCATCATCGGAAATCGACTCACCGCCGACACGAATTCTCTCATTTATCGACTCGAGATGAGGGCTGGTGTAGGTGCCGACTCTGAGGCCCATCTTGGTCAGAAGGGCCTCGATTATCCGAACGGTGGAACCCTTGCCGTTGGTGCCCGTGACATGAATAATCGGAAATGTGTCTTGGGGATCGGCGAGCGCGGCCATCACCGATCTCATGTTGTCGAGCGACAAGCCTTCTATTCGTCCGGCACGCGGCAGAACCTCATAGTTGGTGAGGGCATGAAGATGCTCTAGTGCCTCGCGATGATCCATTTTGCAGACTCGATGCCGTCAGCTGGCGCGACGCTCATCTACATCGCCGTGAGCAATCAACTCCGGCCTCACACCGTCGATGACCGAGTCGACATCGACCCGCACCTTGGCGATGTCGTCGCGACCTGGAATGTCGAACATCACGTCGAGAAGCACAGATTCGATGATGGCGCGAAGCCCTCTAGCCCCGGTGCCTCTTTTAATGGCGAGTTCGGCAATGGCGTGGAGAGCTTCTTCGGTGAACTCAAGCTCAATGTTTTCGAATTCGAACATCTTGGTGTATTGCTTCACCAACGAATTCCGGGGAACCGTGAGAATCTCGACAAGGGCGTCGTGCCCCAGACTGCTCACCGCACCCACAACCGGCAATCGCCCTACGAATTCAGGGATGAGACCGAATCTCGTGAGGTCCTCCGGCATCACCTCACTGAAGATTGCGCCAAGGTCCTTATCTTCCGGCTTACGAATGTCGGCTCCGAAACCCACGCCACGACTTCCGATCCGGTTCTCGACAATCTTCTCGATACCCGCGAACGCCCCGCCACAAATGAACAGGACGTTGGTGGTATCTATCTGGATAAATTCTTGGTGAGGGTGCTTGCGTCCGCCCTGAGGCGGAACCGCCGCAGTGGTTCCCTCAAGGATCTTCAACAACGCCTGCTGGACACCTTCACCCGAGACATCACGGGTGATCGACGGGTTTTCGCTCTTGCGAGCCACCTTGTCAATTTCGTCGATGTAGATGATTCCGGTCTCGGCCTTCGCAACGTCGTAATCGGCGGCCTGGATCAACTTAAGGAGAATATTCTCGACATCTTCGCCGACGTAGCCCGCCTCGGTGAGCGCAGTGGCGTCGGCAATTGCGAACGGCACGTTGAGCATCCGTGCCAGCGTTTGTGCCATCAGGGTCTTGCCACAGCCCGTCGGGCCGATGAGCAAGATATTGGACTTGGACAACTCGACATCTCCGTCGACTGAGGCACCCAACTCGACGCGCTTGTAGTGGTTGTAGACCGCTACGGACAAGATCCGCTTGGCGGTGTCCTGGCCAACAATGAAGTCGTTGAGGAAGTCGTAGATCTGGCGCGGCGCCAGCAGTTCGCCGAGAGTCGGCTCAGTCGTGTCGGCCAGCTCCTCCTCAATGATCTCATTGCAAAGATCTATGCATTCATCGCAAATGTAGACCCCGGGGCCCGCGATCAACTTCTTGACTTGCTTCTGCGATTTGCCGCAAAACGAACACTTCAGAAGTTCGCCACCTTCGCCGAATTTGGCCACCCAGTGTCTCCCTCTTGCTAGTCGATCGCTTTGATCGCGCCGCTGTTGTCGACAATGTTGCGGACCTCGATCACCTCATCAATGATGCCGTACTCCTTGGCCTCAGCGGCGGTCATCACGAAATCGCGATCTGTGTCGGATGAGATCTTCTCTGCGGTCTGCCCGGTGTGCAGAGACAGCACCGCTTCCAGCGAGCTCTTCATTCGGGCGATTTCCGCAGCAATGAGCTCGATGTCGCTCGCCTGCCCTTGAGCCCCCGCATACGGCTGATGGATAAGAATCCGGGCATGTGGAAGCGCAAGCCGCTTTCCATGAGTGCCAGCGGCAAGCAACACCGCCGCGGCCGAAGCCGCCTGGCCGAAACAGATCGTGGTGATATCGGGCTTGACGTAGGACATCGTGTCGTAGATGGCGAACAATGCGTTGATGTCACCGCCGGGGCTATTGATGTAGAGGTTGATGTCCTTGTCGGGGTTTTCCGACTCGAGGTGGAGCATCTGGGCGCAGATCAAGTTGGCGATCGTGTCGTCGATCGGCGTACCGATGAAGATGATGTTGTCTTTCAACAGGCGGCTATAGAGGTCGTAGGCGCGCTCGCCACGATTGGTCTGCTCGACAACGGTCGGCACCAGATAGCTGCGTGGGTTGATGTCCATCTACTTCTCGTCCTCCGCTGAGTCATCTTCGGTGGAGTCTTCGCTCGAAACTGTGACGCTATCCCCATCGGGGTCGGTAGTCGGGAACTCCAATGCAGATCTCTCAATTATCGCGCCGTCGCCATCGACCAGCTCGACATTTTCTGTAAGCCACTCGAGCGCCTTCTGCTTGCCAAGATCTGCACGAAGTGCGGAGAGCTGACCGAACTCAGCAAGCTTCTGTTCGAGTTCGGTAGCATCCTGGCCGGCCTCGGTGGCCATCTCGCTGATCGCCTCCGACACTGCCGCGTCGTCAGGCACCAAACTCTCGGCCTCGGCGACGTATCGCAGGGCCAGGTCGACTCGCACCGCCTGCTCGGCCGGCTCGCGGAATTGTTCAGCGAGTGACTCGCCGGTCATACCGATGCTCTCGAGATATTGGGTCACGTCGGCACCTTGCTGCTGGAGCCGGTTGACGAATTCTTGTATACGAGCGTTGATTTCGCTATCGATCAAGGCATCAGGGATCTCGGCGTCGACCAGACCGGCCAGAGCCTCACCCGTGTTTTGCTGAACTGCCATGCGAGCTTGAGAGATCTTCATGGCCGTGAGGCGCTTCACCAGATCAGCGCGCAACTCCTCGACAGTGTCGAATTCGCTGGCCTTAGACGCCCATTCGTCGTCGAGGTCTGGCAGCACCGCTTCTTTGACTTCCTTGACCGCGACCGAGAAATGGAGGGCCCCTTCTTCATCGGGGTCGGGATGCGCTGCGTCGAACTCGACCTCATCACCGGCCGAGGCACCGCGAAGATTGTCATCGATCTCAGCGACAACGGCACCGCTACCAACTTCGTAGTCGTAGTCAGTGGTTGTGAGCCCCGGAACTTCTTCGCCTTCGTGAGAGCCAGAGATGTCGATGGTGACGTGGTCGCCATCAGCGGCGGGGCGTTCGACGGGCTCGAGTTCGGCGAACTGTGCACGCATCGCGTCGACCTGCTCATCGATGTCTTCATCGGAGGGCACCGGCTTCGGGATTTCAACCCGCAAGCCGTCGTAGCCGGCGGCGTTCACCACCGGGCGGATCTGGACCAGCGCGTCGAACACGACGGGGCCGGACTCCTCGCCGGAAGTGATTTT
The DNA here is from genome assembly GCA_041687805.1 of Acidimicrobiales bacterium. GTDB lineage: Bacteria > Actinomycetota > Acidimicrobiia > Acidimicrobiales > Aldehydirespiratoraceae > SZUA-87. Next base: position 56,518 of record JBDNJK010000025.1, read on the forward strand.
GATCTCGGGCGAGGCAATGACGTCGATGTCATGCTCTACCACTGCACGTGCGTAGTAGTCGGGAAGTGCTTCGCGCAGCGCCTCTTCACGGCCGACCTGATGCCCGAGTTGCGCCTCCAAAATTCGACGCGGAGCCTTGCCAGGACGGAATCCCGGCATACGCACCTCACGCGCAATACGCTTGAATGCGGCGTCAACTGCGGTGTCGAACTCGGACTCGTCGACCTCTACCGACACCTTTACGCGATTGTCTTCCAGTGTTTCGATGGTGCTCTTCACGAGGCCGGAGTCTATGGGAAGCAGTGCCCGTACCCGCCATGGCTCGCTATCAAACACCGGCCATTCGAGAGGCGTCGTAGCGGGCGCAGACCGCTACCATGTGCGCACCCGCGGGTGTAGTTCAACGGTAGAACCTCAGCCTTCCAAGCTGATGATGCGGTTTC
>JBDNJK010000119.1:0-37940 GCA_041687805.1 Acidimicrobiales bacterium
AAGTTGGAGTCGGAGCGATTTATGTCGGGAACCTCGATTCGGATACCCATCACGCGGCATTCGTTGAGGTAGATAGCTGCAGTATCGAGCTTGCCTTTCACGCTCATGAGCAAGGCCGCGAAGTACTCGACCGGATAGTTGGCCTTCAGATACGCGATCTGATACGCCACATAGCCGTAGCCGTAGGAATGGCTCTTGTTGAACGCGTAGTCGGCGAACTTCTCGACCACGTTGAATAGTTCGGTGCCCAGCTCTGACCCGTATCCCTGGTCGCTGCAACCCTGCACAAATCCGGCCCGCTCCTTGGCCATGGTCTCGCGGTTCTTCTTGCCACATGCCTTGCGAAGCGAATCGGCCTGGGCAAGTGAGTAGCCGGCAAACTTCTGGGCGACCCGCATCACCGATTCCTGATAGATCATCAGGCCATAAGTGTCGGTGAGTAATTCCCTCGCGTCTTCGTGGAAGAACTCGATCGGCTTCCTGCCGTTTTTACGGTCGGCATAGTCGTTGTGCATGTTGGCGCTCATCGGCCCGGGCCGGTAGAGCGCCACCAACGCCGCCACATCGGCGAACGTGGTGGGAGCAAGCGATCTGATCAGCGCTCTCATGGGTGCTGACTCGAGCTGGAACACGCCGATGGTGTCGCCCCGTCGCAGCAGCTCGAACGTCGGATCGTCGTTGAGATCGACCGAATCGATGTCGAGGTCGAATCCTCGAGTCGATTTGATCAATTCCAGACAGTCGCTGATCACATCGAGGTTTCGTAGGCCGAGGAAGTCCATCTTCAGCAGGCCGAGATCCTCAACTCCGTGCATCTCGTACTGGGTGACGACCGGGACATCTTTGATGTCTTTTCCCGACTCAGGCTTGCGCTGAATCGGCATGTATTCGGTGAGCGGTTCCTTGGTGATCACCACTGCCGCGGCATGTATTCCGTCCTGGCGCCGCAACCCCTCAAGGCCGCGAGCTACTTCCACGACCCGTGCCACGTCGGCATCCGACGACACCATGTCGCGCAGCTCGCCGGCAGCCTTGAACCCGTCGGTGTATTTCGGAATATCCTCAAAGCAATAACGCAGCGGGGTGTCGCGACCCATCACGAGTGGCGGCATGGCCTTGGCTACGCGGTCGCCCATCGCATACGGGTAACCGAGAACTCTCGCGGCGTCGCGCACTGCGGCGCGAGCTTTGATCTGGCTAAACGTGACGATCTGCGCCACGTTGTCGCGCCCATACCGAGACGCTGCATAGCGGATCATTTCGTCGCGATATCGCGTGTCGAAATCCATGTCGATGTCGGGCATCGAAACGCGGGACGGGTTTAGGAATCGCTCGAAGAGCAGGTCGTATTTGATCGGGTCGAGGTCGGTAATCCAAAGCGAATAGGCCACCGCACATCCGGCTGCAGAACCGCGCCCGGGACCGACCCGTATGCCGTTGTCGCGCGCGTGCTTGATGAGATCCCAGGTAATTATGAAATAGGACGCGAAGCCCATGTTGTTGATGACGTCGAGCTCGAATGCGAGTCTCTCCACTACCGCGTCGGGGAGGTCGTCACCCCATCGCTTCCTGGCGCCCTCCATGGTGAGATGCAGCAAATAGTCGCTATCCGTCGCGAAACCTTCGGGCAAAGGAAATTCAGGTAGCTGCGGCTTGCCAAACTCGATGGTGACATCGGCACGCTCTGCTATCCACAACGAGTTGTCGCATGCCGACTCGACCTCGGAGAACAATCGCCTCATCTCGCCGGCGGTCTTCAAATAATGCTGATCACCGTGAAACTTGAATCGGTCAGTGTCGGACAGCAACGACCCCGTCTGCACACACAGCAAGGCGTCATGAGCTTCCGAGTCTGACTGGTGGGTGTAGTGGCTGTCGTTGGTGGCGAGCAGTGGTGCGTTGATTTTCTTGGCGATCTGAAGCAGTAACGGGTTGGTTCGGTGCTGCTCGGGGATGCCGTGATCTTGTATTTCGACGAACAGGTTGTCGCGTCCGAAGATGTCCTGAAGCCGCGCCGCCTTCTCGAGAGCGCCCTTCTCATCGCCATGGATCAGCGACTGAAGCACATGGCCACCGAGGCATCCGGTGCTGGCGATCACCCCCTCGGAGTGCTCGGCCAGAATCTCCCAATCGACCCTCGGCTTGTAGTAGTAGCCCTCCATGAACGCCCGGCTGGCGAGATGAATGAGGTTCTTGTAGCCGGCGTTGTTCTCCGCCAGAAGCGTGAGGTGGTAATAGAGCTTCTTGCCGCCCTCGGTGTCGCCGCCCGAATCGTCGATCTTTCCTCGTCGGCTTGGTCGCTCGAAGCGAGAGTCGTGGGCCATGTAGGCCTCAGTGCCGATGATGGGCTTGATACCGGCATCACGACAGCCTCGGTAGAAATCCAGAACTCCGTACATGTTGCCGTGGTCGGTGATTCCGAGTGCCGGTTGGCCGTCGGCCGCGGCAGCAGCAATCACGTCATCGAGCCGCGACGCTCCATCGAGCATGGAATATTCGGTGTGTACATGGAGATGGGTGAATGAATTGCCCATCGGGGCTAGGTCGTCCTCGCTCGGTTCGGACGACACTCGTGAAGGTCGTCAAGAAGAATCACAGGAGTGTCATTAGCGAACATATCTGGGGCCGAACAGGTTGTCCACCCCACCCCTGATGCGCTCAAAGGTAGGTGCCATGAGATGACTCGGGATGTTTTTCTCCCGCTCCCTCGCCGTCGCGCGACGGGCCAGGACCAATTGCACCACGCATCGTTGCCAGTTGTTGTTGAGCGGACATCTGCTGGGCAAACAGCATCGCCTGCATTCCCTGGACAAGGCCCTCCAACCAACCGACGAGCTGAGCCTGAGCCACCTGGAGCTCCGATGACGACGGCACGTCTTCACCTGTGAAGGGCAAGACCAGCCGACTCAGTTCATCTCGAAGATCAGGAGACAGGGCCGAACCGAGTTCGCTCACCGACTGGTCGTAGATCTCACGAAGTCGACCGCGACTTGGTTCATCAAGAGTCGCCGAGCGCACCTCATCGAGCAACTGCTTCATCATCGCGCCGATGCGCATCACCTTCGCCGGGTGATCCACCGTCTCGTCGACGGACTCATCGACAACGTGCTCTGACCCGGAATCGTCCTCTGAAAGAATCTCGGGGTAATCGGTGATCGGGGTGACTTCGGCAATTTCATCGTTTGGCAACTGGCGCTCTTTCTGCTTCCGGACCGAGCGGAAGAGTAAATCTCCCTGGATCGAACTTGAGTCAGGATACGAAGCTCAACATCGGTACAAACATCTCGTCGGCAGTGAGCGAGCCATGACGTCCAATTAACTTGATTCGACCCCCGTCTGCAGCGTCCGAGAACCAATTGGTGGATCGGGCAACCAGCGCCACATCACCCAACCTCGATCTCGCCACGGCAGACACGCCCGGCCCGAACCACTCCTCGTCGATCATTTGCTCGACCGGTCTCACCCAGGCTTGATGGCCATGGGCCTCGACCGCGGCCGAGAGCAAGTCTCTTTTCCGACCCGGGCTGGCATGCAGCCATCTGAAACGTGCCTCGCCTGATTGACGATCAACCAAACGCCTCACACCGTCGTCCAGTTCAACTCTTCCATCAGTGCAATCGACTTGACCGTGATCCGCGGTGACGATGAGCGAGACATCACGAGGTAGCGAGATCATCAAATCGGTCACAAGGCGATCAACAGCGCCGAGTTCGGCCTCGTAGTGCTCACCGAACCCGAACTCGTGAGCGATCTTGTCGATGCCGTCGTAGTAGGCGTAAACAAACGGTTCTCCAGCCCCCAGAGCCTGCCTGACCTCAACAGCCAGAGTCGGCAAGGTCCTCCAGCCGCGGTGACGAACACCGCGAAGGTGTGCACGTGTGAATCCGCTATTGGCGAACGATGCGTTCTGCACAACCACCGGCCGCTCCCCCAAAAACGGGTCGACTTGGGAGAAGGCATCCGGATCGATCGTCGACCGCGCATCGCCTCGCTGTGTCGACCATCGCAGGGTGTTGAGTACCTGTCCACCGACATCGATGCGGTAACCAACCACGCCGTGCTCCCCCGGCGGGGTGCCCGTGACGATCGACGTGAGCGCGGCGGCAGTGGTTGAAGGGGCGACGGTTGTGACCGGACCACCGGCCATCTCCGACATTACCGGAGCTATTTTTGATCGCTCACGAAGCTGATTCCAACCGAGTCCGTCGACCACCAAAACGACGGCCGCACGCGACTCAACGACTCGATCAGGCAACAGGTCGAACGATGTCGAGTCGGGGTCGAGCAGCCCTGGGATGAGACTGGTGACGCAGTCCTCACCGAAGCGGGGAACAATGGGTTGCTCGTCGTGCACTGAAACCTCGATGACTTGCCAGGGGATGATGCGGTATCTACGCCCGCACCTTGGATAGTATGCGACCATGCGGGTATCGACCCGAGGAGATTATGCGGCGAGAGCTCTGCTATCGCTGACACTCCACCCCGAGGACACACCAACCTCGGTACGTGAGATTGCCGAACGCACAGCTCTTCCTCAGCCTTATCTCGAACAGATCCTGCTGGCCCTTAAGGGAGCCGGCATCGTCCGCTCCAAACGGGGCGTGGGCGGGGGTTACGTTCTCGCGCGCGATCCCGGCGAGATCCAGCTTTCCGACATCGTGCGAGCCGTCGACGGTCCCATCACCGCTGGCGATTTCGCTGAGCCCCATACCGACGGGGCATGCGATCACGAAGGCCAGTGCGTGCTTCACACGATCTGGTGGGCCGCTGGATCTCACATGCGCAAATACCTCGACTCATTCACGCTGGCCGACATTGCGACGATGGCTGATGGCAAGTCGCCGTGGCCCGACATCAGCGAAGACTGACAAGCCCTCTGATCACGACAATTCGCTGAGAACAAAGGCTAGATCAGGTGGAAGGGGCGATTCGAAGCTCATCAGTTCACCGCTGACAGGATGCTCGAACGTGAGCTTGCGCGCATGGAGGAATGCACGGCCTGGATCTATACCCGGCCTTCCCCCGCCATAGTCGCGGTCGCCAACGACAGGATGCCCAATGGCGCTCAGATGAACTCTGATCTGATGGGTGCGACCGGTCTCGAGCCTGCACGTGAGCAGCGTGGTGGGCTGAGGAGAAGTGAAGGCACTATCGACTTCGTAGTGGGTGACAGCAGGTCGTCCGCCTTGTATGACCGACATGCGTGTCGGCTGGCGATTGGAGCGGCCGATCGGAGCATCGATCACTCCCGAACTGGCCTTCATCCCACCCCAAACGAGGGCCGTGTAAATTCTCTCGGGCTGGTGATCAGACATTTGGACAACGAGCGCGGCATGCGCTTCAGCGGAGCGCGCCACCACCAGCAACCCCGATGTGCCACGGTCGAGACGATGGACAATTCCTGGCCTGTGGGCCTCGCCCACATCGACGATCTCCGGATATCTGGCCACGAGGCCGTTGACAAGAGTGCCCGTTGGATTACCGGCGCCGGGATGAACGACCAGCCCGGCCGGCTTGTCGACAACCACGACGTGATCGTCTTCATGCACAACCACGAACTGCACATCTGGCTCGGGCGCCACCGCCAAATCTTCATCCTCGGGCAACGCAATGGTGATCGCTTGGCCGCCCACCACCCGGGTGGAACCGGCAGCTATGGGCTGGCCATCGAGATGGACAGCACCGTCGGACAGGAGCCTTGAGGCCGCAGACCGGCTCAAATCGGCCAGCATCGCGACCACTCTGTCGACGCGCTCCCCTACCAGGCCCTCTGGAATTGTCTCCTCAATCAGCTGTTTCATGTGATCACGACATTTTCCACAATGGAGACCGCCGAAGACTCAGCGTCTCGACAGCCCGCCGACCTTCACTTCGACGCGCTCGGCTGCCCATGGGATCGCCGAGAGGCGATTTTTGGGGATCGGCAGACCAGAAGTGACGCAAATACCGTAGGTCCCGTCCGCTATTCGAGCCAGAGCATCGTCGATCTGTTGAACCGCTGACGCTGCCTGTGAGGAAAGCGCCAACCCCCGCTCCCTTTCCACCGCCAAGGTGTCGCCCTCTCCGGACTCTTCGTCGAACTGGACATCACCCGGCTCACGATCCGCGAACAGTGAGTCTGCTTCAGCTCGAAGATCCTCGGATGTTTGAAGATACTTGCCGCGCTCCTCCAACAGCCGCGCCTTCATATTGTCGACGAATTTCTTCGGCAGCTTGCTCATGTCAGGCTTCTTCGCCACTGGCCTTTTGGTGGCCCTCTTCGCAACGGGTTTCGCGACCATTTTCTTCGGGACCGCTTTCTTGACGGCCACCTTCTTGACAGCCACCATCTTGGTAGACGATTTTGCGGTGGCCTTCTTGGACGTGGACTTTGTGGTCAACTTCTTCGATTTGGTTCCGGGAACAGACTTTTCCGTCTGAGACGCGGCTTTAGCCGCCTTGGCAGGCGCCGATTTCTTGGCTGCTGACTTACCTGTCGACTTGCGAGCCGTGGCCATACAACCGCTGCCTTCCCTGCCAAATTCCGTGACGTATGCCCCGTGGAAGCGGGATTGTAGGCCCATCAACTCACAATGTCGCGCATTGACGGGCCGTTACTTTCCCAAGACGTCACGAATTCGCGCGATGTCCATCCCATCCACTGCCAACAGCTTGCGACGAGACTTCGATCCGGTCACGATCCTCACCTCTCGCTTCCGTAATCCCAAAGCCTTAGCGACTGCTGTCTCCACCGCTCGATTGGCCTTGCCATTCTCAGCCGCGACGACAACGGCGACACGCAGCATGTCGCCATCGATACGAACCTGAGCCCGCTTTGCATGGGGAGTGACCTTCACCTCGATGAGGTTGCCTCCCTCGCTCACTGTTCAGCTCCGAGGACCGAACCACGATCGATCTGGGTCGTCGTCCTGGTCGAAGAAGGCCGACAAGGCGTCGTCGTTGTCGGCCAGCATGTCGCCCTCTGAGAGTCCGACAACATGCTGAATGACTTTCGCCGGCCGGTCGCCGGGGGTCTCGTCGCCAAAGAGGGGAACTGCGAGGGTGGGCTGCTGATTATCGACGCTGCGGGGCAGCTCCGGGTGTGAATCTGGGCTCTCTGATTGGTCGTCGAGATCGGCTGACGTGGTGAGCCTTGGCGGTTCAATCGGCTCAGGTGAGGCATCGACCGCCGGCTCATCATCGTCCAAAGACAACTCGGCGTCATCGTCGAGGTTCGGCTCTTCTTGCTCGACGGGATCGACCATCTCTTGAGGTGCTGAATCGACACCACTCGTTGCTGGCGCCGGTTCCAAACGAAACGACTGCGGTTGCTCGATCAGATCGGTGAGCGATGACACCACGAGCGACAGATTGGCACGCTGCTCACGAACATGCTTTTCGAGAATCGCTATGTCGTCCTCGAGATAGTCGCGGGTAACGCCGAGACCAGAAACATCGTCCTGCAGAAGATCGCGAGCTTCGGCTGCAAACGATCTCGCATCGGCTTCAGCCGTCCGAATAATCTCTCGGCGGTCGGTCTCGGCTTCGGCGAGTACCCGCGACGACTGTTCGTTGGCTGCCGACAGAGATGCATCGGCCTGTTCGGTTGCCTCTGTGACCAATCGGGCCGCGTCTGCTTCTGCATTGGCCACGACCGAGTCCGCAGTCTCTTGAGCAAGAATGAGGGCGCGCCCCAGCGTCTCCTCGGCCGAATTGGTCCGGCTGGACGCAACGAGCGACTCAGAAGCTTCTACACGCTCGTGCAACTCCGAGATTCGCCCCATGGCGAGTGCGGCGGTTCTCCTGACCCGGTCGATATATGCGTCGACTTCATCGGGGTCGTACCCACGAAACTTCTCGTGAAACTCGATCTCCTGGGACAACGATGCCATTTCGTCCATTCCAAGATGCTAGACCCACGTGGGCCGCGATCCGGGGGACGGGCATGAAGTTCAGCAGATGATCCCTTTGAGTATCTGTATTCCGAAGATGGCGATGATCGGAGAAAGGTCGAGCATCACCCGACCGAGTCTCACCCCGGGTATGACCCTGCGGAGCGGAGCCAGCACCGGATCGGTGGCCATGAAGAGGAACCCGGCCACAACTGCGGCATTTCCACCCGGATCGAGCGGAAACCAGCTCAGAAGGATCCGGGCAAAAATGAGGATCAGATAGATGGTGAGCGCGAGACAGATAATGTTTTGCACAACAGTTACAAATCAGTCGAGCGCGCTGCGAGCGTCGGCAGCCGACACTTCGACGTCGGCGGGTGAAAGCATGTAGACGTGGGTGGCAACCTTGTCCATCTTTCCTCCAAGCGCGTAGCACAGCCCACTCGAGAAATCGATCATTCGGCGCCGCAGATCACGGTCGACACCTTGAAGGTTGATAATCACAGGCTGTCCGGATTTGAACCGATCGCCGATGTCCTGAGCCTCGTTGAACGAGGTTGGGCTCAAAGCGTGAGGCTTGACGACGGCAGACTCGACGATCCTTATCGCGGAGGTGGCCGGACGACCAACAAGCGACGGTGCACTCGACGCCACAGCCTGCGGCCGCGGCGGCGATCCGAGGGGCCTCACTGGCGGTCGACCACCAGGAGTTGCCGATGCCACGGCGCGAACTGTGCCGGATGGACGAGCGCCCGAAGCTTTACCGATCGGCCTCACAGCGTCGGCTGACTCACCAGAGTCGGCTGACTCACCAGAGTCGGCGTACTGCTCGTATTCCTCGTCGGGGCCCAAGCCCAAGTAGATGAGCGCCTTTTTCAACATTGTCACCCTCGTCGATCAAGTGAGATGAATCTACTCGCATCTAGACCAGCCAAGGGCGCATACCCTACGGTCGGCATCATCGGTGCCCATGAATGGTGGCGCGTTCGCCAAACAAGCCACGTCCCACACGCACCATTGTCGAACCCTCCTGCACCGCGACTTCCAGATCACCACTCATGCCCATCGAGCAGTCGGCCAATCCGAGCCGATCTGCCAGACCTCGAAGTAGACGGAAGCCCGGGCGGCTCATCTCCGGTTTCGCAAGCGGGCCAATTCCCATGAGCCCGATCACGTTCAATCCCAAATCATCGAGGTCGGTCACAAGAGATTCTGTGGCTGATGGATCGCAACCCGATTTGGACTCCTCTCCCGAAATGTCGACTTGCACCATCACGGTCGCACCTGGTGCTCTCTTGGCGATCTCGGTGCCGATCTCGATCCGGTCGACGGTCTGCCAAACATCGACGATCGGTGCCAACTTTCTGATCTTGTTGCGCTGCAGGTTGCCGATGAAATGGACCGTGGGTGGGGAGTCGATCTCCGCCAACTTTGCCACGCACTCTTGCGCGTAGTTCTCGCCAACATCACCGAGACCGGCCGAAACTGCAGCCATGATGGCATCGGGTCCGAAGGTCTTCGTGACGGCGACCACTTTCAGATCGGATCCACCGGCATCGGCCAATCGCTGACGGAGACGCTCAACGTTGAGCGCTACCACATCGGGATCGACGGAACTCATGGTGATACCTCAATCCATGCAACGGTGACTTGGCGTTGGATATCGCCACGCATTCGGTGGGAGAAATAGCCGACCTCGGATGTGTCGAATCCGGTATCGAAAAACTGTTCGACCCCGGATGCGGACAACGCTGCGGCCACCGCAGCGCCCATGTCGAGGGCGGGCCTGCCATCAGCCGTTGTGCCTCGTACGCATTCACCCGCCACCGCAGCCACAAGATCCAGGTCGGCCTCGCCAAACTCATATGACTCGGTCCTGATGCAAGGACCCAGGTAAGCGCTCAGAGGGTCGGTCGCCCCCGCCTCACGAATGAGATCCACAGTGTTTTTGATGACCCCTGAGACGATCCCTCGCCAGCCGGCATGAGCGACCCCCACGACGCCATCTCCCACGATCACCACCGGAGCACAATCTGCGGTGTGAACGGCGAGAGCACAACCGGGTGTGGCAGTGACAGCGCCATCGCCGTCTTGGCCCGCCCACTGTCCCGGCTTGTCGACCAACACCACGGTTGAACCATGAACTTGGTTGAGCCATGTCCAAGGTGTGGGACCGAGTGCTGAGCGCAACCGCTGCAAATGTTGCGCAGGAAGCTTTACGTTGAAGTCGCCATCACCACGATCTGTGCCAACGACGCGAGCCACGAGTCCCGGCCCAGCGGGGAGGTCACGAGAGATCACTGCCGACCTTCCTCGCGACGCACACCCACAAGAACGATTACTTCAGGAACGATGGCACATCAAAATCATCGTCATCATCGCCGAGGTCGAGATCCTCACCGTTGTCGGCGAAGACATCGGTGATCGATACCTCGCCTGTGGGTTCACCGCCGTCGGTTAGTGGCGCGAGCCGGTTGGCCGGCCGAGCGGAACGAGACGATGACGAATCATCCCAGCGGTCGAATCCGGCGGCAATAACGGTGACTCGCACATCGTCACCCATTTCGTTGTCGATGACCGCACCGAAGATGATGTTGGCGTCCTGATGGGCAACAGCGTGAATAATTTCGGCGGCTTCGTTCACCTCGAGCAGACCAAGATCGGGGCCACCGGAAATATTGAGCAAGATTCCCCGCGCGTTCTCGATGCTCGCCTCCAACAACGGGCTTGAAATCGCAGCCCTGGCAGCCGAGACGGCACGACCTTCGCCGGTGCCATTGCCAATTCCCATCAGTGCACTGCCGGCATCGGTCATGATCGTGCGAATGTCTGCGAAGTCGGTGTTGATCAACCCGGGTGTCGTGATCAGATCTGTTATGCCCTGAACTCCCTGAAGGAGAATCTCGTCGGCCATCTTGAATGCGTTGATGACCGAAGTGTTGGTGTCGGCGATTGAAAGAAGTCGATCGTTGGGGATGACAATGAGGGTGTCGACCTTTTCCTTCAGCTTCTGTATCCCCTGTTCGGCTTGCACAGAGCGGCGTCGACCCTCGAAGGCAAACGGTCGTGTGACAACACCGATGGTGAGAGCGCCTTGGCTCTTGGCGACTTCAGCGATCACGGGCGCAGCACCGGTTCCGGTGCCGCCACCTTTGCCGGCTGTGATGAACACCATGTCGGCGCCGGCAAGAGTCTCACGAATCTCGTCGAGATTCGACTCCGCCGCCTCACGCCCGACTTCCGGATCACTTCCGGCACCAAGCCCGCGGGTGAGATCACGCCCGATGTCGAGTTTCACATCGGCATCACTCATCATCAGGGCTTGGGCATCGGTGTTGGCAGCAATGAACTCGACACCCTTGAGACCGGCATCGATCATTCGGTTGACGGCGTTGACACCGCCCCCTCCCACTCCAATGACTTTGATTACCGCGAGATAGTTCTGAGGATCAGACATATCGAAATCAGCCTTCCAGGCTCCGAGGGCGAATTTGCACTGAAGAACCGCCGCACCGTAGCGACGTACGCCTTCGCTTGACGCTATATGAGCAACGGTATCCGCGTGCGGATCGTGCTGCAGCGCACATATTCATCCGCCTTCCGGGGTATCGGCGCCAATGCCTGCTGAACTCTCACATTCTGCATTGCGTTTGATGGTCGGCAGATCTGCCACTGACGCGTCGATCAATTCAACACACCTGAGATCGGCTCCAGCCAGTACGGATCGAAGCGACTCCAGCTTGTCGGCCAACAGGGAGATATCACCCAAATCGACCTTGGCGCTTCCCACCAAGTCGAGCCCTACCTTTCCCGACTCTGGATCGACAAGGATCAACTGAACCCATGCAGTCACGTCGCTGGGCATAGCAGCAACCACAGCCAGTCCAGGGATCGCGGCATCCTCGACCGCTCCGACTTTCGTATCGAGCGCCACGTCGATGACAGGAAGGTCGGGGGCCGAGGCCAACGTGACCTCGCCGGTCACCACTGACGCCTCATCTATGACTGCATAAACTCCATCGCCCGCAGGAATCAGAGCCATCGGCACCCGTTCGACGACATCGATTCGAATTGTGCCCGGCCACTGTCTGGCGCTCTTGGCCTCCTTGACCCACGGAAGCTGATCGACCCTCAAGTCGATCAGGCCAAGATCGACATCAACCAGTGGGACGCCGCGATCGATCCGAGCAGCCGAGATGACATCCGTTTCGGAATGAGTGGACAGCCCGTTGACATCGAAATGATCGACGTCAAGAATTGCCGATCGAGTGGCCGCCCAAGCGGCCACCAACACAAGGCTCACACCCCCGAATACAAGGAGTACCCGAAGTCGTTTACGCCCCTCGGCGCGCTTCACTGCCACTCGGCGGGCTCTGATTCTGGGGTCTATGGCCACTGGCAACTTATCCCAGAGCAGCGTTTCGATCCGCGAATCCCACAACTTTGGTCTCGACTCGAAGCGCCACCCCGTGGGATGCAAGCACCATCGCTGAAACTTTCTGCATGAGATCGTGGATGTCGTCGGCGGAGCCGCCTTCATCAGCCTGAATGAAATTGGCGTGTTTGGTGGACACGTGCGCCGATCCGACACGAAGCCCCTTGGCGCCAGCCTCTTCAATCAGGCGACCGGCGCTGAGACCAGGCGGATTGGCGAACACCGACCCGGCGTTTTGGCCCCCGGGCTGATTTGCACGACGCCACTGGACGATCTCCGCCATGAGCTTCTTACCCTCTTCGGGATCGCCGCGTTCGAGCTCAAATTCGGCTGTCGTCACTACCTGCGATTCGGTGATGGACGACGTCCGATATGCAAATCGCAGTTCCTCAACCCCGTATTCAATCTTTCTGCCGGATGCAAGATCCACCACCTCGGCCGATACCAGCGAGTCGCGAATCTCCGCGCCGTGTCCGCCGGCGTTCATTCTGACAGCACCCCCGACCGTGCCTGGAACTCCCACAGCCCATTCAAGTCCGGTGAGCCGGGCAGCCACCGCCGCTCGGGCCAGCACGGGCAATTTGGTCGCGGCACCCGCGCTGACACGCGTGCCCGAAATTTCAATACGGGCGAACCCGCTACCGAGTGTCACAACGACACCTTCGAAACCCGCATCGGCCACCAGAAGATTGGAGCCACCACCGACAACAAGAGTCGGACATCGCACGCTCGACACGACTTGGGCCAACTCGAAGAGGTCATCGGGGCGTTGCATCTCGACCAGAGCAATGGCGCTTCCCCCCACTCTGTATGTAGTGAGAGGCCCGATCGGAGCGTCGAGGATCACCCTGGGGGCGAACGAAGCAGACTCCAAGAGTTGGATGATGTCGCGGTCTCCGCGGATTTGCGGTGTCACGACGAGCTCCCGGCCCCTATCCGGTCGATCACGACGTCGGGAAGCGCCGTCAGATCACCCGCACCCAACGTTAGACACAAGTCGCCGGGTCGAAGATTTGCGACCAACCAGTCGGCTACGTCGTCGAGGCGTGGCTTCCAGGCGACCGGGAAGCTCGGGTCGTTGGCGACAACGGAATTGACGATGAGCTTCGCCGTGACTCCCGGTCGAGGAGTTTCACCGGCCGGATAAATTTCGGTCAGCACCAGCTGATCGGCTCCGCCGAACGCCTTGCCGAAATCTTGCCAGAGGGCAGCAGTGCGACTGAACCGGTGGGGTTGGAACACGCACACCACCCTCTCCCATTCGCCATCTCGGGCTGCAGCAATTGCCGCACCGATCTCGGTGGGAAGGTGGGCGTAATCGTCGACAAACACAATTCCGTCGACCTCACCTCGGAATTCAAACCTCCGAGCGACGCCACCAAATCTTGCCAGTGCGCGGGCCGCGGCGTCGACTGGCGCCCCGGCAATCGAGCCAACCACAACAGCAGCAGCAGCGTTCAGGGCGTTGTGAAGCCCGGGAGTCGGAAGATCAACACGGACGATTTCGTCGCTCTGATGCGTGATCGTGAACGAGATGCTCGAGCGCGACTTCACGAGATCGGTTAGTCGGTAGTCGGCACGCGGACCAAGTCCATAAGTGACAGCACCGGCCACGTTGGCGATATCGGCTGCTCCATCATCATCGATACACGCAACGCAAGTCTGAGCATGTGTTGCGAATTCGCGAAAGGCGGTACGAAGATTTTCCGGGTCTCCGCCGTAGGAACCAAGATGGTCGGGCTCGACGTTGGTGACCACCGCCAGCTCGGCGCCTAGTGAGAGGAATGTGCGATCCGATTCGTCGGCCTCGATCACCAGCCACTCGCCGTCGGCCCAAGCTGCACCGGATCCGATTTCGTTGACATCTCCGCCGATAATGAACGAAGGCTCCATGTTGGCTTCCACCAACACCAGCGAGAGCATCGAGCTCGTGGTGGTCTTCCCGTGGGTGCCTGCCACCGCGATGGTTCGTCGCGTAGCCGCGATCGCCGGGAGGATCTCCGTGCGGCGTAGCACCGGCACTCCGGATTCGATGGCCGCTCTCACCTCGGGGTTTCTATCCGGGATGGCCGTGCTGATCGCCAGCATCTCGGCGTCACCGATATTCGACGAGTCGTGGCCGACGCTCACCGGTATCCCTGCGGCAATGAGCCGCTGAACGACAGGCCCGTCCTTGAGGTCGCTACCGGTGACCGTATGGCCCATCGAACTCAGAACCGAAGCAATGGCACCCATTCCTGCACCGCCGGCGCCCACCACATGTACGCAGCGGGCAATGGTCAGGTCGGGATTCATGATGGTGCTCCGGTTGCGGACGGAATCGGCTTTGCCGCGTTGGCGACCACCAGGTCGACAACCGCCTCGGCCGCGTTGCGCCTGCTGAAGTTCTTCGCGGCGACAGACATAGCAGCAAGGCCATCGCCGTCGGCCAGTAGCGACTCGACCTCTGATCTGAGTCGGTCCCCGTCGAGTTCAGAATCGGGCACAATTCTCGCCGCACCATTGGCGGCCAAGGCCCGGGCGTTGGCCGTCTGATGATCGCCGGGAGCACCGGGAAGCGGTATGAGAATCGAAGGCACACCTGCCACAGCTACTTCGGCCACAGAACTGGCGCCGGATCGACACAGCACGAGATCCGCCGCCGCATACACGGAGGGCATGTCGTCCTCATATCGAATCAGCCGAAATTCAAGCTGATCCGCCGCCGCCACAGGAAGGCGTGATTGCAGATCATCGAAATCGCGATCACCAGCGACGTGGCGGATCGACAGGTCTGGGCGGTCGACCCATCCCGATGCAGCTTCGAACAACGCTTCGTTGATCCGACGTGCGCCGAGAGAACCGCCGAAAACAGCAAGAAGTTTGCGGCCCTCTGATACTCCGAGTAGCTGCCGCGCTTCGTCACGTTGGGTGTCACGGTCGACCGCCAGCACCTCCGAGCGCACGGGGTTGCCGGTGAGGGTTGGGCGCGCAAGGTCGGTGTCGGGGAACGACACCGCGCAGGCTTTCGCGAACCGAGACGCGAGTCGGTTGGCCGCACCCGGTACGGCGTTTTGCTCGGCCACCACGAGCGGGATACGCAGCAAACCAGCGGCGACCGCACAAGGAACCGATGCGTAACCGCCGAGGCCGATTACAACCGATGGCCGCAATT
Source organism: Acidimicrobiales bacterium (assembly GCA_041687805.1). GTDB lineage: Bacteria > Actinomycetota > Acidimicrobiia > Acidimicrobiales > Aldehydirespiratoraceae > SZUA-87. The sequence continues at coordinate 15,461 of JBDNJK010000119.1, forward strand.
TCCCCAAGAGCCGGACTGAGGTCAAGAATGCGGAGATGATCCCCAGCGCAGCTCGCACATTTTGAAAAGTGAAGCGCCTCTGAATCCCGCGACCGGGCAGAACCGTCAGAGGAAATCCGGCATCAGGCACGAGCCTTTGCTCGATACCGCGGGCGCTTCCGACATAGTGGACCCCTGATCGAGGAACCCCTCGACGAACAAGTTCCTCAGCGATAGCCAAACCGGGCACCACATGCCCGGCGGTTCCTCCACCGGCGATCACCGCCCACGTGTCGGTCGATTTGGTCAACGGCCCTGCCTTGCGATGTTGAGCAGCACACCCATGGCCGACATCGACATGACCACCGAAGAGCCTCCGAAGGACATGAACGGCAAGGTGACTCCTGTTACGGGCAGGACAGCCATCACCGCGCCGATGTTGAGAATGGCTTGAAAGACGATCCAGGTTGTGATCCCGACCGCGACCAACATGCCGAATCGATCCGGGGCCCTCAACGCTGCCATGAATCCAGCCACCCCGATCATCGTGAACAACCCGATGACAATGGTGGCGCCGATCAGTCCGAGCTCCTCGGCGAGGATCGCAAAGATGAAATCTGTATGGGCATACGGCAAGAACCCCCACTTGGCCCGGCTGGCACCGAGTCCCACTCCATCGAGTCCACCCGACGTAATGGCATGGAGAGACTGAAGCGGTTGGTATCCAGCACCATCAGGGTCGGTTCCGGGGTGAAGAAATACCAACAGTCGCGCGCTGCGCCATGGCGATGCCATGATCCCGATGAGGCCGATGGAGGTGACCGCCATGCCAAGTCCAACCATGTGCCGGATCGAAGCTCCAGCCAGAAACAGCATTGAGGCGGCAATTGCCAACATGATCAACGTGACGCCAAGATGTGGTTCGAGCATCAACAGCCCAACCATGAGAACAGTCACGGACATCACGGGTCTGAGCGTCGACTTCGAGTTGGCTATGGACCGAGCGGGTCGCGAAAGAATCTCGGCAACGAATAAAATCAAACCCAACTTGGCAACTTCAGACGGCTGAAAGCTCAGCGAACCGACGCCAAGCCACCTTCTTGCGCCGTTGATCTTGTTACCCGCTCCGGGCACGAGCACGAGCGTCAACAAAACCAAGCAAACAATCATCGCCGGGCGGGCAAGTCTGCGCCAGACCCTGTAATCGATTCTCATCAATATGAGCATCACCACCAAGCCGAACCCGGTCCACATGATTTGCCTGCGAAAGAGGCTCCACGCGCTGTTGGTGTCGTGGATGCTGGTGGCCGCCGATGCCGACAACACCATGATCACTCCGAGCGTGACCAGAGCGAGAGTGGCAACGAACAAGGTGAGAAATACATTCGTGCGTCTGCCCATAGGGCGACGCGGGCCGCGGCCGTTGGGGGCAACTTTCGCGGTTGGGTGACGGACGCGTGCGGTCGTCTTTTGTGCCTTGCGGGTGGTACGACGCTGGGTTGCAGTCATGACATCTCCCCGCTGGTGTCGGTGGTCGCAGATCGGCTCATTGATGTCTGTTGAAGTTGTCGAACGGAACGAGCGAAGTCGTCGCCACGCTCACCGTAGTTTCGATACCAGTCGAACGACGCGCATCCCGGTGACAGCAACACCGGACGACCGCCACGGGCGAGTCGAGCCGCTCTGGCGACGGCGTCGTCCATGTCGAATGCCGTTTCCACCTCACGGTGTGGACTGAAAATTCGGCGAATTTCCTCTGCCGAGTCGCCGATCGCCACGACAGCCGACACGTGGTCGATCGCCGCCAACATCGCCGAAAGATCGATTCCTTTGTTTCGGCCTCCGGCTATCAGTACCGCCGACTCGAGACCTCGCAACGCCGACACCGTGGCATGAGGCGTGGTGGCTTTCGAATCGTCGTAGAAGATCGACCCACCGATGGTTGCCACCTCGTAGACGCGATGTGCCAGCCCCTGAAAACTTCGGAGCGACTCGACAACTGCCGCCATGTTGGCACCAGCGGCGATCGACGTGGCAGCTGCAGCCAGCGCATCGATGACATCGTGAGGCAACGAGCGCCAAAGATCAGACTTCGCAATGAAGGGTCCGTCGGGGCCGCACAGGTTGTCGTCGGAGTCGAGACTCCAGTCAGCTCCCGACACTCCGAACGTGACGACTTGGCCCACCTCGGGCACGTGGGACATGACCGTGTCGTCTGCCAAGTTGGCGATTGCGGTGCTCGTCTCGGTGGCACGAGCCCATATGGATGCCTTGGCCGATTCGTAGACCCCGAGGTCGGCATGGACATCAAGATGATCCGGCGCGAAGTTGATCCATGTTGCGACTGTCGGCTCGAATTCGGTCGTACGGGCCAGCCGAAACGAGGACGCCTCCACGACGAACAGATCGACCGTAGGATCTTCGATAGCGGCAACCAGCGGGATCTCGGTGTTGCCGGCTCCCACTGCGTTGAATCCCGATCCCGTCAGACACTCGATTACCAACTCGACCACCGTGGTCTTGCCGTTGGTTCCAGTAATGGCCACCACCGGCCTGTCATCCCACACCGCCGCCAGATCCAGCTCACCCACGATCGGCCGCTGAAACTCGGCGGCCATGGCGAACACTTCATGTGATTCGGGTAGCCCGGGAGCAACCACGACTGCATCACACCCCTCGACCAGATCGGATAGCCGAGACGTTGTGGGCGACTCGACAAGGTCGATGCCAAGGACTTCCAACGCCGCGCTGAGTTGTTCACCCGGCGAGTCGTCAACCGCGGTTATCGCATGCCCATGTCGGAGAAGCGCTGCGGCCACCGACCTGTTGGTGACCCCCATTCCAACCAGAAGCCACCGACTATTTCGCTCGCCGAGCAGCACCGATGCGGACGGGGTCACGCGGTGATCCCGGAATTGATGGCATCGGCATAGAACAATCCGAGCCCAACCGCAGTGCATAGGCCAGACACGATCCACAAACGCACGATCACCGTGGTCTCGGGCCAACCAGCCAGTTCGAAATGGTGGTGGATAGGCGCCATCTTGAACACACGTTTTCCGAAACGCTTGAACCACAAGACCTGGATTATCACCGACAGAGTTTCCACCACGAAAATTCCGGCAATGATCGGCAGGAGAAGTTGTGTGTTGGTCGCGAGTGAGAGTGCCGCTAACCCGCTGCCGATCGCGAGCGACCCGGTGTCGCCCATGAAGATCTGAGCCGGCGCGGCATTCCACCAGAGAAAACCAATGATTCCGCCGATCATCGCGGCACTCACCACTGCCAGATCAAGGGCATGGCTCACCGCGTAGACGTCTTGGTGGCGGAACTGCCAGAACCCGATGAAGGTGAACGCCGCGAACGCGAACGCGGCGGCTCCAGCCGCCAGACCATCGAGACCGTCGGTGAGATTCACCGCATTGGAGGTCGCAACCAGCAAGAGCACCGCCCACAGCATCCAGACGAGCCGACCGAGATCCCATCCGGGATTATTGAAACGGGTGAACGAAATAGTGGTGTGAACTGAAGTGTATTGGCTCATCAAGAATGCGAATCCGAAGGCGACGATCAGCAGGCCGAGTATCTTTGCTCGTTTGTTCAATCCGAGATTGTGGGCTGCCACCACCTTGATCCAGTCGTCCATGAGGCCGACCGCGCCCCCACCGATGATCGCCAGCATCACAAAGATTCCACTTCGGGTATAGATGCCTCCGAAGACGTCGGACACGATGTAGCCGATTACTGCGCCGCCAACGATGGCGATGCCTCCCATGGTGGGAGTACCTGCCTTGGTCTGATGTCCGCTCGGGCCGTCGTCTCGAATTGGCTGCCCGACATGAAGTCGGGTGAGCCAAAGAATGAGAGCTTTCGTACCTATCAGCGACACGAGCATTGACAGAGCGGCAGCCATCAAGAGGCGGGTCATAAGGCGCCTTTGCTTTGTCTGGCGAGTTCTTCGCGAACGACGGACCGGTCGTCGAATTCGATCACTTGGTCGCCAATAGTCTGGGTGGTTTCGTGGCCCTTGCCGGCTATGAGAACGAGATCGCCTCGACGAGCACCGGCGAGGGCATGACGAATAGCGGCACGCCTGTCGGGTTCGACAAGATCGGGGGGAGTCTCCATGCCTGACACAATCGCGGAGATTATCGCCGTGGGATTCTCACCTCGGGGATTATCGCTGGTAACCACAACGCGATCAGCCCACCTACGAGCGACATCACCCATCCTGGGCCGTTTCGACTTGTCGCGATCTCCGCCCGCGCCGAATACGACCACCAGCTTTCCATCGGTGACACGGCGAGCGGTTTCGAGCACCGCAACCAGCCCGTCAGGCGTGTGGGCATAGTCGACGATCACCGTGAAATCCTGCCCTTCCTCGATGCTCTCGAAGCGACCCGGCACTGGCTTACTGGTCGACAAGGCCTCGGCGATGTCGACCGCCTGATGACCCAGCGCAAGCGCGGACTCCGCGGCGATCGCGGCGTTGGCAACGTTGAATGCTCCCCCGAGGGGCAAATCGACGGTGATGCCTCGCCACCGAAATGTGGTCGATGCAGGGGTCGAATCGATCATCTCCACAGTGTCGCGATCTATGACCACCGAAGGGATCTCGCAGCGGCGCACCAATTCCTCTCCGGCTTGGGATCGCCCGTCGATCACCGCAAACTCGCTCATCTCTGGAGTGAACAGTTTGGCCTTTGCATCGAAATAGGCCTCGAGGGTGAGGTGGTGGTCGAGATGATCCATTCCGAGATTGGTGAACGCTGCAACTCGAAATCGGGTGCCGTCGACTCGGTGAAGGTCGAGCGCATGTGACGACACTTCCATCGCCACTGCAGAATCGCCGTTGGCCACCGCTGCTGCCAGTTCACGTTGCAGTTCGGGACCCTCTGGCGTGGTGCGTGCCCCGGTCAGAGTGCCGATCTCACATACCGAACCACTGAGCACACGCAATGCTCCTGCGAGAAGTCGCACGGTTGTGGTCTTTCCGTTGGTGCCAGTGATGCCGATCACATCGATTCTGCGGCTGGGATAACCGTGGACGACCGACGCTGCCGGCCCCACAGCCTCGCGTACCGATTTCACCACTACCTCAGGCACACCCAACTGCAAGGGACGTTCTGTCAGGAGTGCAACGGCTCCTGCCTTGATCGCCGATTCGGCGTGGAGGTGACCATCGGTCGTCTCACCGGGAATACACGCGAAAAGCATCGCCGGCCCGACCCGTTGCGAGTTGTGTTCGACATCGCTGATCTTCGTGACCGAACCGGTCGATTCGATGACCCGGGAATCGAGAGCTGCCTTGACCTCGCGAAGTGAAGCGGTCACTGAGTGACCTCGGCTGATGTGAGAATTATCGGCTCCACTGCCGGTTCGGCCCTGACCCGATCTTGGGTCGCCCCTACCCCCCCCATTGGTGCAATCCGTAATTGCCGAAGCGCGTACGCCGTGATTTCTCTGAAGACCGGAGCCGATACGGAACCACCTGCGTAGGGGCCAAGCGCCTGCTGCGGGTCATCGATGACAACCACCGCCGATAGCGCCGGTCCATCTTCATTGCTCACTATCCCCGCGAATGTGGCCGTGTAATGCCTGCCACCTCCGTCGCAGAGGTAGCCGACTCCTGGTGAGCAGGGTTGCCAAGCGGTGCCGGTCTTGCCCGCGGCCTCATATCCGGGAATCGCGGCACGGGTGCCCGTGCCATCGATGACCACTTGTTTCATCATCGCCAACACATCAGCGGCGGTGGCAGCCGACATGACTCGTTTGCCCGGTTTCGCACCGACTTCGTCCATGAGGATGATCGGCTCTGGTTGAACCCCTTCGTTGGCAAACGTGTTGTAGGCGCTGACCAACTGCAGCGGAGACATCGAGATGCCTTGCCCGATCGACACGGTCGACAGTGCCAGCGAATTTATGTCGAGGTCGTTGAGAATTCCGCTGGCTTCACCCTTGAATCCCAGAGCAGTCGGAGCACCAAATCCCATGTCGACCAGTGTGCTGTGCAACGTGTCTGTGCCCACCTGCTCACCGACGAGTATCGCCCCGATATTCGAAGACTTGGAGATGATGTCAGTGAGCGACATCATCTCCGGCTCATGGAACCAATGGTCTCGAAATTGCTTTCCATTCGCTCCGTCGTCACGGACGATCGAATAGGGCACCTCGATCATCTCCGCTGCCAGCGATGGGTTGGCATCGACCAGACTCGAAACGGTTATCGGCTTCATCACCGACCCCGGCTCGTACGTCCAGATCGCAGCCAGATTGGTGGTTGTGCACTCCACCATCCCGGTCGCGGGGTTGCGACTCACATTGGCCATGGCGATTATCTGGCCGGTTGTCGGCTCGGTGATGACGATGATTCCGAGGTTGCCGGAAACTTGCTCTACCGCGTCGACCAAAAGCTTCTCCGCTTGGAACTGAATGTTTCGGTCGAGGGTCAGAGCGATGTTCTCGCCAGGTTGTGCGGAATCGACGATCTGCGTGCCGCCAGGAATCGTGTTTCTGCCGTTGGCACTCGACTCGATGAACACCTGTCCATCGACACCCGTAAGTTGGTCATCGAGTTGTTCTTCCAGACCGCTGATTCCCCGATGGTCGATGTCGACCCTTCCGACCACCCCAATACCAGAGCATTCGCCGTTGGGATGCTCACGGCGCGGCTCGTCGATCGTCGATATCCCCGCGATGTACAGAGCATCGACAGACTTGCCAACGTCGGGATCGACCTGACGCTCCATATAGGCAAAGTATCCGTCGCTGTCGAGTCGACTGCTGAGCACGGCCGGATCGGTTGACAGAACCTTGCTCAATGCATCTACGATGCCCGGAATCCGGGTGGTCGATACGAGTCGTGGTTCGGCAATGATCGTGGGAGCCGGGAGCGAGAGCGCTATCGGACGTCCGTGTCGATCTAGAATCTCACCCCTGGGGGCAGCTATGGGGCGCTCAACGATGCGAGTTCCCATTCCCGATGCGAGAGCCGGGTCTGGCATCAATTGCAGATCGACCAACCGCCACATGAACCCGGCGAGTACGAGCGTCGAAAAAATGCAGACGGTGACGACCCTGCCCTTGCCGACGTGAGATTTGACTGCTCTGACTTTTTGTCTGCTTCTCGATCCGCCCTTGGCGGGTCTCACCCGGTCACCCCGGCAAATGGATCCGGATACGGCGGTGGGGCCAGCGCGCCGAAAACGACCGGTGTCAGCATCTCGACGTCGGTGGCCAGAGCAAGACCGGCATCAGCGGCAGCCTCCGCCAGGCCATCGGGTGAGTCGTGCCAAGCGAGCGTCGCAAGCGCTTCGTTTCGTTGTAGCTCGAGCGTCGAAATTTGTGCCTCGACCGAGTCGAGAGTGGCTTGAGTTTGAACCAACACAGCGTGAAGCCCAGCAAGGAGGAACAGCACGGCCAAGAAGATCGCTCCGACAATGGTGCTGAACGTGCTGACCGCCCGAACGCCGTCGCTGACCCTGACAAGCCTGAGTTGTGCGCGCTCTCTTGGCGAAGCTGGAGCTATACGAGGCCGAATGGCCGGCGTGACAGCAGCCATTACGCCACCATCCCGAGCTTCTCGACAGCCCGAAACCGGGCAGCCTGTGATCGCGGGTTCTCGGTGATTTCATCCGCAGATGGCTTTCGAGCGCCTTTCCAAAGAAGACGAACCGTAGCTTCGGTTCCTGGAGGAGGAGGTAAATCTGGGCGAGGCGGCAGGACATCTCCGGAGGCACGACGGAATGTGCGCTTCACGATGCGATCCTCACCGGAGTGGTAGGCCAGCACAGCGCAGCGTCCTGACGGAGCCAGGAGGTCGATGGCTTGGTCGAGCGTGTCCTTGAGGATTATGAGTTCTTCGTTGACTTCGATTCTGAAGGCCTGAAATGACCGACGAGCCGGGTGGCCGCCACGACGCCTCGCGGCAGCGGGAACTGCTTGTCGAACTACATCAGCCAGCTCGGCGGTGGAATCAAACGGACGAGCCGCAACTATCGCCGCCGCGATTCGACGAGCGTGGGGTTCGTCGCCATGGCGGCGGAGAATGTCGACAAGAGAGCGTTCGCCGTAGTCGTTGACAACGTCGGCCGCGGTCTGGCCGGTCGTTCGGTCCATGCGCATGTCGAGCGGGCCGTCGTTACGGAAGCTGAACCCACGGTCGGCCCGGTCCAATTGCGGAGAGCTGACACCAAGATCGAACAGACATCCAGATACGTGTTGGTGGCCGAGCGAGCGCACAATCTCGCCTATCGAGTCGAAGCGACAGTGATGAAGGCTCACTCGGCTTTCGTAGGGCGCAAGCCTTGAACGCGCCGCGTCGAGGGCCATCTCGTCGCGGTCCAGTCCAATGATCGAGATGTTTCGGTTGGCCTCCAGTAGTGCTTCGGAGTGGCCTGCCCCGCCGATTGTGGCGTCGACCACCACGCCGTCCGGCACGTCCGACAACACGTTGACGACCTCGCTCATCATCACCGGTTCGTGGATGAACTGGGTTATGACACCGGGATCATTGTCAGATTGAGGTTCATCGCCGGCTGTTGGCATTTTGGGATCACCGTGTGAACGAACGAGACACCGGTCATCTGCAGTCTCCCGATCGGCGGCGCTCGACGGGATTTCTCCCCCGATCGGGCTAATGGCAACCGGGCGGGGTACTGGTCTTCCATTTGCTGATCGAAAGACTGCGGATAATCGGTGTGTATCGATCGTTGCGACGGTGGTTGGTCCTTTCGTCTGAGTTGGTTGCGGATTACGGAGATTTCGGATTTGTCTGTGACGACTGGTGTTCAGGCGCTTCCTATGCCGAACCCTCTCTCGATGGCTTCGGTGAGTTTTTCCGAGCGGGTGGCGGCTCTTGACTGCCAACGCTGGCGGTCCCACACTTCGGCCCGTTTACCCGCCCCCACGACCACCACTTCTCGGCCTAGTCCGGCGGCATCCATGTGCTCCTGCTTGATTCGTATTCGCCCCTGCGAGTCGAGCTTTACTTCAGCTGCATTGCTGGTGAACTCGCGGTGAGCATCGAGCTCAACGTTTCCGGGGCCGATGCGTTCTTCGAGCCGATCCGACATTTGTTCGAAGTCTGAGCCAGGGAGCAAGGCCAGACAGTTGTCGAATGACGTTATATACGCACCATCGGCGAGTTTTGATCGAAATGAGGGCGGCAGGATGAGGCGGCCTTGACCATCGAGTCTGTACTCGTACTTTCCGACAAATATCGCCATGCCCACCCCTTTCCTTCTCGACTTCTTGCTTGGTTCTTGCTCGACACCGCGTCTTGCCAGAACTTTCCGTAACTCCCCTATCGGCTCCTACATGCTCCATATTTACCCCAAATCCCCCACTTAGGCAACCGATATCTCCACTTTGAGCGCGACCGAACAGGCGTTCGTACCCAATCTCGCCTCACGTGACCTAATGTGCGCAAAAGCACACACCCCGTGATAATCTCGAATACGGCGGGCTACTCGGGAAGTTTCGTCAACAACGTCTCAACGACCGCCGCAGCATCGAAGTCGACGGATGCGACAGCATTGGAGACCGCATCCAGACACTCTTCACGCTCCCGAGGTGCCATGGCCAGAGCACCGACCAACAGTTCCGGCTGCCAAACTCGGTGAACCATCGTCTGAATTCTTGTCCAGCCCCGATTTCGCCGCTGGCTCAGCCCTATTGCCTTGCGTCCATTCGTCACCACCTCACTTGGCCCAAGGCCAGCGAAGCACACAGCGCCCGACCACCGTGTCTCGACCATGCGACCATGGTGGACCGACAATCCGGCTACACCCAACGATTCGAGCGCTTCGGCCCACACCGCGCCGGCCCAGTCCGCCGCCCTGACGACGTCGTCATCCCACAACGAATCGCCCCGCGGGATCAGAAACTCGACCCAAAGCTGATTTCCCGGCACGATAAGAACTGCACCGCCGCCGCTGCGCCGCCTTACGACGGCCAAACCCAGCCGAGATGCCTGAACTGCGTCGACCTCGGCCTCAGGCTGAGAACTCCCCAGCGCGATAGCCGGCGTCGTTGGAGCCATGATCCTCATCGTTCGAACGTTCTTCGCGGGATCAAGCAAATTGTGGAGATCGTGGACAGTCCCTGACTCATTCGTGACATGCCAGCCGGCACCGTGCGACGCAGGCTCTGGTGGCACGGCGGTCACTTGTATGACGAATCGCGCCGGGGCGTCATCGGGTCCGTTGATTCTCGCTCCGGCACCACTCCAGCCAGGTGATCACGTCGCGAGCATCCACTCTGTGGTCGGGATCGCCGTATTGGGTCTCGGCTCGAAAATTCATCAATGACCGATCGGGCAACGGCAGGAACGGCTTGCGCGTCCACCACCGAGACGGTGTCAGGCGTGCAACTTCGACCAAACCGGTCTTCCACAATGACGGTCTGCGGACCACCGCCGCTGCCGCTGCCGCTGCACCTGCCCGCATGTCAACGCACGCCTATGTCGATACCGATATGTCTGAATCCCACTGCACCCGCGCCGATCAGTGGCCCGTCGGATCTGAGACCTGACGGAACAACAACCGCTCCGCGGGAGTGATCTAGTTGGGCAACACGGTCGACCTCAGCCTGTGCGGCTCTAAAAAACGGCTCACCGAATCCGAGTGCCACCGATCCTGCCAGCACCGCCAAGCGCAAGTCGAGCAGGTTGGCGACAGAGCCAATCGCACGACCGACGAGTGTGCCGGCACGCTCGATCTCGCCAGCATCAGCCTCGGCCGCCGGTCGACCAGTTCGGAACGCTATGGCCGTGCCCGATGACTCCGCTTCGAGAACGCCTCTGACGTGTCCCGGCAATTCGGTGCCTCGGGGCTCTACGACAACGTGTCCGATGTGGCCGGCGTTACCGTCTGCTCCGTCGAGAAGGCGACCGTCGAGAACGATCCCACCGCCGACGCCGGTGGACACCACCATGGCTATGTAGTTCCTTTCGCCACGCGCCGCCCCAAGCCAACCCTCACCGAGAGCGAGTGCCTTGGCGTCGTTGTCGATGACCGTCGTAAGGCCCGTCGTTTCACGCAACATCGATAACAGAGGAAACTCGCGCCAAACCTCGATATTGAGAGGCGAGACAGTCGCGCCTCCAGCTCGCATTGGGCCACCGCAGCCGACACCACACACGGCGACACCTTCGAGATCGACGTTTTTGATGAGAGCCACGAGCCTTCCGAAGAGATCGCGTTCATCGACCACACCTGTTGATGGAGCTCGACCACGCTGACACAGATCGCCGGACTCGTCCACCACGGCAACCTCCATTTTGGTGCCACCGATGTCGATCGCGAGAGCGCTATCCATGGATGGAAATCTAGGCGCGAGTCGCACCGGTCGCGGGCAACTTGACGTCGGGATGGCAGGGCGGTGTGCCGAGACTCCCGCGACCACGTAAAGTTTGCCGAACCGATGTCGCCGGAGGCCAATTGACAACAATCGACGAACACGTCCCCCAGGGCGGACCGGGAGATGATCCATCGGAGATCTCCGCAACCGATCTCAGCAATCATCTTGCGGCTGTCCAGGCCAACATCGAGCAGGTGATCCAGGGCAAACGCGACGTGGTCCATCTGTTGGTGCTGGCGCTCGTATGCGACGGCCACGTTCTGATCGAGGATGTGCCAGGCGTGGGAAAGACCACCTTGGCCAAGGCGCTGGCCCGAAGCGTCGACGGCCGATTCGGGCGGGTCCAGTTCACCCCCGACCTACTCCCGTCCGACGTCACCGGCATGTCGGTGTGGAATCGGGCCACCAACTCCTTCGAATTCCGACCCGGCCCTGTGTTCGCAGAAGTCCTTCTCGCCGATGAAATCAACCGCGCGTCGCCCAAGACCCAATCGGCATTGCTGGAAGCGATGGCCGAGCGACAAGTCACAACCGACGGCATCACCCACCGGCTCGGCACATCATTCATGGTGATCGCCACCCAGAACCCGATCGAACACGAAGGGACCTACCCCCTTCCCGAGGCCCAGCTCGACCGATTTTTGATGCGGATCGGAGTCGGCTACCCGCAGCGAGATTCCGAACGCCTCATGCTCGCCACCCATCCCGGCACCGGCGATGGCACGGATGCGCTCCGGGCCGTCACTTCTGCCGCGGCGATGGCTGCCATGTCAGAGGCGATCACGAAAGTCCATATCGCTCCCCCGCTGGCCGAATATCTCCTCGACTTGGCCGATGCCACTCGTAGACACCCATCGCTGGCCCTCGGCCTCTCACCTCGTGGCCTGTTGGATCTTCAACGCGCTTCGCGGGCCCAGGCGGCGTCACAAGAACGCGAGTTCGTCATTCCCGACGACGTCAAAGCGCTGGCCCCGTTTGTGATTCCTCACCGTTTGATCGTGTCGCCAGAAGGCATTCTGCGGGGGATTGGCGCTAACGATGTGCTCGCGGAGATCCTCGACGGGGTTCCCGTTCCCCGGCCACAAGGCAACTGACGTGCCGACCGCGGCGGGTCGGGTCGTTCTGGTCGGAGGTCTGCTGATTGCGGTTTTAGGCCGATTGTTCGGGCCACTGGAGTTCATCGTCACCGGTTCTGCCGCGGTCGTCGCGGTTGCGATCGCCTTGGCCATTCGGCGCATTCGGCGCTCCACGCTGAGCATCTCGCGTCACCTCTCAAGTTCCCGGGTCGAGGCCGGGCAGCCAATTCGCGTCGATCTACACGTCAACAACGTGGGCACACATTCCACCCCGCTGCTCAGGCTCACCGATTCGATCAGCAGCACCCGTGGTGTTCGGCTGTCATTGGCGCCAATTCCCGCTGGGTCGGCCACTGTCGCGGCCTACAGACTGCCGACGACTCGGCGCGGCGTAATTCAGCTTGGGCCGATCTCCGTCGCCGATGTCGACGCCGCTGGGCTGGCACGGCGTGGACAGATATACGAAAGTAAGGCCAATCTCCTGGTTCACCCACACATCGAGCCCATCCCGGAGGTCAGAATTCTCAGTGGTCACGATCCAATGATGGGCGACCAGCAACGGCAGGCTCTGGGTATCAGCGACGAAGAATTCGATGGCCTACGCGAATACCAGCCGGGCGACGATTTGAGAAAGGTCCACTGGGCGTCATCAGCCCGCCATGACGAACTCCTCGTGCGCCAGTTCCAGCCACCGAGGCACGGCCGAGTAACCCTGGTGATCGACACACGCCCCCCTGGCGATGCCGTCGAGGCGCTCGACGTCACCACATCGATTGCAGCATCGATCGCTTCGTCGGTGCTCAGATCTGGAGACTCGGTCAGGATCCAGACCACCGAAGGTCGGTCCACCGCCGTGCTGAACGGCGTACCAAACCTTCTTGCCGCTCTGGAGTTTCTTGCGCTTCTCGATTCTGGGGCGACCAACATTCACGAATCGGTGCCAGCACCTGGTGGCCGGGTAGTCATGATCAGCGCCGACCCACGTTTGGTCGACGACTCCGAAAACCGCAACGGGCTGAGACGCAGGCTCAATTCTTCGGCTCTCGTCACCGTCGACCACGGCGGATGGGGCAGGTCGATAGGCACGCCCACTGGAACACACGGGTGGGCTCACCTGACTGGCCCGGGGCAGATTGCTGCGGCCTGGGTCGATTTCTGGAGCAAGAGACCGGTCTCGACATGACTCCGAAAAATCTTGCCCACATTTTGGCTGAGCTGTCGCTCACCGCACTTTCGATTGCCTCGGTCGTGAGCCTCGAGCGGTTGTTCGCCGACATGTCATTCGTCGGTCGGGTGGTGATCCTGATTTTGGGATCTCACCTGATAGCTGCCGCCTCTCGCCGGTTCGGGCTTGGTTCCACCACCGCCGCTCTCGTGAGTGGTCTCGCGTTCGTCGTCGTTTTCACCGCAGTTTTGTATCCCGAGACATCACATCTGTTCATCCCCACTGGACGGACACTCGAATCGCTGGGCACGGATTTATCAGACGCGTGGGCCATCTACACCGACCAGTCCGCACCGGTTGCAACCGCTTCGGGGTTCGTAGCGGTCTTGGGCATAGCCGGATGGTGGCTCGCCCAACTGGCCGACTGGGCTGCATTCAGGCTCAAATCGCCTGTCGAGTCACTCATCCCGGCAACGTCGGTATTCGTGTTCGGCGCCTTGATGGGTGTCAATCGCCACGAGATGATCCACGGCGCGATATTTGCCGGGGCCGTCGCTGCGGTGTTGCTGTCTCTAAGGGCGGAACGACAGACCCGTGAAGAGTCGTGGGCGTCGGGGGGTTCGGGTCGGGGAATTTCAACCACACTTCGGGTCGGTGGCACCACGGCAGTAATCGCTGTTCTTGCCGGCGTCGTAATTGGCCCACTGGTGCCAGGAGCCAAGGACACAGCGATAGTCGATTTCCGTGAGATAACAGGCGGGTCACAAACCAGGACCGTGATCAGCCCACTCGTGGAGATCTCCACATCATTGGTCGAGCAGTCCAATTTCGAGATTTTCTCGGTAGCTGTCGACAAATCCGACCGCGACTACTGGCGCCTGATGGCTCTCAATTCATTCGATGGAAACATCTGGCGTCGCTCGTCGAAGTTCGACGATGTCCACGGCCCCGTGGGTTCCGACATCGACTCGTCAGTCCACCGCAACACGATCACCCAAACCATCACGACCCGACGGCTCGGCAACATCTATCTGCCCGCAGCCTACGAGGTGTCTCAGGTGGCAGATTCCGCCGGTATCCGACTCGAATATGAGGCGGCCACTGGCGCTCTTGTGGTCAAAGAGCAGGACCAGCGCAAGGCCGAGGCTGGGTTTACATACACGATCGAGTCGGCGGTCCCGGATTTCGATCCAGCCGACCTTCCTGCTGATGCAACGGCCGGACTCGACCCGTCGTTCGTGGCCGAAAACACCGCTCTGCCGCCGGCCTGCGGTGAGAACGAGTCGTCGGCCACCGACCATTGCTGGCCCACATCGGTCAGCGACCTGGCACGTCAAATCACCGATGGCGCCTCGACGGATCACCAACGCGCGTTACTGCTTCAGAACTACTTTCTCGACCCCAGTCGTTTCACGTACGACCTCGATGTCGCACTTCACGAAAACGTCGCGGATATCGAGGACTTTCTATTCCAAGTACAGCGCGGCTATTGCGAACAATTCTCATCGACATTCGCCGCCATGGCTCGTTCTCTGGGCATACCGGCACGAGTAGCCGTCGGTTTCACATGGGGTGACTGGGATGAAGCCCGCGGCGAATACGTGGTCAGCGGTCGCCATGCTCACGCCTGGCCCGAGGTCTATTTCGCCGGTGCCGGTTGGGTGGCCTTCGATCCGACTCCCGGCCGTGCACGGCCAACCGACTCCGACATCACTGGGCTGCAGGCTGCACAATTTGGGGTCAATGATGGCACCAACCGGCAGTTATCCAGCACCACCGACCCCACTCCCACCACCACACGTGCCCCAGCAGCCGGAAACGGAGACGGGGCGACCGACGGCAGTGGCTTGTCGGCTCTGAAAGACCCGACGCAGCAAGACACGGCCACAGGGACGGCGTCTGGTTCCGACGACAACGGTTCCGGCACACGGACGCCCGTGATGATCTTGGCATTCATTGTGGCCGCCTTGTTTGCAGTGCCGGTCGAGCGATCCATCCGGCATCGCTTCGCTGCGCGTCGAGCAGCCGACGATTCGTCCGCGAGGGGCGAGTGGGCATTTGATCAGGCCATCGCGTCGCTGACCCTCCTGAACGTCGAATACCGATTCCAAGAGACTCCTTATGAGTTCGAATCGCGGATCGCCCGAGAATGGCCGCAGCAGATTCCGGGGGTGCACGAACTCATGAGGGCTGTCACGGTGTTGCGGTATGGCCAACCTGTTGACGCCGTCTTAGTCGCCGACGATGCCGCTGCCGCATCGGAGAAAGTGATCCGATACTGCCGTTCAACCATCGGCCGGCAAAAACTGGCGCTCCATTTTCTCGACCCTCGACGGGTCGGCCCGATGAGCTGAAATTACGATTCAGGCGGCTGTTCTGGTCGGTTGAAACGATCTCTCATCTTCGCACCGGCTCCGCCCATGGCGTTCTTGATCGAGCCGCCTCGCATCGAACGAGTCATCTGGTCGAGGCCGACCTTGCCTAGTCGACGGGCATTGCGTTCGAAGATCAACACACTCGCGAGCATCAAGAGGAATCCGCCGAAAGAAACTATGTAGCTGACCGAGAGCAACGCCACCATCAAGATGACTCCAGTTACGAAACCCAGCGCTGCCCATTTCATGTTTCGGAATGCGTGGGTGTAGACGGTGGTCTTGGTTACCTCGTGTACGAGCTTGGGATCTGACTCATAGAGATGCTGCTCGATCTCGGTGAGGATTCGCTGCTCGTCCTCGGACAGGGGCACCTTGGTTCCTCTCGCCAGTCTTCCCGTTTGAACACAGTGTCGCACAACAGGAACCGCCTAACAACGCGCGTCCTTCCCGTCGATGTGCTGAATCGCCAAATTAGGCGATTTGGTCAAGTGTCGGTGTCGATCTCAGCCGCCGGGCCCCAAGCCGCTTCGCCAACTTTCTTGTTGACAAGTCGGCCCGTTTTGGACAGCGCGGCGGCCCAACCGATGGAGTCGCCACCGAATTTCCCGCGGATTTCGTCGACGACCGGATCGGTGGCGTTTCGCGATGCGGTATCGAGGTCTTCGATGGTCAATTGACGAACCTGTGAGCTTGCAAGTTGACTCACGCTCACTCCCATCAATCGAACTCCGGGTGTGATGTCGATGGCCGAGAGCATCGCCGCAGCTTCATCGGTGATTGCGCCTGTGCCGTCGATTGGTTCAGACACCGTCGACGATCTTGTGATCGTGGTGAAGTCACCAAACCTGACCTTGATACTCACTGTCCGCCCCATTTGGCCACTCTTTCTCAGGCGAGCGGCAACCGCATCGCTCATTCTCACCAGTTGGCGACGAAGCTTCTGCCTGTCGATGACGTCACGGGCGAATGTTTCTTCGTGACCGATCGACTTCATCGCTCTGCCCATGACAATCGGGCGTGTGTCAATGCCGTTTGCCAGTCGATGTAGATGCCTTCCCTGAGCGGCTCCCAACGCCGCCACAACATTGGATTCCGGTTGATCGGCAAGATCCCCCACGGTCTCGATGCCCATTCGCGACAGTTTTGCTCCGGTCGCCGGGCCGACACCCCAAAGTCGTCGAACGGGCAATGGCCTCAGGAAGTCAAGTTCGCGCCCGGCCGCCACCACGAACACGCCACTTCCAAATTCCGGACCGGTAGGTGTGGGGAGCGGTTTGGCGCCGGTGGTCGCCAACTTGGCCAGGAACTTGTTGGACGCCACACCTACCGACGATGTGAGTGATTCTTCGTCGAAGATTCGTTGTCGAATCGCTGCCGCTATCTCCTCTGGTCGCGTCACGCCATGGAGCGCGCCTCTCACGTCGAGGAATGCTTCGTCAAGAGACAGCGGCTCCACGAGTGGCGTGTAGTCACCCATGATCGCCATGATTCGAGATGAGACTTCGCTGTAGTGGGCGTGATCGCCATCGATGAACACGACGCTCGGACACAATCTTCGGGCGCGGCTGGACGGCATTGCGGAGTGGATACCGAACGATCGGGCCGCATAACTCGCCGCTGCAACCACTCCCCTGTCGCCTGTGCCTCCAACCACAACCGGTTGTCCGCGCAGTTCTGGCCGACGTCGGATTTCAACGGATGCGAAGAAGGCGTCCATGTCGACATGCAAAAAGCCGAGCGTGCCGTCGGGTGGCGCACCCTCCCTGAGTTCTTCGCTCACGTGGTCCGGCGCTCGGCGCTCATCGTTGCCGGATTCGTGCCGTGGGCCAGATAGGCGAAGTGGCATGTCGATTCCCATGGTGCGACGATCCAACTGCGCAACGGTTCCGACACCCACAGCGGGCTTGCTTCCAGTCGCTCAAGTGCAGCATTACCGGACATGAATTCGACAGCGGTGACTATGCCGTCCGGATCTTCGAGAGCGATCGAACCATCGAACGATTCGGCGGCGTGCACTTCGACATCAAGATGCATCGCAAGATCGACGAAGTCGACCTCCACAGTCCACGCCAGTGAGCCCCACTCGCTGACGCTAAGCCCGGTCTCTTCTGTTATCTCCCGGGTGAGCGCACCGACGGATGTTTCACCCTCATCAACAACCCCGCCCGGAGTCGACCAGTCGACCGAACCACCTCGTCGCTTGTTGGCGACCAGCAACAGTCCGCGCTCGTCTGCGACCAGACCGCTTACAACACTCCAGTAGCGCACCGCCCCAGCATGCCAGCCGATGGGCCCGGTCGGAAATGTGAGGGAGAATCAGCCGCCAGCATCGGCGGACGGATTGACTTCGACTGCGCCGCCATTGCCGATATCGGTGGTGATTTGAGCCGCAGGGTTGTCGACCACCGCCCCTCCGACACCGATGTCCGTCGTGACCCGAGTCGAGGGTGAGTTGGTCGGAGTGCTGTTGTCGTTGATCTGTGACACGAGCACCAACACGCCCACGGCCGTGGCAGCCACAATGACACCGGCCAGGGGGACGAGGAGTTGGCGGCGGAGTTTGCGCTGGTCGGTGCGGACGACTTCCCTCTGGAGCATGAGCTGCTCGAGGCGAGATCCGATGGTCTGCGGCTCGATCGAGAGCGCCGTGGACAGCACATCGAGATCAATATCACGAAGGTTGAGAGGCGTACCGAGAGGTAGTTCGCGAAGCCGATAGACGAGAGCGAGATACCTGGTGAGCACAGCATCAGTGTCGGGGGTCGGCCCCACGACAATGTCGGACCGGTCGACGGCGATTCGGCCTTGATCGAGATCGATGATCAGCTGCGAACGCTCGGGCAGAAGCCCAGTATTCTCGATTCCGTAGACGGTGAGAACGTCGGCCAGCTGTTGCTCGTCCAGTTGCCTGCGGCCTTCTTCGATATCTTCGAGCTCGACCGGGCCGAATTTGCTTGTGGAGGCCAAGGCGTCAAGATCGGTCCCACTCGACATTCGGGCTTGTCGAAGTAGTGATCCAAGCCGACGAGGTGGCACGAGTGCAGTCTGGTTCGCATTCATTGCAGATCCAATCGGCAGTCAGCGCCGTTTCCTTAGGAGATGATCCCTGATTCCCCACCAGGTCACGAGAAACATCGCTTCTAACACGATCCGGCCCGACATCTTCGATGTGCCGCGAGTGCGGTCGATGAACGAAATCGGCACCTCGACAATTTGGCCTCCCACCCCCAACGCCCGGTATGCCATCTCGATCTGGAACCCATATCCGTCGGCCTTCACCGTGTGGAAATCGACCTTGGCGAGTAGTTCGGAGCGATAGGCGCGATAGCCGCTGGTTGCGTCTAGAACGTCGATGCCGAGAACAAATGAGGCATAGCGATTTCCCCATCTCGACAGTGCACGACGATGCCAGGTCCAATCGGGAATCGATCCACCGGCCACGTATCGACTGCCGATGACCAGGTCGGCGCCATTGGCTATTGCGTTGATCAACTCGGGCAGTGCAGCTGGGTCGTGAGACAGATCTGAGTCCATCTCGATCATCACGTCGAAGCCGTCGGCCAAGCCGCGCCGAAACCCGTCTCGGTATGCCGAGCCCAGACCAGACTTGGCCGGTCGACGCATCACCTCTACCGCACCAATTTCTGCGCCAAGCTGTTCGGCGATTTCGGCGGTGTGGTCGGGGCTTGAGTCGTCGACAACAAGGATCGATGCCGACGGCGCTGCGGCACGGGCGCGACGCAACACCTCCTCGATGTTGGCCGACTCTTGATAGGTCGGTAAGACGATCAGCACACGCACGTGACGGCACTTTAGAGCCGACATGACGACATAACAGACACCCGGGCGTAGCTAGGATCTCAGCGATGACTCCAGAAGCGGTACGTCCCCCAACAGATTCTGCTGTCCCGCCAGTCGTGGCACGCGCTCTTGCCATCGCCGCCATCATCATCGGCGGCCTGTGCGGCGGGCTGATCGGCTACTCGGTTACCAATCTGCAGTGCGACGACGGATGCTCAATTCTCGCCGGCTCGATCGGACTGGCCAGCGCGGTCGGTACGGCCGTCGGTGTGGCGATCGTGGCCGTTCTCACTCTTAGAGCGATGGCCGAATGGGATGCCCGACAAGTTCGTCAGCGCGTCCACGGTTCAGACAAATGAATACTTCGCTCAACGCGCGGCTGCTCGACGTCGCCGACGCCGCGGTCGATCTGGTCGCCGATCGTGTGGCCAGCTCGACCGCAGATCCAAAGCTCACCATCGACACCAAGTCGAGCCGCACCGACATGGTCACCAACATGGACCGCTGGGTGGAGCGCACGCTCGTCGACGCGATTTCGCTCGCCCGACCCGGAGATGGTTTCCTCGGCGAGGAAGGAACCTCGCAGGAATCCACCACGGGAGTCACGTGGGTCATAGATCCGATCGACGGGACAACCAATTTCGTCTACGACATTCCCGGCTACTCGATCTCTGTGGCTGCGTCTGTCGACGGATCAGTTGTGGCCGGCTTGGTGCACGACCCTGTCAGATCCGAACGGTTCCGGGCCACGCTCGGCGGCGGAGCGACTCTGAACGATGCCCCCATACGGGTCGGCACCCCTGCCAGTCTCGCCACTTCCTTGGTCGCAACAGGATTCTCATACGACAGCGACCGACGCCGCGCTCAGGCCCACGCCTTGATTGAGGTGCTGCCGGCCGTGCGCGACATCCGTCGATTTGGTGGCGCCGCACTCGATCTCTGCTCCCTGGCCTGCGGACGAGTCGATGCCTACTACGAACGTGGTCTGCAACCGTGGGATCTCGCCGCTGGTGCGCTCATTGCCACAGAGGCAGGAGCGATCGTAGACACCCACGAGGCCGACAATGGCGCACTTGTCGGCGCCTCACCGTCGATCTATGTGGATTTTTCAGACCTTGTTGCCATGTCCGGGGCACACCTCGCCTGATTTATTCGAGGCCATGGCACCCCTCGGCACTCGAAATCTGGCAGCATCAGTGGTGTGGGTACACGAATTCTTACGGTCGAGGACGACGAGAGAATACGCACGTCGGTAAAACTCGCTCTTGAGGACGAGGGTTGGGACGTCGAAGAGGCCGAGTCTGGTGAGGTTGCGCTCAACGCTTTCACCCGTGAGCCAGCCGACGTCGTGCTCATCGACATCATGCTTCCCGGCATCGACGGGTTCGATGTTTGCCGGGCCATCCGCCGCGTGAGCGATGTGCCGATTGTGATGGTCACAGCCCGAATCGACACTCACGATGTTGTAGCCGGCCTCGAAGCCGGCGCCGACGACTACCTCACCAAACCGTTCGCTCCCAAGGAACTTTCGGCACGTATTCGGGCGCTGCTGCGCCGGGTTCGTTCGACTGATGCCAGCAGCCGCCACATGATTTTCGGGGATCTTGAGATCATCCCCGATGAAGGCGTCGTCAGATTGGCCAGTACAGAAATTCATCTGACCAAGACCGAGTTTCGATTGTTGGTTGAGCTCGCCTCCAGTCCTGGTCGAGTTTTCAGCCGCGAAGTTCTGCTCGACAAGGTCTGGGGCTACGGATACTTCGGTGATGGGCGACTCGTCGATGTCCATATCCGCCGGCTGCGTACCAAGATCGAGTCGGATGCCGCCAACCCGCGTCACGTGGTCACCGTGCGAGGGTTGGGTTACAAACTGCAGGCCTGAGTCGGAGCGCCAGACAGCATGAAGTTGATCCCTCACCTGGAGCGGTTGGGACTGCGTTCGCGCCTGACGCTGTTCTTCGCACTCGGTGGCCTGATCCTGTCCACAACAATCGCTGTCACCACCCTCACGCTCACACGACAGAATCTTCTCAAGACCCGTGAGGAAACGGCGTTCCGGGTCGTGACTTCGAATGGAATTCGAGTGCAGGCTCGACTCACCCCGGAAATCGACGCCGAGGGTCTGGGCGCGATCATCGACTCTCTGAGCACAAGCAAGGGTTCCTACCCGTTGCTACGGTTCGGCGATCTATGGACGGCGTCTGACACTCAGGTATTCAACAGCGAAAACGTGCCTGAGTCGCTACTAAAGCTTGCCAACAGTTCGGAGGCCGGCACCATCAGAGCCAACCTCGACGGCCGGCCGGCTGTGATCACCGTTATTCCACTTCCGAATCGTGATGCCACCTACTTCGAAGCGATCTTCCTCGAAGATGTCGAGGCGACCCTCAACGCGCTTGGTCTCATCGTGCTGGGGGTAGCCGCGGCGTCAACCGTGTTGGCTGCATCTGCCGGGTGGTGGGCCTCGCGTCGGACACTCACACCGCTGGCGAAAGTGACTGCCGCTGCTGAATCACTCGCTGCCGGTGAACTCGACACACGCCTCGAACCACCAGCCGACGCCGACTTGGCATCGTTGGCTGCGTCGTTCAACGAGATGGCAGGCGCGCTTGAAGACAGGATCGAACGCGACGCCCGCTTCGCGTCAGAGGTCAGCCACGAACTTCGTAGCCCACTCATGACACTCAACGCGTCGGTCGAGGTTCTCAACAACAGTCGCGCAA
>JBDNJK010000026.1:0-5908 GCA_041687805.1 Acidimicrobiales bacterium
AGAACGAAGAGCCCGAGCCCCAGCGTGCCGAGCACGATGGATGCAGCCAGCAGAGGATTGCCCCAGCCGAGCACTGCGGCTCGGTTGATCGCTATGAGGATGGCCCCAACGCTGGCCGCGAGAATGAGGCCGCCCTTGAGATCGAATGTGATTCCAGAGCGTCGTTCGGTGGATGGAAGCACACGCATGGCGAAAATCACCGCGACAGCGGAGCCGACCCCCTGAATGAGAAAGAGGATTCGCCAGCTGGTGAGGTCGATCAACGGTCCACCGAGAACCACACCGACCGCCGGTGACGCGGCCAGGACGGCGCTCCATGTGCCGGCCACGGAGGTCCGCTTTTCTTCGGGATACACCGACATCATGATGGCGAGCGCGGATGGCCCAGTGGAAGCCGACGCGCTCTGGGCCACGACACGCATGGCGATCAACGTTCCTACGTTGGGCGCGAATGCGGTGCCGATCGAGAGCACCGACGCGGCGGAGAACCCCATGAGATACATACGGCGGTGTCCATGGAGGTCGCCGAGCTTTCCAGCCATCGGGGTGAACACAGCGAATGCCAGCAGCGGGGCCGCGATCACCCACGTGATGGTGGAGTTGGTGGTGTGAAGGTCTTTGGCGATGTCGGGTAATGCTGCCGACAAGACCGTGATCGGAAAAGAGCTGGACGCGACCCCAATAAGGGCCACCACCTGCACGGTGCGCGCCGAATATTTCGGCGTGGTGTCGGTGGGCATCGGGTGAGCGTACGTGAACGAGCGTTTACCCAGCGATTCCTATGACCAGCGCCACAAGTGTTGTATGTCGATTCGACCCCAAGCGTCACAAAAGGGGGGAGTCAGCGGGCTGGATCGCCAAGGCCTGCGGCCCAGGCGAGGGTCTCGCTGCGGGCCTGCACCTCGGCCGGGATGGCCAGGTAGGCCTCGCGATGGCTTCGTAACCGAGACAGCCCGGAAAAGTACCCACGCAAATAGCTGACGAGGAATCTCGTGCGTCCCTGTTCCGCGAACTGTCGCACATGGACCAATTCGTGCGCCATCAATGCACTTCGCCCGGATCTATCGGTGTCGTCCAGCAGCAGTACGTGGCGGCCCAACGCATGCCGGTCGTGCCGGGCGACAGGAACGGCACCTTCAGGACCCTCACCGACGCGAGCAGAATTGCGTCGATGTGGCCATAGCCGTCGATTTCTGCGGGATCCAGTCTTCGTCCGACCATCTCTCAACTCCACGCACGAATGATCGCCGGCAATTCGGTGATCGAGTCGATGGTTGTGAGATGCGAGTGATGGCCGCCTGACCAAGAGTCGATTGGATGATCAGATTCGTGGGTCCACGTGACGTGATAGGGGACATGGATGGCACGACCGCCAAGTTCGATGATCGGTGCGACGTCGCTGCGCATCGAATTGCCGACCATCACGAACTCATCGATGGGCACCCCGTGTCGCGCTAGAAGCTTGGAGTAAGTGCCGATGTCCTTCTCGGCCACGACCTCCACGATTCCGAATCGCGGAGCGAGACCGCTGCTCGCGATCCTCGCGAGCTGATGGGTGAGGTCGCCCTTGGTGATCAGCATCAGGTCGTGGTCGGCGAGATCGTCGAGCACGTCGATGACACCATCGACAAGTTTGGCCGGACGGTCCAGAAGACGACGGCCGAGCGACAGGATCTCCGCCACAACGTCGGCGCCGGCCTCGCCGGCCGAGATCTCGACCGAGGTTTCGATCATGGCCAGCATGAACGTCTTGACGCCATATCCGTAGCGACTGAGATTCCGCATTTCCGTTCGATACAGGCAGGCATCGACTGTTTGAGCGTCGGCCCATGGACGCAGGAGCGACTCGAACTCGCGGTGCGCGACTTGAAACTCGTCTTCGTTGTGCCAGAGGGTGTCGTCGGCGTCGAATGCCACGTGCATGGCGGCGATGGTAGCGACCTCAGGCAGTCAGAGCCGTCAGCTGTGTCGCCCCTGGCCCTGCACCTGCCTCTGCGATATCTCGGAAACATCAGATCCATCGACACCGAGGCCGGGGGCTTCATCGTCGTGAAGTGGATCCAGAACGAGATCGAGGGCTATCCACATCATTCGGGCCGTGGGATGGATGAGGATCGGTACAAACACGGCAACTGCCAGACACGCTCCCGCAACCGGGAAGAAGGGCACGTCGGGATAGGTGACAGCCACACCCACGAGCATCGTGATCAAAATGAGGCCGAAGGTGATCACAGTGCTGACGCCGATGGCGCCTACGTAATGACCGGGCGCGCGTTCGAATTTGAATCCGCAACGGGGGCAGTGCTCGGGCATGATGAGCCAACGGCGGGTGAGGTGGCGTCGGCCGCATACTGGGCAGCTTCGTGTCGCCCCACGCCAGAAAAGCTTGCTTCTGGTCGGGAGGGATCTGGTGGTCACGGCCGCCAGCCTAGGGCTCGGCTGGGTGCTTCGACTGCGCAGCGTCGCTAGGGGTCATGAGATTCCAGGATTCGACGTAATTGTGGACGTGACCACGTAGCTGGTTACGTGAGCCTCACCCGGAAGCGACGGAATGTGTTTGCGGATGACATCGTCGTAGGCATCGAGGTCGGCAACATCAACCCTTACGAGATAGTCGACATCACCGGTGACGTGATGAACGCTTGTAACCGAGTCGAGCTCGACCAGCGCCTGTTCAAACTCGGCTAGACGCTCCGGGTCCATCAACGCCAGCCGCAGAGTCACCCACACTGTGAGTCCCCGTCCCAGCGCACTGGGATCGATATCGGCGTGGTAGCCACGGATCACCTCGTCTTCCTCGAGGCGGCGAAGGCGGCGAAGAGTGGGCGACGCTGACAGGCCGATTCGTTCGGCGAGTTCGTTGACCGAGATCCGCCCGTCGGATTGCAACACATCGACGATGCGGCGATCGATGGCGTCGAGCGTCCGGGGAGAAGTCATAGGTGTAATCATGCTCCTTTCTTCTTTTCTACGCAATAAACATGTAATCAACGGTTCTGGCGAGCATAAATAGACGAGTATTTGCGCCCTACATGGCTCAAGATCATCTGATGACAGATCGCCGCACCGCTACGGAGGCCCTATTCGTGATGGCCATCGCCGGATCGCTGTGGGGTAGCTCATTTGCTTTGGTCGATTTGCTGCATGCCACATCTCCGGTCTTGATCACGGGGCTGAGATTCGGGGCCTACGGTTCGGTGTCGGTAGTAGTTCTCTGGCTGAGTGGTGGTTTCCACGGCATCGACTGGCGAATCGCCCTGCTTCACGCCTCGACCGGCTATGTCGGGATGTATCTCAGCGAAGTGACGGCGATTCATTTGGCCGGTCCAGCTCCTGTGATCGCCGTGGTTGGTTCGACGCCGGTGGTCTACGCCTGGTTGGGGGCCAAACGGGATGGCATAGATCCGCGAGTGCTCGTGCCATCGATGGTGATCCTTTTGGCTGCTCACGTGACCATCAACGCGGCGTCATGGACTTCCGGCGGTCGCCCTCTCTCAGGAATTCTCATGGGCATGGTGGTGGCCGCATTCGGCGTCGCCTCCTGGTGCGTCTATGCGCTTCACAACACCAACCATCTACGGGCCGACCACGCGGTGAGCCCCTTGCGATGGTCGAGCGCCGTTGGTGTGGCCAGCGGCGTGCTGGCGCTTCCGTTGATTGCCGCTGGTCTGGCTTATGGCGGCGGTGTCGATCCGGCAATGAAGCTAGGCGCTGTGGTGCTGTACCTGGCGGCCGGTCCTTCGTGGTTGGCGTCGGTGCTTTGGAATCGGGCATCCGTGAAGGTGCCCCGCGCGTTGGCCGGGCAGCTGATTGTGTTTGAGCCGATCAGTGGATTCGCACTGGTACATCTTCTGGCCGGGCGCCCTCCCACCCCGCTGGAACTGTTCGGTGAGTTGCTGCTGGTGGTGGGTGCAGTGGTGGCGCTAGGAAGCCTGATCCGGGTGAAACACAGGATCTCCAGCTCCGGGCCTTTCACCAGTGAGGTCGCCGTAGGCGGCACGGAGATCATCGAGAATCTCATCGAGGGGTAGGTCGGCGGCAGTCGGGTAGTAGCTCACGTACTCCATGTGCTTGTGGCCGGATTGGTCGAATGGATGGAACAGAGCGTCGTTGTGCCCATCGAAGTCGAGAGTGAGCAGGCCGAACTTTTCGCACAGTTCTCGGTTGAAGGTCGGCGTGGCTCTCACCCAATGGCTATCGAGGTACAGCTCTGTGAATCCGTGGCGGACGAATAGTTCGTTGTCCATGGTCGAGCGGAGCTTGTCGCTGGTGAGATGGTTACGAACATCGGCGAATCCGAGTCGAGACGGGACTCCGACAACGCGCGCCCCTGCGGCGAGCAGCAATGCCTTCGGTATGCACCAATTCGATGCTGAGGCGAGAACGGCTGATGCTCGATAATGCTCCGGGTCGCTGACAACCTGGTAAGGGTCGTAGCGAATGCGGTCTCTCACATCGGTGTAGAGCAACACGGCCATTTCGTTGGGAGTCGCTGCTCCAGCGGTGATCTCGGCAGCCCATCCGGCGATGGATGGAGAGTCGGAATCGATGAACCACGTTGGTCTCAAATATTGGTCCATTGGTCTCCTTCGCCGAACGGCATGCGTCGCGTGGCCAACGTAGGCCCGGAACCCGCAACCGCCCAATTCGAGCCGCTACCGCCTTGGATTCGCTACGGTCTGCGGTGTGACAAATGTCGACCCTCTGTCCCCCGAAGAGCGCCGAGTGATCGGTTGCCTGATCGAAAAGGGCGCCACCACCCCCGATAGTTATCCGCTTACCACCAACTCGCTGCGCCTGGCGTGCAATCAGTCGAGCAGCCGTAACCCGATCGTCGACTACTCCGATCGCCAGATCGACGCTGTCATGATGCAGCTCCGTCAGCGCGGCCTGGCCCGAACCGTGAACGGATCCGGCCATCGTGTGGGCAAGCATCGCCACATAGTCGACGACGCGCTGGCCTTGACTGGGCCCGAGGTCGCCGTTCTCGCTGTGATGATGTTGCGTGGTCCCGAAACGGTTGCCGAACTCGTGTCGCGCACTGCCCGATATGCAGACGGCCCCGAAGGGGCGGCGGGTGTCGATGCCGCCATCGACTCGCTGGCAGCACGTGACGAGCCGATGGTCAGTCGGCTGTCGAAGCGGCCGGGGGAGCGGGAACCCCGGATCGCACAGATCTGGTCGCCGGTCGAGCAGGAGACGGAGGGGCATACAGCATTGCCGATCGAAGCAAACGCACCAGTCGTTGAGGCTCCGGTAGCCAGCGGTCTCGAAGTCCGCGTCGCGAAGCTGGAACAGACAGTCGCCGAGCAAGCCCGCCGACTGGACGAGCTAATCGATCAGCTCGAGGCCTGAACGGCCCGAGCAGCAAATTCCACAGTCTCGACGGTGATCGGATCTAGCACCAGTTGGACGTGGTCGATCCCCGCCTGGTCGGCGGCTGCGAGAGCATCGACCATGGCGTCCGGCCCGATGATCGGATTATGCGAATCGCGTCGGGAAGGCTCACCTTTGAGATTGACCAACAGCGCTGCAGTCTTGATGATCTCATCGCCGTCACGGCCGGCGTTGGCAGCAGCCGCGTCGACAACAGCGATCTTGTCGGCCAAGAGTCGCGGATCGTTGTCGAAGTCGTCATACCAAATGTTCCACGCGTCGACATGAGGGATGGTGATCTCGAGCATTCGCGGCCCCGAAGATCCGATCATGAGCGCCAGGTCGGACCGGGCGGGCGGGTCGAGCACACAGTCGGCGACCTGGTAGTGCTGGCCGGTGAAGTCGGCGCGCCCGTCGCGCAGCAGCGTCCGGATAATGGTGAAGGCCTCCTCGAAGCGGCCCACCCTGTGATCGAACGGGAACCCGAACGCCGAATATTCGCGCTCGTTCCAGCCTGCTCCAAGACCTACCA
>JBDNJK010000120.1:0-5361 GCA_041687805.1 Acidimicrobiales bacterium
AGAAACGGCACCTGCCCATGTGGAAGTGGATTCAAGACTAAGAACTGCCACGGGCGCCGAGAACCTGCCAGCTAGTTCCGCGGAATCGGAGCAGCAAAGTGACTGCCCTGAGCGCCAACCACAATTCGAGCCCCGCCCACAGCCATCCGATTCCGGCGCCAACAACGAGAACGGCAACCCCCACCGCCACCAATCCCATGGATGCCGCGGACATGGCCCAAGCCAGGTAACGGAGATCGCCCGCACCGATCAATACACCATCGAGAGCGAACACCACACCACCGATCGGTTGTGAGAACCCCACGTGGAGCAACAAGAACGCCGCCAATGATGTGACGGCCGGATCATTGGAGAAGATCGACGGCAGGAACGGCGATGCCGCGAGGGCGGCTCCGCCCAGCACTACTCCGGATCCCGCCCCCCACACGATGGCACGCCGGCCGATCCTTCTTGCTTCGGCTGCATCGCCTGCTCCCAACGCGCGCCCGACGAGAGCCTGCGCCGCGATAGCCACGGCATCGAGCGCGAGAACTATCACCATCCAAATCTCGAACGCGATTTCGTGTGCGGCCAGATCATCGGATCCGATTCGCGACGCGACCGCGAGAGTGAGCGTGAGACCTCCACGAAGAGCGATCGTGCGGACCAACAAATTGACCCCATCGCCTGCCAATCGCAACATCGTCCCGTGCTCTGGTCGGAGTCCGACATCATGATCTTCGACCGCCTGCCGGATCCAGTGGATGTACGTAGCCGCCGCGATCACCTGAGCCACGACGGTGGTGAGTGCAGATGCTGCAATCGCCATCCCAAAACCGTTGATGAGAATCAATTCGGCCACCAAGTTGAACAAGGCGGTGCCGACAGCTACCAGCAGCGGTCTTTTGGTGTCCTGGAGTCCCCGTAGATAGCCGACTCCAGCGAGGCTGACGAGAAGCGCAGGCACACCTATGAGGCTGTAACGCAGGTAGATCAGGGCATTTGTGCGGATCGCTCCCTTTGCTCCCATCAATGACACGAGTGGCCCGGACAAGACGAGAATCACCAATGAGAAAACAACTCCGACGAGAAGCGCCAGCCAGACGCTCTGAACTGCTTGATGGGCGGCCCGTCTGTCTTCCCCAGCTCCCAGCAGCCGGGCTACCGCTGATGTGGTGCCGTAGGCGAGGAAGATGAAGATGGCATGGCCGATCAGCAGAAGCGACGAAGCAAGAGCCAACCCGCCCAGCTGATCCGTGCCGATGTGGCCGACGACAGCTGTGTCGGCCAGCACGTAAAGCGGCTCGGCCACCAGAGCGCCGAGTGACGGTAGTGCCAACCGAAAGATCTCGCGGTCGTCGTCACCCCACCTCCAAATCTTGCTGTCCGAGCGTGCCTTGGAATTCATCGCCGCAGCGTACGTATGACGCCACAAGGTTCCGGTTCGTTCACTGGTTGGCGACGCGGCGTTGGCAAACATGCCCGCGCTCGGTCATAATTGACGACCGTGAGCAGCGCCGCCGATATCCATCTCGTAGTAGGCATTCGATAGCGCACGTTCGCGACCCGAGTCGACCGTGCGCCACGACCTCCCGAAGGGAGGTCGTTTCGTGTTTTCGGCCAGAATCAAAGCAAGTTCTCGACTGAGCCCCGATCCGGAGCGTCACCATGACCTCGAATAATCCCAAGCCAGGTGAAACCATCAACGGTGGGCAGGCGCTAGTACGCGCGCTTGAGCTCGAAGGCGTCGACGTGGTGTTCGGGTTGCCTGGTGGCGCCACGTTGCCCATTTACGATCCGATTCTTGATTCGTCGATGCGTCATGTGCTGGTCCGTCACGAGCAAGGCGCGGGCCACATGGCTCAGGGTTACGCCCACGCCACCGGCCGTCCGGGCGTTGCTCTCGTCACGAGTGGCCCGGGAGCCACCAACATCGTCACACCGTTGTGTGACGCCCACATCGATTCAATCCCGATGGTGTGCATCACCGGTCAGGTGCCGTACGCAGCCATAGGCACCGACGCGTTCCAGGAATGCGACACCACCGGCATCACGATGGCTGTCACCAAACACAACTTCTTGGTCAGCGATCCCGCAGACATCCCCCGGATCGTTCACGAAGCGTTCCACATAGCCACCACGGGTCGTCCCGGTCCGGTTCTGATCGATATCCCCAAGGACATTGTCGACGGAAATAATCCGCGTTCGGCCATGCAGTGGTACCAAGCCAGCGACGACGACATGCAACTTCCCGGTTACCACCCAGCCGGCGAAGGCGACCGAGAAGCGATCATGGCGGCTGCCGAGCTGATTCGAGACGCCAAACGCCCGGTGCTCTACGTGGGAGGCGGCATCCTCAAGGCCCGAGCTGCGGAGTCGCTCACGCGGCTGGCGGAATTGACGGGTATCCCGGTTGTCACAACGCTGATGGCTCGCGGCGCGTTTCCCGACAGTCACGAACTGTGCCTGGGTATGCCCGGCATGCACGGCAACTACACGGCGGTCACGGCCATGCAACAGGCTGATCTTCTCGTGTCGCTCGGCGCCAGGTTCGATGATCGTGTCACCGGACGTCTCGACGGTTTTGCCCCTGATGCAAAGGTCATCCACGTCGATATCGACCAAGCAGAATTGGGCAAGGTTCGTGCCGTCGACATTGGCATACGCGGCGACTGCCGTCTGGTCATCGACTCAATGGTCGAGTGCCTCAACGAGCTGGGTGGCGCTGATTCTCAAGCCGACCGCAGCACATGGAGATCACAAGTTTCCGGATGGCAGGAGAAGTACCCGCTTGTGTACGACCCGTCGCAGCCAGGCGACCTGCTCAAGCCGCAATATGTGGTGGAGCAACTCCGCGACGGCAATCCGGCCGACACGATCGTTGTTTCCGGCGTTGGGCAACACCAGATGTACGCCAGCAACTTTTGGAAGTTCGATTACCCCTACACATGGATCAACTCTGGCGGCCTCGGCACCATGGGCTTCGCCATCCCGGCGGCTATAGGCGCAAAGGTCGGGATGCCCGATCGCCGAGTCTGGGCCATCGACGGCGACGGTTGCTTCCAGATGACCGCCCAGGAACTGGTGACGGCGTCTGTCGAGAAGATTCCAGTGAAGGTGGCGTTGCTCAACAACGGTTACCTCGGAATGGTTCGTCAGTGGCAGGAGCTGTTCTACGACGAGCGTTTCAGCGGAGTCGAGCTGGGCGCTGACGTGCCCAACTATGTGCAGTGGGCCGAGGCCATGGGCTGTGCGGGCATCAGGGTCGATTCGCCGGAAGAAGTCGCACCGGCAATCGCCAAGGCCAATGAGATCAACGACCGTCCGGTGGTCGTCGAGTTTCGCACCGACCCTGAAGAGAACGTCTACCCGATGGTCCCGTCAGGTCGATCGAATTCAGATGTCGTCGTCCATCCGTCGCAGCGAGGAGAATGAACATGCCTCACAACAGGTTCCACACCATCGTTACCACGGTCGAAAATAAACCGGGTGTCCTGGCGCGGGTAGCGGGGTTGTTTTCCCGACGCGGTTTCAACATCGAATCGCTTGCGGTTGCCCCGACCGATGATGAGAATTTCAGTCGTATCACGTTCACGGTCGATGTCGAGTCGGCGCCGCTGGAGCAAGTGGTGAATCAACTCGACAAGCTCATCAACGTCGTGCAAATCCGCGAGCTCGATCCTGGGTCTGCTGTGAGTCGTGAACTGATGCTGATCACAGTGACTGTGGCAGAGGGCCACCGCAGCCGGATCCTCGAATTTGTCGACGATTTCTCAGCTCACGTGCTCGCGGAGAACGCCGACGAGATGATGTTGTCGTTGGCGGCACGACCCAATCGCTTGGAAGAGTTCGAGGAACTCCTTCGGCCCTACGGCATAGTCGAATTGCAGCGAACGGGCCGTGTGGCTCTTCCTGCTCTTGTCGACAAACTCTGAGCTCGCAATAATCGCAGCGCATCCACAAGAATTCTCCAACCAATCCTTCAACCGATATCAACGAAAAGGTGCCAGCCGTGGCAAATATTTACTACGAAAAAGATGCCGATCGATCCGTGATTGCCGACCGCAAGGTGGCGATTCTCGGTTATGGCTCACAGGGTCACGCTCACGCTCTCAACATGAAGGAGTCGGGCATCGACGTGCGGGTCGGGCTGCGCGAGGGATCGTCGTCGAAGGCCAAGGCCGAGGCGGCCGGGCTGAGCGTTCGATCAATAGCCGACGCCACAGCGGAGGCCGATGTGGTCATGATGCTCATGCCCGACACCGAGATGGCTGCCATTTACGAATCCGACGTTGCCCCCAACCTTGTCGATGGTGATGCGCTGTTCTTCGCCCACGGGTTCAACATTCGCTTCGACCTGATCAAGCCGGCCGACGGCCTTGATGTTTGCATGGTCGCCCCCAAGGGCCCGGGGCATCTCGTGCGCCGCACCTACACCGAGGGCGGCGGTGTGCCGTGTCTGATCGCGGTTGAGCAAAACCCGAGCGGCCAGGCCAAGGAGTTGGCTCTCGCCTACGCCGATGCCATCGGTGGCGCACGCGCCGGGGTCATCGAGACCACGTTCACCGAGGAAACCGAGACCGATCTGTTCGGTGAGCAGGCCGTTCTCTGTGGCGGTGCCACAGCATTGGTGCAGGCCGGGTTCGAGACACTCACCAATGCCGGCTACCAGCCCGAGATCGCGTATTTCGAGTGCCTCCACGAGCTCAAGCTCATCGTCGACTTGATGTACGAAGAGGGCATCGCCGGAATGCGGTATTCGGTTTCCGACACCGCCGAATACGGCGACCTCACACGCGGCCCCCGCGTGATCAACGATGCTGTCAAGGCCGAGATGCGTCAGATTCTCTCCGAGATCCAGAGCGGCCAATTCGCCGAAGAGTGGGTGGCCGAGTCACGCGCCGGACGACCCAACTTCCATGCACTCGAGGCCGCTGGCCACGAGACGTTGGTTGAGGCCGTCGGTGGCGAGTTGCGAAAGATGATGCCCTGGATCAGCGCAGGCAAGACTGCCGTGGCGGATAGCTCTGGTGGCCAGGGCTGACGCCAAAGTCCGGCGGGCACCGTTGATGTAGTCATATTAAATGGTTGGTGTGACTACATGGAAGTAGGTGTCCGTGATCTGAAAGCGAAATTGTCGGAGTTCCTTGGTCGGGCCGCGGCCGGTGAGCAAGTCGTTGTCACCGACCGAGGGGATCCAATAGCCCGCATCGTGGCCTACACCGATGGTTCGGCGATGACGCGCGGCATCGACGAAGGTTGGATCGAGGCACCTCGGCGCACCGGGCTGGCTCCGTCTCAGCGCCACCGGTCGGGCCGGTCGGTGCTCGACGTCCTCGATGAGGACGATTCCGAACTGGCAGTGCAGCTCATGACTACCGA
>JBDNJK010000027.1:0-6544 GCA_041687805.1 Acidimicrobiales bacterium
CCCGGTCTCCAGGGCGGCCGCGGCGGCGGCCGCGAACACGTGCTCTTCGTGTTCTGTCATCGCGCCTGTGCCGGTGCCCACTTTCAAGATTCCGGGCTTCACTCCTGTGGAGCCGACGCCGTTGGTGATTTCACTCACGAACAGTTCGGTCATCGGCCCGACGACATCTTCGTAGTTGGAGCGAAATTCCCAGTGGGCGTGTCCGCCTTCGTCGTGTTTGTAAAGACCAGTAGCGCAGATGATATTGAATCCGGTTGCTTCGGCTACTTCGAGCGTGAGCTCAACATCGCGTCCGAGATCGCCCGGGCATGGGTCGACCATCGATGAGTAACCGAGCGTCTTGAGCTCCTCGACTCGGTCGATGCAGATCTGCAGAATGTCGGCTCGGCTCGGCTGGTCGAGGGTGGCGGACTCCCATCCGGGCCATCCGATGACAAGGTGCTCGTGCATCAACGTGCGGCCGAGATCGGCGCTGTCGATCGGTCCGGTGACTGTCTGGATTTCGGTCATCAGTCAAATACCTCTACCGGTTCGGATCGCGGGCGCTGAATTGGTTACGGTATCCCCGGTCGACCGGCCGGTCGATTCATGCTGGAAGGGTCCTTGGATGACAGGGCGCGTTGGATTCATAGGGTTGGGCGCGATGGGCGCACCGATGGCTAGTCGCTTGGTGGCCGATGGTCACGATGTGGTCGTTTTTGATTTGTCGGAAGCCGCCGTGGCGCGGCTCGTCGCGCAAGGTGCGACGGCTGCGTCGTCGGCCGCGGATGTGGCACGCCAATGCTCACACGTCGGTGTGTGTGTTCCCAGCGATGAGCTCGTTGTCGATGTCGTCACCGGCGAGACCGGGATATTGGGAACTGCGGAGGAGGGCACGAGCGTGGCCATTCATTCGACGGTCCATCCCGACACAGTCCGCGATCTCTCGGCTTTGGCCGACGAGCAAGGAGTTGTGCTTTTCGACGCCGGAGTGGCCGGCGGGAAGGAAGCTGCCGAAAAGGGCGACCTGGTGATCACCATCGGAGTGCCGGTAGGAGGCATGCCGGAATCGGCGGCACCTTCGCTCAACTCGTGCGGTGGTGTGCTGATCGAGGCGGGCACGGTCGGCACAGGTATGGCCCTCAAGGTGGGCCTCAACGTGATGACCCACCTGCAGCAGGCCGCGGCGAGCGCTTCATACCAAGTGGCCATGTCGGAGGGCGTCGATTGCCGCCAGCTTCTCGACGCTTGGCGGCACCTCGGGATGCTCGGCACGCTCACCGAAAAGTTCTTCCCTCTGCTCAACATGTCGGCCGCCGACAAAGCCGAGGGTGAACTCGGCGAAACGTTGCCGCGCATGATTGCCTTGGCCGAGAGAGACCTCGAGGTGGCATCGCAGATCGGTCTTGAGACCGGCCGACCAATGCTGGTGGTCGAGGCCACCCGCGACGCCATGAGACTTGTCTACGGCATGGCCAACGACAGTTGACTTTCATGGATAAGACTCCAGAGCGGCCGACGATTCATGTTGATCGACCGGTCGTCGACGACGATCTTGTCTACGTCGATGGGCGTGCCCAACTCGTGGGCCCCGGCGACGACACTCTGGCGGGCGTAGCGGCGGCGGTGATCGGGATCGGTCATCGTTGGGATGCCCGCAGGTTCGCTAGCTTTCCCGATCTGCGAGTCGTGTCGCGCATGGGCATTGGCTACGACAACGTCGACGTGAACGCCGCGAATGCCGCAGGTGTTGTCGTCTGCAATTCCCCGGATGCACCAACCGTGAGCACGGCCGAGCACACGATGGCGCTCATGCTTGCGATCACCAAGCAGATCCCGGTCCAGCGTGATCGGTCGATTCGCGGGCAGGGCGGGCCGGCAGTGGCCACCGCCCTCGAGCTCGACGGTGCCACGCTTGGGTTGGTTGGATTGGGACGAATAGCGCGGCGTGTGGCGAAGGCTGGTTTGGCTCTTGGCATGACGGTGATCGCGTCTGACCCGGCGCTCGCTGAAAGCCCGGTCGAGGGTGTCCGAATGGTCGAGTTCGGCGAGCTGTTGCGGCTGGCCGATGTGGTTTCGCTTCATGCCCCTGCCGTTGCCGCGACTCGCCACATGATCGACGGTTCGGCATTGGTCTCGATGAAGAGCGGTGCGTATTTGGTCAATTGCGCCCGCGGTTGGCTGGTCGACCAAGATGCGGTCGTCGATGCGCTCGACAGCGGCCAGCTCGCGGGTGTTGCGCTCGATGTGAGTGAACCCGAACCACTCCCTATCGGTCATGCCCTGTTGGGCCGCGACGACGTAATCGTCACCCCGCATGTGGCCTCGTCGACTGGTGCCGGGCGCCGCCGATTGTTTGAGCACGCTGTCGACAATGCCATCGCTGTCTTGCTGGGAATGCCAGCCACCATCGTCGAGGAGTCAAATCCGGGTGGAGCGTGCTAAACCCGCGGCTATGACTACACCAATTAGAGCCCGCTGGAATGCTGGAGAATCAACCCTCGGAGCCTGGCTGACGTTACCGGGACCGGTTATGGCCGAGGCCACAGCGCGGACCGGCTTCGACTATGTCTGTATCGACACCCAGCACGGGGCGATCGAATACTCCGATGCGGTGCCCATGATCCAAGCAATTCTTCTTGGAGGGTCCAGCCCCATAGTTCGAGTGCCGTGGAATGAACAAGGCATCATCGGCAAGATGCTCGATGCGGGAGCCCACGGCGTGATCGTGCCCATGGTCAACTCGGTCGCAGAGGCCGAAGCGGTGGTGAGATCGGTTCGCTACGGGCCTACCGGCGCCCGCAGCTACGGGCCGACTGTCACCGGCATGAGGGTGGCTGACTATCCGGCTTGGTCGGCCGAGAACGTGGCGGCTATCCCGATGATCGAGACGCGCCAAGCAGTCGACAGCATCGATGACATTCTCGCCGTGCCCGGGATCGATGCCATCTACGTGGGGCCGGCAGATCTGTCGATCACGCTCGGGTTGACACCCAAGAACAACGATGGTGAACCTGAGTTCGACGACGCTCTGGTCAAGATTGTGGCTGCGTGTCAGAAGGCCGGAATCGTGCCGGGCATCCATTCCAACGGCGCTCTTGTGCCGGGTCGGTTGGCTGCCGGGTTCCGGATGGTCACCGTCACCAGCGACCTACTTGCGACCCGTCTGGGATACAAGACTGAGCTGGAACGGACGAGGTCGACATCCAATGATGAGTCCGACCCCGGCGGCGCTCTCTACTGATCCTTGGCGTAGCGCTCAGCCGTCGTCCAACTCACGCAGTAGTGCTCAGCCTTCGTCCTTCGACCATTCGGGAATTCCGGCGCGTCCACCCAGGCGTCGGCGCAGCAATGGTCGGGCCATCTCTGCGATGTTGATAAAGACGACTTCGATGTCGGCGTCTTCAGCATCGTCGACGAATTGCTCGAAAACGAGTGTGGCCGAATAGTCGATGCGTCCGGCACCAGACAGATCGAGCACAACTCGATCGACATCGGCGTGAGCCGCGACAGCTTGCGACAGCATCTCCTCAATCCGGGCCGACGAACCGAACCAGAGCACACCGGCGATCCGTGCCGTGAGGGTTGTCCCCGAAAATTCCACCTTGCACCTGACACTCAACTCCTGCCAAAGATGGACGACGATCGACAGCGCGATACCGATAAGGATTCCGCGCTCGACCCTTGGAGCAGTAGTGAGAGTTGCGCTGAATGTGACGATTCCGACGAGTCCTTGCGGCCTCGAATAGGCGGTGATCTTCAACACGCTTGTGATGTGTACGAGGTTGATGCCTGCCGTGATGACAATGCCGGCGAGCACGGCTCGAGGCAGCGATTCGACTACCCCGGCCAATGGCAGGAAGATCAACACGGTCAGTCCGGTGATGGCGCCGCTCCATCGGGTGCGGGCGCCGGCCAGATGGTTCAGCGATGATCGGGCGAACGATCCGCCCACCGGCAAGCCGCCTGAAATGGCGGAGGCCAGGTTGGCCATGCCTTGGCCGATGAACTCGCGATCAGGGTTCCAGGGTTGTCGTTCCTTGGTGGCGAAGGTCCTGGCCAGCGCAGCCGGTTCGGCAAACCCCACCAGAGCGATCACGAGGCCGGCAACGAGCAGCGACCCTGTTGAACCCCATGGAAGATCAAGCCCCAGGCTCGGAAGTCCGGCGTCCACACTGCCGATGAGGTCGCCGGTGTAGTCGGTGGTTCGACTAACGACTATTCCGACTACCACCGCGACCAGCACCCCGGGGAACAGCCGATGGATTCGTCGTCCTCCCGCCACCGCGACCGCTGTGAACGCGGCGAAGGCGACGGCTGACCCGCTCCATTCACCAGGATGCACAAGAGCCCAGGAAGCACGGTAGAGCACGCCGCCGTCGGGAGAGCGGGCCCCGAGAGCTGTCGGGAACTGCGATGAGATGATGAGGATTGCGGCCCCGGAGGTGAACCCCAGGAGCACTGGTTGCGACATGAGGTAGGCGAGCCAGCCGAGACGGAGCAGTCCCAGTGCGATGCGTCCGATGCCCACGATGAGTGCGAGGAGGGCGGCCAGTTCAATGTAGTTAGACGAGCCGGGCTCGGCCACCGCGCTCAAGGCTCCGAACGTGAGCAGAGCGGTCATGGCAGTCGGACCGGTCTGCAGATATGGCGACGAAGCGAACGGTGCTGCGAACAATGGCGGCAACGCCGCGGCAAGCAGGCCAACCGACGCAGGCAGGCCAGCGAGCTCCGCGTAGGCCATTGCTTGGGGAACCAAGACGAGCGATACGGCAAAGCCGGCCAGCAAGTCGCTCAGGGTTGGTCGCACAGTGCTTTATACCTTCAACATGGGGCAGAGTGGGGCTCCGACCCCAACGCAGAACCAATCGAGGATGCAGTGACAGGACGAGTGAGACCATCTGTTGACGTCATGGCGTCGTATCGCCCGGGCAAGGGAGCGGCTCAAGCTGAGGCCGAGTACGGCATCACCAATGCCATCAAGTTGGCCTCCAACGAGACTCCGTGGCCGCCGGTCGATTCTGTTGTTGATGCGGTGAAGCAGGCCGCGGCGGGGATCAACCGATACGCCGACCATCGCGCCACGGCGTTGCGCGAACGGATCGCGAAATGGCTTGGCGTTGGCCCCGACATGGTCGCTGTTGGCCCCGGTTCGGCCGGCCTGCTTCAGCAGCTTTGCTTGTCGTTCGTAGATCCCGGCGACGAGGTTGTGTTTCCTTGGCGATCGTTCGAGGTCTACCCCGTCTACACGCAGCTGATGGGTGGCACCGCGGTGCGTGTGCCTCTCGACGGGTGGTCTGTCGATCTCGATGCGGTGGCTGCGGCCATTACTCCTGCGACGAAGATCGTGTTTTTGGCCACACCCAACAACCCGACCGGCACCTCTTTGAGCACATCGCAGCTCGCTGATTTCTTGGGCAAGGTGCCGGGGGATGTGGTTGTGGCGGTTGATGAGGCGTATCGGGAGTTCAATGACTCGGTGTTCGGCGATCCGGTGTCGGATCTGGTGGCCGACCACGCCAACGTGATGGTGCTGAGAACCTTTTCGAAGGCTCATGGTCTTGCCGGGCTCAGAGTTGGTTACGGAATCGCTCAGGCCGATCTCATTGATCAGGTCGACAAGACGATGGCTCCGTTTGCCGTCAATGCTCTGGCTCAAGCAGCGGCCATCGCTGCGATCGATGCGCACACGGAGATCGAGGCGAGAGTGGAGATTCTGCTCGCTGAACGACACCGAATGGTTGCGGGTCTTCGAACCGATGGCCACGAGTTCCCCGACCCTCAAGGCAACTTTCTCTGGTTGCCATTCGGCCCACAAACCGATGCCATCTCCCTGGGGTTGGAGCGACGAGGTGTCGTCACCCGTCCCTTCAGCGGGGAAGGGATTCGCGTCACGGTCGGCACGGCTGAAGAAAACGACAGACTCCGCGTTGCACTCGGCGAGGTTCTTGCCGACATCTGATTCGGGAGTCCGGGCAACTCACAGCTGATTCGTGGCTTACAGAAGGTGCGCGGGAATCTCGATTCCGAGCGCGGTGGCGGTGGCGAGCCCGCCCTTCCCGATGGGTGCGCCGATGGCATCGAGCGATCTGTTCATCATCGAGAAGTTTCCGGCCACCAATGCGGCGCGGTCGGTGACGTCATGCCCAGCTGCCAGTTCGAGAGCTTCCCTCGCCTCGGGGAGCTCGTCGGTGTCGTGCAAAACCACGGCATCTGTGAACTCGATGATCTCGCGGCTGTGGGCCACGCCGGTGGGGCCGATGCCGGTTGCGATCGGACGCAGGTTGACTTGCCCGCCGGCCTGTTCGACGCTCGCACGGAGCATCGATGAGTGGGCGATCAGTCAATAGAAACAGTCGTTGAGCATCGAAGTCCGGGCGGCAACGAGCTCGATTTGATCGCGGGTCATGCCGTTTTTGACAATCTGCAGATCGCCCATTTCGTGCATGGTCATGTAGAGCGGTCCGTGGACAGCGACCATTGCGTCGCGCTCGGCGGTGACCGCGGATAGTGCTTCGGGTGCCCATGCCGGCCCGACCGTGGGAACCCAGCCATTTGTGGTCAC
>JBDNJK010000028.1:0-33123 GCA_041687805.1 Acidimicrobiales bacterium
AGCTGCTGTCGCTGACGTAGCTGCTCCCGCTGAGGCCCCCGCGGCAACCCCCGCCCCCGACGCTGTCGAGGAAACCCTCCCGGCGGCCGGCGATCCCGGCACGCCCGAGGCCTGATCAACCGCTTCGAAAGAA
Source organism: Acidimicrobiales bacterium (assembly GCA_041687805.1). Classification (GTDB taxonomy): domain Bacteria; phylum Actinomycetota; class Acidimicrobiia; order Acidimicrobiales; family Aldehydirespiratoraceae; genus SZUA-87. Next base: position 134 of record JBDNJK010000028.1, read on the forward strand.
TTTGCAGGAGAATCTAGACATGGCAATTACAGCCAAAGACGTAAAGGCGCTGCGCGACCACACCGGTGCAGGCATGATGGACGCCAAGAAAGCTCTGGTAGCTGCCGACGGCGACATGGAAGCAGCCGAGCAGTTGCTGCGTGAGAAGGGCTTGGCCAAGGCGGCCGGTCGTGACGATCGTCAAAATGACGAGGGCGTCGTTGCTCTGGCCTCGGGTGATGGTGTGGCAGCGATTGCGCGCATCAAGACCGAGACCGACTTTGCTGCCAAGAACGAAGCGGTCACCGCTCTGGCTTCGCAGGTGGCGCAGGCTGTTCTCGATAGCGGCCCCGAGGCAGTCGAGGGGTTTCTTGGTGCGCTCGACGAACTCAAGCTCATCATCAAGGAGAATCTCGACTTCGGTGAGATTGTGCGTATCGAGGCGGCTGAGGGCAATTCGCTCGCCACCTACCTCCACGTTCAAGATGGCCATGGCGTAGATGCTGTAGTGGTAGAGGGATCCGGTGTTCCCGCCGACAACCTCCACCAGGTAGCTCTCCACGTCGCTTTCGACAAGCCGACCTATCTCTCATCCGAAGATGTGCCGGCCGATCAGGTCGAAAAGGAACGCCAGTCGCTCCTCGACATCACCAAGGCTGAGGGCAAGCCCGAACAGGCTTGGGACAAAATCGTCACCGGTCGCCTACGGGCGTGGTACGGCGAGCGAGTGTTGCTTGAGCAGGGCCTGCTCGGCGACAAGACCGCCGTGAAGGATTCCCTCGGAGGCGGAAGCATCGTACGCTACGTTCAGGTGATGATCGGGGCGTGAAGATGAGCGAAGTGGCAAGCGAATCGCAGCGAGGTACCGAGAGGGCCCGCTGGGGCCGCGTGTTGCTAAAGCTCTCCGGTGAGGCGTTCTCCGGTCCGCTCGAGTTCGGTATCGATGGTGCCACAGTCCGGGGTATCGCCGAAGACATAGTGGAGGTCAAGCGCACCTTCGATGTCGACATCGCAATCGTCGTCGGAGGCGGCAATATCTGGAGAGGTATTGCCGGCGCCGGAGAAGGAATGGATCGCGCCCAGGCCGACTACATGGGCATGCTCGCCACCGTGATGAATGCGTTGGCGCTGCAAGACACGCTCGAGAGTCTCCACCAGCCGACCAGGGTGCAAAGCGCGATTCACATGGCGCAGATCGCCGAGCCATACATCAGGCGTCGTGCCACTCGGCATCTCGAGAAGAACCGTGTTGTGATCTTTGCCGGTGGCACCGGCAACCCGTTCTTCACCACCGACACAGCGGCATCGTTGAGGGCGGTCGAAATCGAAGCTGAGGTCGTGCTCAAGGGCACGCATGGCGGAACCGACGGTATCTACACCGCCGATCCAAGACTGCACAGCGATGCAGTCAAGCTCGATCATGTCGGGTATCTCGAGGTCCTGAATCGCGGATTGAAGGTTATGGACGCCACTGCGATCACGTTGTGCATGGACAACGAGCTTCCGATTGTGGTGTTCGATCTCATGGGCGACGGAAATCTCCGGTCCCTACTCGCGGGGGAACCTGTGGGTACTCTCGTGGATGGCCAAGAAGGTTCTCCGTGAGTAGTGAGATGATTGATCTGGTTCTCGAGGATGCCTCCGAGAAGTTGAAAGCGGCGGCCGACCACGCCCGTGAGGAGTTCGCGACCATTCGCACGGGGCGTGCGTCATCGGCTTTGTTCGAGAGGCTCACCGCCGAGGCCTATGGTGTCGAGATGCGGCTCCAGGAACTCGCAAGCTTTTCGGTACCCGAGGCTCGTCAGCTGATCGTCACACCTCACGATGTAGCCAATCTAGACGTGATCGAACGGGCGATCCTGAACGCCAATATGGGTCTCAATCCGAGTAACGACGGTCGAATCATCAGGTTGAATTTCCCCCAGCTCACCGAAGAACGTCGACGCGATCTCGTGAAGGTCGTCCGTTCGATGTCCGAGGATGCCAAGCAGCGCGTCAATGGTGTACGCCGCGGCGCGCGCAAGGATCTCGACGATCTGGAGCATGATGGTGGGGTCTCCAAGAACGACATCCAGCGCGGTGAGGACCGACTCGATGAGCTCAAGAACGAGTTCATCGCTAAGATCGAAACCACGCAGGCCCAGAAGGAAAAGGAGCTGATGGAGGTCTGACCTCCCAGCTACGGAAGGGCGATCCAATGACCGATGAATCCAAAGACATCGAGGGCTTTCGGGCGATACCGGGCGGTGAAGTCGACGACGACGACATCGTTGGCCCCGGGCGTTCGGTATTCGGAGACGATGATGAGTCCTTCGATGAAGACGATGCAGCCGTTCCCCACTGGAGCGACCCTCCTACGGGCTCTGTGCCCCAAGTGGGCGGAACCGCAGAATCCGTCACATTTACCCCAGAGCCGATGCTGAGCGAGGCCGATTCGGAAGATCTGGCAGGCTGGGCTGAGGTATCGACCACGCCGCAGTGGGCTGGTGATGAGATCCCGCGACCGGTCGAGACCCCGGCGGTGGTTCCAGTTGTCGATGAATCCGTCTCCGACGATTTTTTCTCCTTCGATGACGGCGACCCGGTGCATACGGCCAGTCCTGAGGCACCCACTGGGCGACCGCCTCAGGCCTATGGTGCGGCTACGGCCGGTGGCGGCGGCCGAAACATGCCCGTGGCGGCTGGAGTAGGTCTGGCCCTGGTGGCGTTGATTTTGGTGTCGATGGCTGTTTCGGCGGCGGCCGCACTCGTGGTAATCACGATATTGCTTGGTCTTGCCGCAGTTGAATACTTCAACGTCGTGCGATCTGCGGGCCATCACCCAGCGGTGCTTCTTGGTTTGGTGTCGGTGATAAGCCTTCCCCTTGCTGTCTATTGGCAGGGTGAGGCCGCAATGCCGTTGGTGGTCGCGCTCACGGTGATGTTCGCGTTCATCTGGTATGTCACCGGCGTCACCGCTGAGGGTCCGCTGGTGGGGATCGCAACCACGATGCTGGGTGTTCTCCACATCGGATTGCTCGGGTCGTACGCAGCTCTGATGCTGTCGGTACCCGGGTCGGGCACAGGTCTACTAACGGCTGCCATCTTGGTCACAGTCGGCTACGACGTTGGTGCGTTGGCGATCGGAACGACGATGGGAAAGTCGCCACTCTCGGCCGCGAGCCCCAACAAAACCGTCGAGGGCCTCGTCGGCGGAGGATTGGTCGCTATCGCCGTCGGATTTGCTATCGGTATCACCGGCCAACCCTCACCATTTGGTGACGACACACTCAATGGGGGGCTGGCAGCCTCGCTGTTGCTGGGGGCGAGTGCAGCTTTGGCGGCACCGATTGGAGACCTCGCAGAGTCGCTGATCAAGCGGGATCTTGGTGTGAAAGACATGGGAACTCTGCTTCCAGGCCATGGCGGCTTGCTCGATCGATTCGACGGCTTGCTCTTCGTGTTGCCCGTCACCTGGTATGTCGCCAGGTTGGTCAATCTGGTTTGAGCCCGCGGCGCTAGCGGCTGATTCCTCCTTTAGGTTGAACGCGTGACTACTGACGTTGCAGTCCTCGGATCCACGGGTTCGATCGGCACCCAGACCCTCGATATCGTCAGATCCGCCCCCGACAAGTATCGGGCCGCGGCCATTGGCGCGTACCGATCGATCGATCTGCTGGCCTCTCAGGCCGAAGAGTTCCGCCCTGACGTGGTGGCGTTGGGTGACGAGACGCTTGCCGGCGCTCTCTCTGCCATGCTTCCGTCTGGCACCGACCTGTTGGTGGGTGAGTCGGCCATGGCTGATTCTGTTACGGCGGCTCCGATCGTAATCAACGGTGTCGTCGGGTTTGCCGGGTTGTCTGTCACCATGGCCACGCTTGAGGCCGGTCGACGTCTTGGCCTAGCCAACAAGGAATCTCTCATCGCAGCTGGCCCGGTAGTTAGAAAGGCGTTGCAAACACCGGGCGCCGAGCTCCTTCCCGTCGATTCTGAGCATTGCGCTGTGCACCAATGCCTTCGTGCCAACGACAACCATGAGCGGGTCGCAAAACTGGTGCTCACTGCGAGCGGTGGCCCATTTCGAGGTCGAAGCCCGGAGCAGCTAGCTGAGGTCACTGTTGCCGATGCGCTAGCGCACCCGACCTGGTCGATGGGTCCAAAAATTTCTGTCGATTCGAGCACGTTGATGAACAAGGGCCTCGAGGTGATCGAAGCCCATGAGCTGTTCGACATGCCCTACGACCAGATTGATGTGGTGGTCCATCCGCAGTCGATCGTCCATTCGATGGTCACCTACTCCGATGGCGCGACCATCGCCCAGTTGTCGTTGCCAGACATGAGGTTGTGTATCGGCTACGCGCTGGCGTATCCCGACCGCCTCGACACGGCCTACGGCGCAATCGACTGGTCAGAAATGTCCCATCTCGATTTCGAAGAGCCAGATCTGAGCTCATTCCGATGTCTTCCCTTGGCATTCGAAGCCGGAAGAGTGGGAGAGACCGCACCGGCTTGGTTGAGCGCGGCAAATGAGGTCGCGGTCGACGGCTTCCTCAAGGGCAGTCTGAGTTGGGCCGATATCGCCGTTGTGGTCGAGGCCGCATTGCAGAAGTGGCCGGGAACACGAGCCACCGATGTCGGGGTTGTCCTTGATACTGATCGCCAGGCTCGTGAAGTCACGGCGGCACTAATCGCCCAGAGAGTCAACACATGAGCCAACCCACCAGCGATGTCGACACGTCATCAGATCATCTCGACGGCGAGGTCATCCAACAGAACTGGCTGGGCCTGATCGCGCTCATAGCCGGGATGCTGGCTATCGGATTCCTTGCCGCGTGGAGTTGGGTGGTCATCATTCTCGCGCTTGTGGTGATGATCACCATGCACGAACTCGGCCATTACCTCACCGCCAAATGGTCGGGTATGAAGGTCACCGAGTTCTTCATCGGATTCGGACCGAAGATTTGGTCATTTCATCACGGCGAGACCGAGTACGGCATCAAGGCGATTTGGCTCGGGGCGTACGTACGGGTCATTGGTATGAGCAGCCTCGACGCGGTCGATCCTGCAGACGAATCGCGCACCTACCGACAGAAGTCGTATCCGCGACGGCTGTCGGTAGCGGTGGCGGGCTCCACGATGCACTTCATCATGGCGTTTGTCCTGCTCTACGTTCTCTTCCTCTCCAACGGAATGCCCGTCAATCGCACGACCGCTGCAAATGAAATCGATGGATGGACTCTCGACACGGTCTCGGTCGACAGCGCGGCATCCTCCGCGGGTCTCGCACCCGGCGACGAGATCCTCAGCTTCGACGCAGTTGATGTCACCACCTTCAATGGCTTTGGAGATTTGGTGAGGGCGAAAGCCGGCGACACGGTCGAGGTCCAATACCGCCATGACGGAAGCGAGATCTATTCCACATCGGTAATTGGCGAGAGGCTCACTGTTGAAGGTGCTGCGAGCATTGATGGCCTGATTGCTCGCGACCGGATTCTGGCCGTCGATGGCCTCGACATCGATCACGCACCTACATATGCGGAGTTTGCCGGCTATGCCAGCGGTCATCTCGGCGAGCCGCTGAGCGTCACTGTGGTCGACGGTCGAACCGGCCGACCGGGTGTGGTCGATGGCGTGATTGTGAATGAGTTGGTCGACCCACAGGTGGCCACGATCGGGTTTTTCGGTGTATCCGCTGATTACACCGCCTCCGGGTTGGGCGCCTTGGATGCTGCGGGCGAGACGGTCACCACGTTCGGAAGTTTCGTGAAAGATGTAACTGTGGCATTCCCCAAGGCCATCACCGGTGGGCTCAACGGGGCATTCGATGGAATTCTCGGTTCTGAATCCGGCCCGGCAGATTCTGGCGATTCGATCGCCGCGGCCCGCCAGTTGGAGCTTCGTCGCCTCGATTCCACCAATCCCGATGAGAGCAGAATCCTTTCGATCTACGGGGTGGCCGGATTGGGAGCGGCGGCGGTCGAGAGCGGTCTAGCCGACACACTGTCGTTGCTGTTTGTCATCAACATCTTCATCGGAGTGTTCAACCTCATTCCGCTGCTTCCACTCGATGGCGGCCATGTAGCGGTCGCCACCTATGAGCGCCTCCGGTCGATTGGCGGCCGCAAATACCGAGTGGATGCAGCCAAGCTCCTCCCGATCACCTACGTCGTTGTGATGCTGTTGATGTTTGTTGGCGGCGTCACGCTCCTGCGCGACATTTTCGACCCGGTCAACCTGGGCTGAGACGGTAGATTCGACCCGTGGAGCACGAGCAGTCGTTCGGTCGTCGTAAAACCCGCCAGTTAATGGTCGGGAAAGTGCCGGTTGGCGGTGACGCACCGGTGAGCATCCAGTCGATGACGGTCACCAAGACGGCCGATTATGAGGCCACGATCCAGCAGATCTACGCGCTGGCGGCGGCCGGCGCCGACATCGTGCGTTGCACATGCAATGAACCGGAGGCGGCTGAGGGGCTGGCACGAATCGTGCCCCGATCGCCTGTGCCGATTGTTGCCGACATCCATCACCAATACCGCAGGGCGCTTGATGCTCTCGAAGCAGGCGTCCACTGTCTGCGGCTCAACCCGGGCAATATTCGCAACCCGAAACACATCAAGTTGGTGGCGAGAGAGGCCAAGGATCGTGGTGTGCCGATCAGGATCGGTGTCAACGGCGGGTCGTTGCATCCCGACCTCTACGCAAAATACGGTGGAAAGGTCACGCCCGAGGCCATGGTCGAGTCGGCCCTGCAAGAGATTGCGTTCTTCGAGGAAGTCGATTTCGATCTCATCAAGATCTCGGTGAAGGCTTCGAGTGTTCCGTTGATGATCGATGCCTACCGTCAGCTTTCCGAGGTGACCGACTATCCGCTGCACCTCGGTGTCACCGAGGCGGGGCCGCCGCCGATCGGCACCATGAAGGCCACAGCGGGTATGGCCACACTCCTAGCCGAAGGAATAGGCGACACAATTCGCTATTCGCTCACGGCCGATCCCGTCGAGGAGGCTCGTGCGGGGCGCCAGCTGCTCGAAATCCTTGGCCTGCGTGAACGCAAGAACGTCGACTTGATCGCTTGTCCAAGTTGCGGGCGGGCCGAGATTGATGTGGTTCGAGTGGCTCGCGAGGCGATGGAGGCCTTCCAAGATCGAGAGATTCCATTGCAGGTGGCGGTTATGGGATGCGTGGTCAACGGTCCGGGCGAGGCGCGCGATGCCGATCTTGGTATTGCCGCGGGCAACAAGCGAGGTCACCTTTTTGTTCGTGGTCACAACGTCGCTGTGGTGCCCGAAGACGAGATGGTCGACACGCTCGTCGAATGGGCCGACTACATCCAGGAACATGGCGTCGATGCCGCGATAGAACGTGCCGCCCACACCCGCGACTCAGCGAGGCGAGCTGCCGAGGAGGATCGTCGGCGAAATCTCGGCGAACGTGGAGAAGACGCCAACAATACCGAGTCGATAATTGCCGAAATTCGACGGGCATCATCGGGCGACTGAGGTGCCGGCCGTGCAGGTTCCATTAGCGGTGGCGAAGGGCAGGCTGCTTCCGCTTGTTTCTGTTAGAAGCGGGCGACGAGCCGATGGGTATGCCCCTGCAGGCAGACCTCCCGGGTCTGTTCTGGTACCCCTCACGCAGTCTGAATTCGATCGGCTGGTGTCCATGCGGCGGCGACAGCGGTCTGGCTTGTATGGAACTGGTGGTTTTCTTGCCGCTGGGATCGGGATGGCCAAGTTTGGCTTCGTCCTCTACTTGGGGGTGATGATCAGCTTGGTATCTGCGCTGATGTGGGTGGTTGCCACTCTCGGGGTGATGAAACTCCTTCCGGCGGTCGACATCGACGAAACGACAGCCACGGTTGCGTTGGGCAGGGTTCACCGCCGCTTCGTTGACGCAGTTGCCGATACGGCGGTGTGAATCCTGGGGGTGTGGGGGAGCGGCTGGAGTGATGCCCCTACCGGCGGGCGCTGCTAGGCTGACCCGACGTTCGGTCTCCGGTTGATGATCAAGCGTGGGCTTGGCCCACGCTTTTGTTGTATCAGCGGCCAGTTTTCGACCTCACCTGTTCAGATTTCCAAACATCTTCGGAAGGAGGCGACCCATGGCAATGACTGATCGCGTCCATGATCTCATCGAGCCGATCGTCGCCTCAGAGTCCGCTTCGCTCTATGACATCGATCTCAACGGTGGGATCCTGCGGGTGTTGGTCGATTATGAGGGCGGAATCGATGTTGATCGAATTCGCCGAATCAGTCGAGCCATTAGCCGGTTGTTCGATGAAGTAGACCCTATTCCCGGTCGTTACACCCTGGAGGTGTCGAGCCCGGGCCTGGAGCGACCCCTCCGTACCCCTGATCACTTCATAGCTGCCATCGGCTCTGGTGTGAAGGTAAAGACCAGCGTCGAAGTCGAAGGGCGCCGGCGGTTCATCGGGACGCTCGCTTCGGCCGATGATGATGGGTTCGAATTACGCGACGAGGTTGTCGTCACCAATATTTCGTACGCCGATGTGTCGTCGGCTCGCACGATTTTCGAGTGGGGTCCCACCCCCAAGTCGGGCGGCAAGGCGAAGTCGAAATCCAAGAAATCGAGTACTTCTCACAGAGAGGCAACATCCTAATGAACACCGAGATGATGGAGGCGCTGCAGGCGCTGGCTGTCGAACGTGGAATTCCTGTCGACTCGCTGTTTGCGGCTTTGGCCGATGCCCTTGAGACGGCATACAAGAAGACGCCAGACGCTCACGAATATGCCTGGGTCACGATCGATCCCGACACGATGGAGTTCCGGGTGATTGCCCAGGAACTCGATGAGGACGGCGAGCCGGTGGGCGAGGAATTCGACGCCACCCCCGACAATCTCGGTCGGATCGCCGCACAGGCTGCCCGTCAGGTGATGTCTCAGCGGATTCGCGAGGCCGAACGTGAGCTCAAGTACGAGGAGTACGCCGGACGTGAGGGAGACATCGTCACCGGCATGATTCAGCAGACCGACGCTCGCTACACCCTTCTCGATCTGGGCCGCGTTGAGGGTCTGTTGCCCCAGTCCGAGCAGGTGCCGTACGAGCGCCCCGATTCCAGCGTGCGTTTGAAGGCCTACATCGTCGAGGTCCGTCGCTCGCCCAAGGGTCCTCAGATTGTTGTGAGCCGAACTCACCCGGGCTTGGTCAAGCGGTTGTTCGAGCTTGAAGTCCCGGAAATCGCTGATGGTGTTGTCGAAATAAAGGCGTGTGCGCGTGAGCCAGGGCACCGCACCAAGATCGCGGTGTGGTCAAACGACCCCAACGTCGATCCGGTTGGTGCATGCGTGGGAGCGCGAGGCGCCCGAGTTCGTCAAGTCGTCAACGAATTGCGTGGCGAGAAAATCGACATCGTGCCATTCTCCGAAGACCTCCACGACTACGTGATGAAGGCTCTGTCGCCGGCCAAGGTGAAAGAAGTGAGGCCCGACGAGTTGACGGGCGACTGCGACGTGATCGTGCCCGACTACCAGCTCTCGCTTGCCATCGGCAAGGAGGGTCAAAACGCCAGGTTGGCGGCTCGTCTCACCGGTTGGGGAATCAACATCAAATCCGAAACCCAAGTTGCTGAGGAAGAAGCAATGGGCGACGTCGAGTGGGCCGAGGGTGAGTGGGTCGTCGACCCCGACACCGGCGAGCAGGTATGGCAACCAGCCGACGGTGGCGAAGCAATTTCCGCCAACGCTTGGAAAGAGGCCGTGAGCGGAGATGCCGCCGAGGAGCCTGACGTCGCGGAAGTTGCCGCAGTTGACGAGCTCCCATCAGCCAGCGCTGACGCGGTGAAACCCGATTCCGAGGAAGAAGCCTGACCGCTTCATCCATACGCACCTGCGTTGCGTGCCGAGCGAGGTTCGAAGCGTCTGAACTGGTTCGGATCCGGTTCCAAGACGGGTATCTCACATCGGATGCCGGGCCGGGCCGTGGGGCATGGCTGGGCCCTGCCGCGGTGTGCGCTCAGCGTGTGACATCGGACGCCCTGTCACGGGCGCTCTCAGTAGAGGTGAACGACCACGAGCTCGCTAGGCTCTTCGGGTCGTGGCCGACCGCCGCAGTGTGTCCGCACACTGGCGACCAAATCCACGCACGTGCGGCCAACACCGCACACGAGATGTAAATCGGTCTTCGGGTTTCCGGGCCCGTTAGATCAGAAGGGCAACCGCCACACGTGTCATCCAAGATTCGCGTCTACGAGCTAGCTAGAGAGCTGGGCCTGACCAACAAGGAAACGCTCGATCTCTGCATCGGCCTGGGCATCGGGGTCAAGTCTCATTCGTCGAGCATCGTTGAGCCTCAGGCTGACCGCGCCAGGCGTAAGGCAATCCGTGAGGGCATGGTCCGCGACGAGCAGCCGCCCGAACCCGAAGCGCCCAAGAAAGCCTCGGCAAAGAAGACTGCGGCAAAGAAGACTGCGGCCAAGAAGGTCGCATCGACGAAGACCACGGCGAAGAAGGTCGCGCCCGAAGAAGTAGATACGCAGAAGGCTGCCGATGAGTTGCCGGTTGAAGTTGAGACGCCGGTGGTCGAGGCTGAGACGCCAGTCGCCGCAGAGGAGATTGCTCCAGCAGCTGAGGTGCCCGCGGCAAAGGAAGTCGCCCAGGTCGTTGAAAGTGAAGCCCCTAGCACCGCTCCAGAGGTAGCTACCGAGGCCGAACCGGCCGCCGAGGTGCCCCAAGCGCCTGTCGTCGCGCCGATTCCGGAGACACCCAAGCGTGTCATATCCTCAAGCGGTAGTTCTGGCCCGCCGAAGAGGCCCATCGAAGAGGTTCCTTCCGCCGCGTCAACGACCCCCCCGCCTCCGATCGCCAGACCAGTGGTGAAGAAGGTCGTCAAGAAGGTCGTCAAGAAGGTCGTCAAGAAGATGGCGCCCGGCCACGGAGCCTCGCCAAAGTCGGCGTCCGGCAAGCCGATTCCGCCTCCACCTGGCGGACCGCCACGTGTTCAGCCCAATCGAGGATTCGCCGGTAGTCCGGGCGGAGCCAGGCCACGTCCAGGAGGCGGCACAAACCGTCCCGCTGGGGCCCCGAGTGGTCCTTCCAGGGGTGGCCCAATGCCCAGCGGTGGTCGCCGTCCGGGCGGTCCGCGTCAATCTGTTCCGGGTGCTGGTGGCCGAGGAGGACCTGGCGGTCGTCCCGGTGGCAACGCCGGCCGACGTCCACCGCGGCGTAAGGGCAGAAGGCGTCGTGGTCTCGAAGAGCTCCAGCCGATGGACATGCCGGCCTACACACCCGACGATGCGCCGGTGCCGGCGGGCGAAATTGTGATCGAGCGTGCATCAACGGCGCTCGACATCGGCCCCAAGCTCAACCGCACCGCGGCTGATGTGGTCCGGTTCCTGATGCAGCATGGCGAAATGGTTACGGCAACGCAGTCGCTGTCAGACGACATGATCGAATTGTTCGCGGCCGAAGTCAGAGCTGAGATCCGTCTCGTCGATGCCGGCGAGGAACAAGAGGTCGAACTCCAGAAGTTGCTGCAGTTCGATGTGCAAGATGCCGCGGATGCTCCGCTGCGACCTCCGGTAATTACCGTGATGGGTCACGTTGACCACGGCAAGACCAAACTCCTCGATCAGATTCGTCATGCCAACGTGGTCGCGGGCGAGGCCGGCGGAATCACCCAGCACATTGGTGCCTACCAGATCGAACGAGACGGCCAGAAGATCACGTTCATCGATACGCCGGGCCACGAGGCGTTCACCGCCATGCGAGCCCGTGGTGCGCAGGCCACCGACATTGTGATCCTTGTCGTGGCTGCAGACGATGGCGTGATGCCTCAAACTATCGAGGCCATCAATCACGCCAAGGCAGCTGAGGTGCCGATCGTTGTTGCGGTCAACAAGATCGACCGTGAGAACGCCGATGTTCAGAAGTCGATCGCTGGTGTCGCCGAGCACGGCCTGGTGCCAGAAGCCTGGGGTGGCGAGACCATCTTCCAGGAAGTGTCGGCACTCAAAAACATCGGTCTCGAGGAACTGCTCGATCAACTGTTGGTCGTAGCGGAGATCGAAGATTTACGCGCCGAACCCGATGGACGAGCCTCGGGCGTGGTGTTGGAAGCAAACCTCGATACCGGTCGCGGTCCTGTCGCCACCGTCCTCGTCCAGCGCGGTTGCCTCAAGGTGGGCGATCCGGTCGTTGCTGGCGCTGCTTGGGGTCGAGTCCGTGCGCTCATCGACGACAACGGCGACAACATCAAGTCGGCGGGTCCCTCGACTCCTGTCCAGATTCTCGGCCTGTCCGATGTGGCTGTCGCCGGCGATCAATTCGTCGTCGCCCCCACAGAGAAGGTGGCCCACCGAGTCGCCACAGCACGCGAGCACTGGTACCGCCAGTCGCATCTCGGCCGTGAAGCCCACGCTCTTTCTGGCGGCGCGAAGCTTGAGGACATCTTTGAGCAGATTCAGCGAGGCGAGGCCGCAACGCTCAATGTAGTGGTCAAAGCCGACGTGAACGGTTCTCTTGAGGCAGTGACCGAGAGCCTCCGCAAGTTGGAAAGTGACGAAGTCAAGATCGCATTCGTGCACCGTGGAGTCGGTGGTATCACCGAGAACGACATCGCACTCGCTGCGGCTTCCAACGCCACGATCATCGGCTTCAACGTTCGCCCAGACCGCAAGGCTCGAGATCTTGCCGAAAGCGAAGACGTCGAGATTCGAACCTACGAGATCATCTACAAACTTCTCGAAGACATCGAATCTGCCATGGTCGGCATGCTTGCCCCGGAGTTCGAGGAGATCGTCACCGGCGACGCGGAAGTGCGCGATATCTTCCGAATCCCGAGAGTGGGAGCGATCGCCGGTTGCATGGTCCAAAACGGCACCATCACGCGAGGGTCGAAGGTGCGATTCCTTCGTGAAGGCACGATCATCTGGAAGGGCGACGTCAAGTCGCTCAAGCGGTTCAAGGAAGATGCCAAAGAGGTCCAATCCGGCTTCGAGTGTGGAATCGGGCTTTCCGACTTCCAGGATCTCAAGAGCGGCGACATCATCGAGACTTACGAAGAGCGCGAGATCGCCCGCACGCTCGACCACTGATTGGTCGGGTCGCTTCGCCCACACTGCTTTCGGAGTCTTGATGTCGCGACATGGAAGTCCCAGGAAAAAATCGAACCCCAGGTCGGAAACGCGGTCGGCGCGCGTCGGTGAGTTGATCCGACACATAATCGCCGAGGAACTCGAGAAGATCGATGACGATCGGCTCGTTTTGGCGTCGGTTACCGCTGTCACCGTCGACAGCGATCTGTATCGGGCGGTTGTGTACTTCACGACTCTCGATGCCGACTCTGACCCCGAGATCATCGAGGCGTACGAGGAGCATTCCCGGCGTCTACGTCACGCGGTTGCCGTTCAGACCAAGCTCCGGCGATCACCTGAACTGCAGTTCCGCCCAGACGAGACTTTGCGAGCTGCCGAGCGAATAGAGGATCTCCTTCGAGGGTCGGTTCGTGACGAGCAGCCGGAATGATCTCGGTGTCGATGGCGTCGTAGTCATCGACAAACCCGCTGGTTGGACCAGCCACGACGTAGTGGCCAAGAGCCGCGGCATTCTTCAGACTCGCAAGGTCGGCCATTCCGGCACTCTCGATCCAGATGCCACCGGAGTCCTTGTGCTGGGAGTGGGCAAGGCAACTCGACTGTTGCGCTACCTGACCCCGTTACCGAAGTCGTATGTCGGCGAGATCGTTCTTGGAATTGAGACCAACACTCTAGATGCCTCAGGTGAGGTCACCGCCACACACGACATGAGCAACGTGTCCCCAGACGAGGTGGAGATTGCTGCCGCGGCGCTCACCGGTTCGATCGAACAGATCCCTCCAATGGTGTCGGCGGTGAAGATCGGCGGCCGCAGACTCCACGAGTTGGCTCGCGAAGGCAAGGTCATCGACCGGCCGCCACGTCCGGTCACGATCTACCGGTTCGATGTGGCACCGGTGCCGGGAGAGGTCGGGATTTGGCGGTGCGAGGTCGAGTGTTCCTCGGGCACCTACGTGCGTACGCTTGCTGCTGACCTCGGATCGTCGCTCGGCGGGGGAGCGCACCTTCGAAACCTTCGACGAACCTCGGTGGGTGGATTCACTCTCGACGATGCCAGGCCAATGGAGGATCCAGAGATCTTGCCGATCTCGGCGGCAGTTCGGCATCTTTGTTCAGTGGTGGTAGATGATGAGGTGGCTATCGAGGTTGGCCACGGCCGGGTTCTCACTCTCGAACGTCTTGGTGCTGACGGGCCCGGGCCATGGGCGGTGTCGAATGCAGAAGGTGAACTTCTGGCTGTTTACGAAGTGCATGATCGTGGGGCAAAACCGAGCGTTGTGATTCCTCACTGAACGACTGTCAGACCGACCGCGGCGATAGCGTTTCGTGCGGGACAACGGAGGTTCTCGCGAGTGGAAATTCTCCATGATCGTCTAGACAACTTGCCATCGTCGCTGGCGGTGGCCGCCACCATTGGCGTGTTCGATGGCGTGCATCTGGGCCACCAAGAAGTCTTTCGCTGTGTTCACAACGTCGCCGACAGGCTCGGGGTCGGATCCGCGGTGGTCACATTCGACTCGCATCCCGCTTATGTGGTTCGTCCGCAAAGCGCTCCGAAGCTTCTCACGACTCTCGACCAGAAGCTCGACCTGATCGCGGCGCAGGGGATCAACTACACCTACGTGATCGACTTCAACGAGGATCGCGCGGCCACCCCGGCTGATCAGTTTGTCGAGCAGGTATTTCGCGACGCGCTTCATGCCAAGGCGATCGTCGTTGGTGAGGACTTCCACTTCGGAAAGGGTCGCGCCGGTAATGTCGAGAGCCTTACGCTCTTGGGTGAGATCTGGGGATTCGAGGTCCATCCGCTCGAGTTGATCCGTCACGAGACCGGCGCGAGCGAGGCGGTGTCGTCAACGGCTATTCGTCGAGCGCTCGCCGGCGGAGATGTGGAGTTGGCCGAGGCAATGCTTGGTCGGCCCTATGAGGTGACGGGAGTGGTCCAGCATGGCGATGAGCGCGGTCGCGCCATCGGGTTTCCGACGGCCAATATCCCGGTTCCAAAAATTATGGCGTGGCCCACCGACGGGGTCTATTCCGGGTGGTGCGTTCGCGACAACGGGTCGCGGCATCCGTGCGCCATCAACATTGGCCGGCGGCCTACCTTCTACGACGATGCCGATCAGCCGCTGCTCGAAGCTCATCTGATCGATTTCGATGGGGATCTCTACGGTGAGTCGATGGCGGTTTCGTTTCATCACTTCTTGCGAAGCGAGAAGAAGTTCCAGGGCATCGATCAACTGGTGACACAACTCAAGACAGATGTCGACGAGGCAAGACGCTCTCTGGGCATCGCATGAAACGACCCCGAGTCGAGTCGTGTTGACACATCCACCACAATAGTAGAACGTGTTCTAATTATGTTTACAGGCATAGTCGAAGAAATGGGAACCGTTAGAGGTCTCACTCCGAGTGATGGGGGAGCTCGACTCGAAGTGAACGCAAGCACCGTCCTCGACGATGCCGAAATCGGATCCTCGATCGCGGTCAACGGGTGCTGTCTCACCGTGGTGGATATGGGTCCGGGATGGTGGGCGGCTGATGCCGTTCCGGAGACTCTTGATCGAACCAACATCGGGGGGCTCAGCGTAGGCGATCTTGTCAATCTCGAACGCCCGCTTGGGGCTGCGGGAAGGTTTGGAGGCCATGTGGTGCAAGGCCATGTCGATGCCACTGCCACCATCAAGGCGATCGACGACCTGCCTGACGGGTCGTGGGTCTATGAGTTCGACCTCGCACCATCGCTTGCCAACTATGTCGTCGAGAAAGGCTCGGTGGCGGTCGATGGCATTAGCCTCACCGTGGCTGCAGTTACCCCAAATTCTTTCTCTATAGCGGTGATTCCCCATACCCATGAGGTCACCGTGCTTGGAGTCAGAAATCGAGGTGATCTGGTCAATGTCGAAGCCGACATTTTCGCCAAGTACATTGAGCGCCAAATTAGACCCACTCTCGAAGGAGAGAAGTCATGACCCAGCTAGATGCCATAGAAGATGCAATTGAGGCATTTCGACAGGGCGAGTTTTTGGTCGTGGTAGACGACGAAAACCGTGAGAACGAAGGCGACCTGATCATCGCCGCTGACGCCATGACCGAAGAGAAGATGGCTCACATGATTCGCTACACCAGCGGAGTCATTTGCGCACCGATGCACGACGACGACGCAGATCGTCTGAAGCTTCCTCTCATGGTCTACGAAAACACAGAGTCTCACCGCACCGCTTTCACGGTCACTGTCGACCGTATAGCGGGTAATTCGACTGGGATCTCGGCCGGAGATCGCTGCCGTACTGTCCGATCACTGGCCGACCCCGGCTCCGACCCGAGGGAATTCTCGCGTCCGGGTCATATCTTCCCGCTCAGGGCAAGGCCTGGTGGAGTCCTCAAGCGTGCGGGCCACACAGAAGCAGCGGTCGACTTGTGCCGTCTGAGTGGTCGCTGCGAAGTAGGCGTTCTGTGCGAGATCGTCAACGACGACGGAACCATGATGCGTCTTGCAGACTGCAGAAAATTCGCCGACGAGTACGGGCTGAAGCTGATCTCCATCGCCGACCTGATTCGCTACCGGCGGCGTAGCGAGAAGCTGGTTCAACACTTCGCGGCAGCACGGATCCCCACGGTCCACGGTGAATTCACTGCTCACGCCTACCGGTCTGTGCTTGACGGTGTCGAGCATGTCGCATACGTGATGGGCGACGTCGATGGTGGCGATCCGCCGCTGGTGCGGGTCCATAGCGAATGTCTCACCGGCGATCTTCTGGCGTCCACCCGCTGCGATTGTGGACCTCAACTTCAATTGGCGCTCGAGCGAATCGGCCAAGAGGGTCGAGGAGTGCTGGTATATCTGCGTGGTCATGAGGGCCGGGGAATTGGAATCGCCCACAAGATTCGTGCCTACGCCCTGCAGGACGAGGGTCTCGACACTGTCGATGCCAACTCGGCTCAGGGCTTGCCGGTTGATTCCCGAGAATACGGCGTTGGGGCCAACATCTTGGCTGACCTCGGAGTCACCTCCATGAGGCTGATGACCAACAATCCCAGCAAGTTCGGCGGATTGGAAGGCTATGGCCTCGAAATCACCGAACGTGTGCCGATTGAGATAGAGCCCAATCCTGAAAACATCAGGTACCTGGAGACAAAACGCACCCGTATGGGTCACGACCTACACATCGATCCGTCAACAGATGGTGAATCGGAGATCTCATGATCGAGCGACAGAACTCACTCAACGGCTCAGGACTTCGAGTCAGTGTCGTGGCGGCGCGCTTCAACGATGCGATCGTGCGTCAGCTGGTGCACGGCGCTCACGAAACCCTGCTCCGTCTGGGTGTCGCCGACGACGACATCGATCTCACATGGGTGCCCGGGGCGTTTGAGCTTCCCATGGTCGCCAAGATGAGAGCCGAGTCCGGGGTCGATGCTGTGATCTGTCTTGGTGCTGTGATCAGAGGTGCCACGCCCCACTTCGAGTTCGTGTGCTCGCAGGCTGCATCGGGGATTGCGGCGGTCAGCATCGACACGGGAGTTCCGGCAATATTCGGCGTTCTAACCACCGACACCATCGATCAAGCTGTGGAGCGGGCCGGCACCAAGTCTGGAAACAAGGGTTCCGACGGTGCAATGGCTGCCGTCGAGATGGCCAGGCTCATCGCTCAGAGTTGATATTCCGGGTGGCATCTCGCACGGCCGAGTAGACCCGTTGGTTGTGGCTGAACTCGACGATGTTTCCGTCGGGATCTGCTATGGCACATATGTATCCAACGGGCGGCCCAAGATCCGATACCGGCCAGTGGAGTGTGCCGGCGAGTTCGGCCTTGACAGCCAAGGCGTCGACGTCTTGGCGGCGTGGCATCTCGATTCCGATGTGGGCCAGCGGCGACAGTGTGGAGGCCACTGACTCGTAGCCATCGGTCTTCTCGATCAAAACCAGGACGAATGGGTTGTCGGGCTGGTCGTCGTGCCCGATCCAAGCTGTGCGTCCGTCTGAGTCGGTGCGCTGATGGATCATCGTGAGCGGGGTCCATTCGAGCCACCAATTGAGGGATGCTTCGAGGTTTCGGACCGGTATTGCGACATGCGTCCACCTCGCAACGGCGGGTCCGGTAGTTGGGTCTTCGCTCACAGTGGATGTTTTAGCGTGTTGCAGGCATTGTTGCAGGCGGCGCAGGCTGTCGCGATCCTCGAGGCCACGTATGGCTGACAGAACGCTGATTGATCGAACCCGAGGACCATCTACCCCAGATACCGCCCACTGCCTTGCTCGTTCGTTCTGTCCAGTCGACACACGACGGTTCGGCCACCCGACGAACGGTTTGGCGGATGCCGCCCTCGTGAACTTCGTAGCCCGCCCACACCCCGGGATGGTCCTTTACTGATCCGACTTCGGTGACCAGCAGGCCGGCGACGTTGCGCGATCGGCAGCGATGGGTGTGGCCCGATGAGAAGACAATATCGGAATTCGCATCGGCGAGAGCTCGCAGAACTTCGGTGGACTCGTTCGATCGGACCCCGGGTGGCCAGAAATAACGGACCGGAACATGTTCGAAATGGTGATGAGCAAGCACCAGCACTTGCCGATCCGTATCGACCGCCGACAGCAGCTGATCGAGGCGACCATGCAAGGTTCCCGAACCCTTGCCGGGAATTGTGGTATCGACGGCCACCACCCGGACGGTGCCGAGGTCGTGGACTTGCACGTGGGCGCTGGACAACCCGAGCGTGCGAAGAGCGCTGCGGTGGTCGACCGCATCCTTGCCGTGGACTACATCGTGATTACCGGGAACGGCCATCACAGGTACGTCGATCTGGTCGAGCACATGGTTGAAGAGCTCCCAATGCCCCGGCAGTGCAGCATGTGTGATGTCTCCCTTGAACACAATCATCTCGGCCCCCCACCGCAGCGCTTCGTCAACTGCGGCCAGGGTGCATCGCAGCGGATATGAAACGGTGTTGTCGGGTCGATCCCGAATCGTGTGGGTCAAGCCAAATGCCTGCTCGCCGAGATGCATATCGCTGATGGTGGCGACTTTGGTTACGAGATCGCCCGGAAGTTCGGACGAAGTTTGGGCGGTGATCCGCTCGACGTGACGATCATCGACGTGGAAATCGATTGGGTGCACAGATGCCGCGGCGATGCCGTCGATCTCGGCAACGCCGGGTCGCCCGGCATCGCCCAGCAGCGTCTCGACTCCAGCGCAGACCGCGGTGAGTCGCCCGGACGGCTGATTTCGCCACGCGACTTGCACGCTGTGTGCGTCGACAGCGAAGACCTCGATGTCGGGCAGGCGGGTGAACGGGAGTGTGAAGGCCACGTTCCGCTATCGGCCGACCGCTCGGCAAGCATGAGGGAGTGTCACGTGCGGATCCATGCCGAGAACCTTGCCGTCTCACGTTGGCGGGCCGCGATATTGATCTGCTGAGTTTCCAGATGCTGGGAGATTTGTTTGTCGCCCTGTGGCACCGGATGTGAGGCAAGGAAGCCAGAGACTCGCTTGGCGAGATCAGGAGTGTCGAGGGCAATGATTCCCTCCAACATCCGTGAGATCGAGTTGGACGGGAAGGTGGTGTTGATCTCCGTCCAGTTGGTCTCCACGAATTCCCAAGCCATCAGGCCGGCATGACGGTTGGTGAGAGCCCGGCGGATCAAATAGGGGCCGTCCTGGCTACGGATCCGACCATCAAGAGTGTCGGAAAGCGTGGCCGCCACCAAGTCCGGGTCTGGGAAGTCGGCTAGGGATCGTAGGTTTCGCTGCTCGCTCTGGGGGTCATCGGCGTTGAGCCATGCATCGCGGATGTGTTGGTAGTCGTCCGCATCGCCATGGTGAGCGACCCCGAATAGTGCAGCGGCCGCGACGGTGGGGTCGACATGACCGATCAGATTGCGACATTCGGCAACCGTTGCGGCATCATCGGCAACCGCGCCCATCAGTCGGATAAGCGTGGCTCTCAACTCACGTGTGCGATCGTTGTTGGACATGTCAGGAGTCATGCCGAGCGTGTCGGCCATTGGCCGTACAGCATTGGCGATTCTCGTTCTGAGAACTGATTGGGCGTCATCGTCGACGAAATGTGTGAGTCCGTCGAATCCGACGGATAGAGCCTGCCAAACGGTGAGGTCGGTGTCGGAGGCGAAGCTTTCAGCGGCCAACAAATATGAGGACGCCTCGTAACGTCCCGCCAGCGTGAGGGCCCACGCGTCGTCAATGAAGGCGTGTCTCTCAGGCGCATTGAGGCCCTGGCCTTTCTGGCCGATGATTCGCTGACGAATCGAATCGCTGAGTTGCACTCTGTAGAACCCGCTGCCGTCGGCATTGGCGCTCATGATGTGGGCCTCACCCGTGGTGAGATGAGTTTCAGGGCTGTCGAGCAGGATGCTCGTGGTGGATGACTCGCCGCTGGTGCGGATTCTGACAGGGACCTGCCACCTTCGATCGTCGGAAACCTCAGGGTCGAGTGTGAAGTGGGTCTGAGTGATGGTGGTGCCGTGGGCGTCCTCCTCGACTCCAACCAACGGATGCCCGCCCTGGAATATCCAACTCTTCATGATGTCGCCGACGGGTTGCCCGGTGACGTGCTCCAGCGATGCCCATAGGTCGCTGGTTTCGGTGTTGGAATAGGAGTGCGTTCGAAGGTAGTGGCGAACACCGTCGCGAAATTCGTCCTGGCCCAGGAACCGTTCGAGCATCCTCACTGTGGACGCACCCTTTTCATAGGTGAGGATGTCGAACATCCCCTCGGCGTCCTGGGGTGATACGACCGGGTATTCGATGGGCCGGGTGGAGTGAAGAGCATCGGTGCTGAATGCGGCAGCGCGGGCGCGACCGAACGTGGTCCACACATCCCAGTCGGGTCGGTATTGGTCGGAGCATTTGGTCTCCATGAACGTGGCAAACGCCTCGTTGAGCCAAATTCCTTCCCACCACTTCATCGTGACCAGATCACCAAACCACATGTGGGCCAGTTCGTGGTTGATCACATCGGCAACACGCTGCAACTCGGGCTGGCTGGCACGGCTCGGGTCGACGAGTAGAAGCACCTCGCGGAACGTGACGCATCCAAGGTTTTCCATTGCGCCGAAGGCGAAGTCGGGCACGGCCAACAGGTCGAGTTTGTCGGATGGGTATGCAATGTCGTAGTAGTCCTCGTAGTAGGCGAGGGCATGACGAGCGACATCGAGAGCAAATTCGGTGAGGTGTCCTTGTCCGGGGCGATGTATGACACGCACGGGTACGCCGCCCACATCGATCGGGTCGGTCGCCTCAAGCGGGCCGACTACGTATGCAACGAGGTAGGTCGACATGGGCATGGTGGCTGCGAACTGCACCCGTCGTCGACCGTCCGGGCCAACTTCATCCGACACAATGGCAGTGTTGGATACCGCAAGATGGTCCGGGTCGACCACAAGAGTTGATTCGAACACCGCTTTGTATGCAGGTTCGTCCCAGCAAGGGAACGCCCGTCTGGCATCGGTCGACTGGAATTGCGTGGTGGCTATCACCTGTTCGGTGCCGCTGTCGTCAGCGTAGGTGGAGCGATAGAACCCTTGAAGCATGTCGTTGAGCGTGCCGCTGAACTCGATGGTGAGCCGGGCGGGGCCGACGGCAAGGCCGGCATCGACCTGGATGTGGAGCCTCTCGGTGTCGGAAACAAGCCGAAACGTCGGGTTGAAATCGACTCCGTCGACGGTGAGCACCACGTCGAATATTTTGAGATCGGCAGCGTTGCAAACGATCTCGTGAGTAGACCGGACACAATCGATTTCGATGTCGACGCGGCCGGTGAAAGTGGCTGCGGAAATATCTGGCCGGAGCTCGATTTGGTAGCGACTCGGCACTATCGCGTCGGGAAGTCGTGGGTTGTCTGCTACGCCTGCGGTGGACATGGGCCAACTCCCTGAGATCGGATCAAGGAAGGCTATCGCCACCGTGTGAGCGTCAATTAACCGGGATCACCCCCGATTTGGGCACATCGACATCGGAACGTAAAGCAAATGACACCCATGTAACACAAATTTACGCTCTTATAGAAGTCGGAGAAGGATAAATCTACGATTCGAAGGGGCGTCCCCATGAGAAATCATCAAATGTTCCAGATCGACCAAGATCCGATCGATTCGAACGAATGGTCCGAGTCGACTTTCGACATTGACGACGAGGCATTCGCGCAAGCAATAGCCGCGGGTCGTCACGACCAACAGGCCGCCTGATCAAACCGGGTCGATCCGACCCGCCCATATCAGCCCGACAGCGCTAGGGTCCCCGCGTCTCTGAAGCGATCTGGGAGCCAGCTGTGGAGCCGTCAATCGATGTCGTCGGGGTAGGCAATGCGATCGTCGATGTCATAGCGACCGTATCTCACGAGTTCATAACGCAGCATGATCTGGTGAAAGGGGCGATGACTCTCATCGATGCCGACCGCGCCACGTCGCTCTATGAGCTCATGCCCCCCGGAATCGAAAGCTCCGGTGGTTCAGCTGCGAACACGTCGGTCGGAATCGTCAGCTTGGGTGGCAGATCCGCATTCCTTGGCAAGGTTCGAGACGATCAGCTCGGCGCGGTGTTCATACACGACCTTCGAGCAGCCGGAGTCCTCTTTGACGTTGCCCCGGGGGAGCACGGTGCGCCGACAGCGCGCTGTTTGATACAGGTCACCCCAGACGCCGAACGCACCATGAACACGTTCCTTGGAAAGTCAGTCGACTTCTCGCCCGACGATGTCGACGAGGAGGTCGTGGCGTCAGCGGCGGTCACCTACTGTGAGGGCTACTTGTGGGACGCTGAAATCGCGAAGTCTGCAATGCACCGGGCCATGGATATTGCACACAGCAAGGGCCGGAAGGTGTCGCTCACGCTCTCTGATTCGTTCTGTGTAGATCGACACCGTGAGGAGTGGCTCGACCTTCTGGCCGACAAGATCGATTTGGTTTTCGCCAACGAGGCCGAAGTTTGCTCGCTGTTCCAAACTGATGATTTCCAGTCGGCGTCCGATCAAATTCGAGACATCGTTGAAGTCTCTGCGCTCACTCGGTCGGCAGCCGGCTCGGTTGTTGTAGCCGGAGACCGCACCATTCCGGTATCGGCTGTGGAGGTGGACGAGGTGGTTGATGCCACCGGCGCCGGCGATCTCTACGCCGCGGGATTTCTCTTTGGCGTGGCGCGAGGGTTTGGTCTGGGAGAGTGCGCTCACCTGGGTGGGCTTGCTGCCGCGGAGATTATCTCCCACATCGGTGCTCGGCCTCGACTGGAGTTGGCCAGCCTCATCTGAGTGTTGGTGTAGGGACGTTTCGCAGCGGCGCAATTTACAGCCTCGATAATAACCATTATCATCACGACGTGGCGGCCGTTTCGACCAACGTGGTAATAAGCGAGCACGACGACCTCACCTCGCGTCTTCTCGATGCGGCAGCCGAAGTCTTCATCAAGCGAGGGATCGACAAGGCCGGCGTGGCCGCGGTGGCTCGCTTGGCGGGTGTCACCACCGGAGCGATCTACTCGCGATGGCCGGGCAAACACGAAATGATGATCGATGCCCTCGATCGGGTCATGTCGAGAGAATTTCACGATGCACTTCTGTCGCATCCGGATCCAGGTGCTCCCGACGTGCTCGCCAGCCTCGGCCAGGACTTGGTTACGTCACGAAATCGATCGGCCGATTGTCTTCTTGCGGAAGCTCTGACTTTGGCCAGGCGGGACGCCGACTTCGGTCTCATGCTCAGGCGGATGTTCGCCGAGCAGGAAGGCCGCCTCGCCGAGATTATCGATGAGGGGAAGGCCAACGGCCTGATCGACGTCAGCCTCGAGACCGAATCGATTGTGGCCTTATGCCACGCGATCAGTGTCGGATTCGTGATGTTTGGCGCCATCGACAGACCGATGCCTTCCGCTGATGGATGGGACCGCGTGATCAAGCGCATGGTGGCGGCTGCACTTCCCGCAAATCAACCCTCTCACAACACTCAAACCACAGGAGCCGATTGATGGCCACGTCCGACAACGAAATTCTTGGACGAGTCGACGTAGACGACATCGACTCGATCATGGATATCGCGGCGTTCAACGACGATGTCGACACGATCGAACACTCAGTCAAAGACAACGCAGAAGCCATTTTCACGTGGAACTACGACAAAGGCGAACGCCCGCGACTCGATCGGCTCTATGAGAAGGCCAAGACCTCTCAATGGAATGCCACGACCGACCTCGACTGGTCTATCGAGGTCGACCCGACAATAGCGCTGAATATTCAGGCTGAGCTGATACTCGATCCCGACGTAGTCGAGGACCCCACGTCGCCTCTGTTCAATTGGGCCGAAAAGGAGTGGGAGGAGTTTGGAGTTGAGTCGTTGCGATGGAGGCTCAGCCAGTTCCTGCATGGTGAGCAGGGTGCGCTGCTCTGTACCGCCAAGATCGTCGAGACAGTGCCGTGGATCGATGCCAAGTACTACGCGGCCACCCAGGTAGTCGACGAGGCTCGTCACGTAGAGGTATTCCAGCGTTACCTCGACGAGAAGCTCGGAGGCGGCTATCCGATCAACCCGCATCTCAGGCTGCTGCTCGACGACATCATCAACGACAGTCGCTGGGACATGACCTATCTCGGCATGCAGATAATGGTCGAAGGACTGGCGCTAGCCGCCTTCGGCTACCTGCACGATCTCACTGATGAGCCGTTGCTCAAGAAGCTGCTGCGCTACGTGATGAGCGACGAAGCCAGACACGTCGCCTTCGGTGTGCTCAGCCTCCAAGAGGTCTATAAGGACATGTCGGGGAGCGAGATACGAGAGCGACAAGAATTCGCGTTCGAGGCCGCGGTGCGAATGCGAGATCGCTTTCTCCAGCAGGAAGTATGGGAGCGCATGGGCGTCGACACCCGTGAGATGGTGAGGCGTCAGCTCGAGGCCCCTGAGGAAGCCAAGGTCTTCCAACGGATGCTGTTCTCCAAGATCGTGCCCAACTGTCGAAAGCTTGGGTTGCTCGACGCCGGCGATGGATGGCTGCGCGATCGCTTCACGGAGATCGGGGTGATCGAATTCGAGCACCTGGAAGACACTGGCAGCGAGTTCACCGACTACGACCTATCCACCGACGACTTCGAGGGCGCGAGTGCGAAGCGTGCCGCCGAGGCCGCCGACATAGCGACCACCGACACTGGGGCCTGACCGATGGGCTACACCTGCTTCGACATTGACGAGGCCGACGGTGTTGGCCATCTGATCTTGTCTCGGCCTGAAAAGTTCAACTCCATGATCCCGGAATTCTGGACGGAGCTTCCCGAAATCGTCCGCGAGTTGTCAGATTCGGGGCGGGTGCGGGCCCTGGTCATTTCATCCACCGGAAAGCATTTCTGTTCGGGCATGGACCTCTCGGTGTTCACCGGTGGCAGCAACCTCGACGCCACTGCGGCGGAGATGGGCCGTCAGCGGGCCAACCTGAGGCTCAACGTGCTTCACCTCCAAGACACCTTCAGCGTGCTTGAGGAGGCCCGCATGCCGGTGCTGGCTGCCATCCAAGGTGGATGCGTGGGCGGCGCAATCGACATGGTCACCGCCGCCGACTGCCGCTATGCCACCGCCGATGCCTGGTTCTGCATTCAGGAGATCAATATCGGCATGACCGCCGACGTTGGCACACTCCAGCGGCTGCCAAAGATCGTGCCTGAGGGAATCGTTCGAGAATTGGCATACACCGGTCGACGTATGTCCGCCGAGCGCGCTGCCGAGGTCGGCTTGGTCAATGAGGTGTTCGAAGACCATCAAGCAATGCTCGAAGGCGTTCACGCCATCGCTGCGGAGATCGCCGGTCGGTCACCGTTGGCTGTCCACGGCACCAAGGAAATGATCAACTACACACGAGATCACTCGGTGGCCGACTCGCTGCAATATATCGCCGCATGGCAAACCGGCATGTTCCAGCCCACAGACATGCTCGAGACGTTCACCGCCAAGTCCGAGGGACGAGATCCCGAATTTGACGACATGCTCGAGGTTCATCGCGGCCTGACCTGAGGTTCAGTTCCCGATCTCATCGTCGGGAGATAGGTGTTCGAGGCCTAGATCGCCTGCCTTCACCAACGTCGAAGCAATCCAGCCACCAAGACTCCCGAAGTGCTTATCCAACGCCGACCCGTCAGCCAAGCACGCTTCGTCGATCTCGTAGACCCCCTCGTAGGAGATCTCGATCGCGTATTCTTGCTCGCTCAGGTCATGTGAGTGGATCGACTCGACCGTTGGGCCGGATCGAAGGAGATAGTCACCTCCGATACGGGGGCTGCGGGTCGGTAGGGCTGCCATGACCACTCTGGGATCGGGTGGCTCGGTTAGACGCTGCAGCCGCAACACGATCTCGATCTCAATTTTCGGAGACTCGCCCAACTCCTCGTCGACATACCAGCTTCTGTATGCGGTCTGTGACCATGTAGGCCACACGCAAGTGATGTCGGCCTGCACTCTGGGAGGAAGTCCCTCACCTGGAAGACCATAAGAGGTCTGCCAGGTGACGTCGCCCAGCAGGACATCAGTCTGGAAATGCTCTTCGAACGCTTGTCGCTCCAGCAACGCGATCTCGAAAGCGTCGCGCAGTGATCCGATCGCATCGGTGAATACGTGGTCGAGCATGTCGGTGTGAGGCTAGTAGCCGGCGTCGACATCGACGAGGCCGACGAGGGGCTGGCCACTGATCCAATTGTGGGTATTGACCGCGACTCTTTGGGCTATCAGTGGCAGCCCCATCAGCGGAGTGTTGCCAACATGGGGAGTGATGATGCAGTTGGGCTCGGCCCAAAGTGGATGACCGTCTGGCAGTGGCTCCGGATCTGTCACATCTAGCACGGCTCCGGCGATCGAGTGGCTTCGGAGCGCGGCGAGGAGGTCTGGAACCACCACGTGACCGCCTCTGGCCACGTTTAGGAGCCAACTTTCGGGTTTCATTGCGTCGAATATTTGGGCATTGATGATTCCATGGGACTCCTCGGTCAGAGCTAGTGCAACCACAACGGCGTCGGCATCAGCCACAGCTTCGACGAGGTGATCGGCCGTAGTTGTGGCAACGGCGCCCGGTACGGGTTGGCTGGTTCTGCGAACAACTGTCACGCGGCAATTCCATGGTTCGAGAAGCTCCAGCAGGGCACGGGTGATACCTCCCGCACCAACGACGGTGAGGGACGCTCCCGAGAGATTCTGACCCACTTGTGTCGGCCACGACGTGGCACGTGCAAAGTCGTGGAAGTGGCGAAAGCTCGAGAGAAGGGCGGTGATGATCCACTCGGCAACCGGTCGAGAGTAGACGTCCTTGCCTGATGTCCAGATGTGGTCGTTGTCGAGGTGGGGAGCGAATGGCTCAATCCCGGCCCATGGAAGTTGAACCCATTTGACGTTGGGTGCGCGTGAGATGAAGTCGGGGAACGCGTCAGCCGCAGCGGGATCGTCCCAGATCATGGCTTCGGCCTCAGCGATCGACACCAGTTCACCTCCGCCACTCTCCACTGCTGACACCAGAGCCGTATGCATCGCTGGACGTGTGCCGGGACAGACCGCGAACGCGTTGGCACCGTGCTCATGTTCTCTGGTCACGTGATCACTTCAGTTGAGGCCGAATTGGCGGTCTCCGGCATCTCCGAGCCCCGGCACAATGAAGCCAATCTCGTTGAGCTTCTCGTCTATGGACGCAGTGAACAATTCATCGGCCACACCTGATGCGGCCAAAGCCTCGACACCCTCTGGCGCCGCGAGAACGCAGACCACAGTGACCTTCCCAACGCCGGACTCTTGGAGAATCCGGCAGGTGTGGATACACGAACCGCCGGTGGCGAGCATCGGGTCGAGCACCATGACGGGTCGGCCTTCCAACTGCTCAGGCACAGTATTGACGTAGGCGTGGGGCAGCAACGTTTCCTCGTCGCGTCGGAGCCCTACAAAACCGGTGCGTGCGTCTGGAAGCATCTCAAGCGCCGCGTCGAGCATGCCGAGTCCTGCCCGCATGACCGGTACGAGCATCGGCAAGTTGGTGAGGTCGACTCCTGTAGTCGGGCCCATTGGAGTGTCGATGTCCTTGGAAGTGACACTCTGATGTCGGGTCGCCTCATAGACGAGAAATGAGCTCAGTTCGCCGAGCGACTTTCGAAAGTCGCGACGTTTGGTTCCGCGTTGACGCATACGGGTGAGGCGGTCGACTGCGAGTGGATGCTGGATGACTGTTGTCTGCACGGAGCGAGCATGCCACGAGATGCCTCACTTCAGCACGTCGAACTGGTCATCTCGGTGGTGTCAAGGCGTGCGACGGGTGACTTCGATGTGTCGATCACTGGGTAAGACGTTTGCGGCGAGATTCTGTACCTCGTCCGGTATTACCCCAGCGAGTAATCCGACGCGGTTCTCGGTGGACAGCACAACCTCATCCGGGTAGAGGCGACTGTTGAGAATCGTCTCGGTGAACAGTTGGTTGTCGACGAAGTGGTAATCGCTGCTGATCACGCTGATGGCGCGGCCGAATTCATCGGCAGTTGGGCCTGCTGTCGCCAGCTCGGCGATCTGCGATAGTACGGCTGACCGGATCTCGTCGACACGAGTTGGATCGCCTTCGATGGCGATCGATGCATCCACACCCTGTTGTGGAGAGTAGACAGCGGTGATGTCGGCGCTGCCGCCGTATGACGCACCGAGCTGTTCGCGAATTGTGTCGATGATGCGTGCGCTGAGAATCGTGGCAAGCACCTGGGCGACGAGGTCCAACCGAGCCGTTACATCGATCGGAGTGGAATAGAAAATGTGGACACCGCCGGTGTTGACCCCGGGATCAAGCACGACATCACTGGATGAGACGCCGGCTGGCATCGGCGGAAGCAGGTTGACCCACGTGTCGTGAGGACCAGATTCGATGGTGCCGATGTAACGGCGAGCAAGGTCTTTCACCACGTCGGCATCGATGTCGCCGACAATGGCAACGATGGTCTGGTCGATCCGACCGAGTCGCGAGTTATAAAGGCTCAGAGACCGCTCGGCGGTGAGGTCTGCCACCTGTTGCTCGGTCGGCACCATCACCCACGCTGGATCGCCGCTGGTTCGCAAGTCGCTGAGGGCGATATCAGCTTCGAGCTGAGGGTCGATGGTGGAGGCAGTGATGAAATTCGACGCGATTGTTTGCGCCTCACGAAACGCCGGAGCGTCGATCCGGGCAGCGGTGATTGAGAGGTTGAGTTGCTGAAAAAGAATCTCAAGGTCGTCCGATGATGACGAACCAACGAATCCCTCGGTGGTGGGATCTATGTATGAGCCCAGATAAGTGGAGTACGCACCCAAATATCGGTCAAGTTGACTTCGAGTGAAGTCACCGAGGCCGCTACCTGCGGCTGCCGAAGTGATGAGACCGGTAATGGCGCTGGACCCCGATGGCATCTGCGACCAGCCGCCTTCAGATGCGGTAGTCAGTTCAACAGAGCCCTCCACCACCTGACTTCGCTGGAACACAACACGTGTGCCGTTCGACAAATCCCATTGGACCACGGGTCCATTGGATGTGGCTTCGGTGCTGGTATTCACGACCTCGGAACGATCGGGGCGGGTCATGAGGCTCGTGATCATGGGTTCGTCGGAGGCGGCCGAAGCTGCGGCGCCGTCGGCCTGTGTGGCGATCTCCATCAGCCGCGCCGCGGTCGGAAGATCAGCTGAGTCGGTACCCACGGCGGCCATGATCGGGCCACTGGTCGACATGACCCACGCCCAGTAGCTGGATATGTCTGCAGGCGACAGCGAGGCGATGTCCTCGCGCAACCTTCGGATGCTCGCAGCAGTGGAACCAATATCTTCACCATCTAGGAAATGGGCCACGTACGCTGCCGCGAAGTCGGCATCCTGCTGGCTTCCAGCCTGCCGTTCCGCGGCATCGAGGTTTGATCGAATCTGATCGGCGGCACGATCGAATTCCGACTGGGAAAAACCATCGGCCGCGGCGGCCTTCCACGTGGAGATCAATTCTGATAGCGCGAATTCGAGGTCGGTGGCCTGCAAATTGGTGCCGATGTAGCGGAGCCCTCGGCTGATCGCAAACGGCTCCATCACCGGTGAGGTGTCGGTGTGAAGTGATCCCGATTGGAATCCGTCTGACATCCGGGTATCGATCATCGAAACCAACAGATTCTCGATGACCGACATACGTTCGCCACCGGCTGTCGACAAATCCCAGGGCTGAAGTTGGATATCGACTGAGAGATTGTTGACGACATTGCCCGGATTGATGATTATCCGGCCAGCCGGTTCCGGGTTGATGGAGATCTGGAAATCCTGACTCGGTGGATGGCTGTCGCCTCGTGGTGCGATCGAAGAGAACCGCTGGGTGACAGCGTCTTGCATGTCGTCGATCGACATGTCGCCGACGACGATCACCGCCATGTTGTCGGGTCGGTACCACCGGTCGTAGAAAGCCCGCAATGGTGGTGCGGTCATCGATTCGACCGACTCAGGCGAGCCAAGAACGGCGTAGCCCGCGTAACTCGATCGGGCCGTGTACATATCCTCGAATTCCGAGAAGATCATGCCGTCGGCAGATTCGCGGGCCTGGCGCATCTCGTCGCGGACCACACCTGTCTCCGCTGTCACATCACCAGGGGCAATTGTGGCGGCGGCTGCCCACTGGGCGAGCACATCAAAGGCGGTGGAGACGGCCCGAGGCGTGCCTGAATCAGCAGCGAGCATGTAGACGGTCTCGTCGTAGCTCGTGTAGGCGTTGGTGTCTGCCCCGAATTCAATACCAAGCCTGTTGAGTGCGGACGTGAGCTCGTTACCGGGGAACAACTCGGTGCCGTTGAACATCATGTGTTCGAGAAAGTGAGCGGTGCCACCGTCGGGCATGGCTTGTTGTGCTGATCCGGCGTTGACGGCCAGGCGCAGAGAAATACTGCCTCCTGGACTCTGGTTGGACCTCAGGTAGAAGGTCATCCCGTTGTCGAGGGTCCCGATTCTCACGTCCGGGTCGATCGCAAGGGGAGTGGGGTCGGGGTTCGGTCGGACGGCCGAAACGGGAGGAACTGACGATGGGGATCCTGTAGCGGTGGATGGCTCCGTCGTGGCTGGTGCTTGCGCCGTGGTGGTTGATCCCAGCGGGAAAGAGTCGAAGACCGTGGAGTCGGAACAAGCTGCGGCAATGATGGCGAGAGCGGCGAGGACTACGACAATTCTGAGAGGCCGCGATCGCGATGGATCGGTACGTTGGTCGATAGGCGGCATGGCGTGCCTACAGCGGGGGCTCTGATTGCCAAGCCTCAAGTGGCGCGTAGCCCGGCTTGATGATGTGTTCGATGATCTGTAGGCGTTCTCGGAAAGGGAGAAAACTCGACTTCATGGCGTTGACCGTGAGCCATCGCAAGGTGTCCCAGTCGTAGCCAAATGCGTCGACGAGGGCCGCCATCTCCGAGGTCATGGACACGTTCGACATCAGCCTGTTGTCGGTGTTGACGGTGATCCTGAATCGCAACCTGATCAACTCATCGATGGGATGGTCCTTGATCTCGTCGCACACGCCTGTGTTGACATTGGAGGTGGGGCAGATCTCAAGGGGAACGCGACGGTCGCGGATGTAGTTGGCCAGGCGTCCCAAGCCGCGCTCGCTCTCGCCGCGGTCGTAGAGATCCTCGATGATGCGGATGCCGTGGCCGAGTCGTTCGGCGCCGCAGAATTGAAGCGCTTTCCAAATCGACTTTGGCCCGTATGCCTCACCGGCATGGATCGTGATGTGAAAATTCTCTCGATGGCAGTACTGGAACGCCAACAGGTGATCATCTGGGGGGAAGCCATCTTCGGGGCCGGCGATGTCGAACCCAACGACTCCTTGGTCACGCCACCTGACTGCCGCCATGGCAACGTCGAAGCTTTCGTTGAGGTGTCGCATCGCCGAGCAGATCACCCGAATGGTGAGTGAGGTGCCGGCAGATCCGGCATCGAACCCGGCGATGACCGCTTCGATAGCATCGTCAAGCGTCAGCCCCTCCTGCCTATGAAGCTCCGGCGCGAATCTGATTTCTGCGTAGACCACGCCGTCGGCGGCCAAATCCTCGGCGCATTCTCGGGCTACGCGGCTGATTGCCTCGGCCGATTGCATCACGCCAACCGTGTGGTCGAACGTCTCGAGGTAGAGCGTGAGGTCCTTGCGGTTGGCACCTCGCTGCATCAATTCGGTTAGCTCATCGGCGTCGGTCGATGGCAAGGCGCGGTAGCCGTATTGATCGGCGAGCTCGATGATCGTAGATGCCCTCAGACCTCCGTCGAGGTGATCGTGGAGCACCACCTTGGGAGCATGTCGGATTCGTCCGAAACTTGGCGGTCCGACATCGGGCCCGTGAATTGCGTTGTCCATCGCACGAGACTAACTCCGATGAGCATCAACCGATCGCGACCGGTCGAGGAAGCCTCGTAGGGGCATGTCGGGCGCCCGCTGCAGCCAGTTGTCGGCGGGATAGTCGGCTCCACCATCGATGACGTGAAGGGTGTAGGCGTGACGGCTGGTGCCAGAGGTGTTGGGCCCGCTCCAGTGGGGGAGGAGGCCGTGGATAAGAATGAGCGTGCCAGCCTCGGCTTCCAGGGGAACCAGATCATCGGTGGGCCACGGTGTGGGATCAAGCGTGTCGGTGACGGTTCCTGATCCGCTGCGATGAAATCGCGATCGCACCGGGCCGAGGTGTCCGCCCGGGGCGGCCCAAAGGCAGCCGTTGTCGATGGTGGCATCTTCGATGGCAAACCAGAATCCGACGACACTGCGTGGTTCGGTCCAAAGAAAGGTGTGGTCGCAGTGGCAGGTGACTTCGCCCCCGATGCCCGGCTGCTTGAAAATGTACATCGACTGCAGCAGGCGTGGATCGTCGAAGCCGATCTCGTCGGACAGCGCGGCAAGGTCGGGGGTTCGAGAAAAGGCTTCGAACACGGGATCCAGGTCGTGCATGGCATGACCGAGCTTGTTGACCGCCAACGGCAGCGGCCGGTTGATGGCGCCGTCGGCC
>JBDNJK010000121.1:0-84500 GCA_041687805.1 Acidimicrobiales bacterium
GAAGCCGGGGCAGTAGTGACCCCGATAATCATCGCGCTGAACGAGGGTGTGCTGGGTTTCGCCGAACGTGGCGATGGCAGCGAGGCGAAGTGTTCCGAACTCGTCGGTCAATTCGTACGGTTCGCGGATCGGTCGGGCACCGCGCGATACAGCAGCCTCGAATGTTGCTTCGGTGTCGTCGACCACGAAGGCGAGGTCATGGGCGCCATCACCGTGGTCACGCACGTGGTTCCAGATCGGTGACTCTGGCGTGAGACCGGCGGTGACGACGAGTCGTATCCCGCCCTGCTCAAGTAAATACGAAGCCTTGTCATGAACGCCCGTCTCAGGCCCTGAATAGGCGGTGATCTTGAACCCGAACGCTGCGCACAGAAACCCGGCGGAGGCTCTTGCATTGCCGACCCAGAACTCGACTGAGTCCCATGATTGGAGTCTGTCAGCGGGTGCTTTGGTGATTGTCATGACGGCTCTCGTGTTGTTCTCGCGGCGGCGTTGATTTGTAAGTCAACTCACTGAAGCAAGAAACTGTCAACCGACACGATCGCGAACGCACAACACTCGGCTTTGGCGCTGAGGCGTGGGTCTTCTTGGCGGTCGCCAGCCGATTGGGTGTTGACTTGAAGAGAATGCGGGCGATGAGGAGAAGATCGGGATAGCGTTCCGGCGCCGGAACTGTGTCCAAACCGGCATTGTTCGCTCAATCGATCCCTTAGTAGGCTCACCGCTCGTGTCGGAATTTCTCCGTAGCTATCTAACAGTCGCAATATTTGGCCTGATCGGTGTTGCCCTCGTCGGCGCGTTTCTCGGCCTCGGTAGCCTTCTGCGACCTTCTCACCCCACACCGCAGAAGCTCGAGAGCTACGAATCCGGCGTCGACCCCACGGGCGACATGTGGTCGCAGGCCAACATTCGCTATTACATGTTCGCTTTGTTGTTTGTTCTCTTCGATGTAGAGGCTGTTTTCATCTTTCCGTGGGCCATCAGGCTTGAGACGTACGGCTCGTTCGGACTGATCGAGATGGGAATGTTCATCTTCATATTGCTGCTGGGATTGTTGTACGCCTGGCGTAAGGGGCTGCTCCGGTGGGTTTAGTCGAATCGGGGAAAATTCCGAAGCCCCTCACCAAGTTGCTCAATATGAGCCGCAAATACTCGCTGTGGGTCTACCAGTGGGGATTGGCCTGCTGTGCCATCGAGATGGGCGCTGCGTTCGGGTCACCTCGCTACGACGTCATGCGTCTTGGTGTGATTCCGTTGCCAGCCAGCCCCAGGCAGGCCGACCTCGTGGTGATCTCCGGCACCGTCACCGACAAGATGGCGCCGGCCGTAAAGCGTCTCTACGAACAAATGCCCGACCCGAAGTACGTGATTTCCATGGGTTCGTGCGCCAACTGCGGCGGCCCCTACTGGGACTCCTACTCAGTCACCAAGGGTGTCGACCAAATAATTCCTGTCGACGTTTATGTGCCCGGTTGCCCGCCACGGCCGGAAGCATTGCTCGAAGGCATCATCATGCTGCAGGAGCGGATCCAAAACGAAGACATGGCTGAGCGTTGGAAGGGTGAGCCGATTGTCGTCAGCTGACACCACCGACACTGACGAGCAAGCAGAACCGGTCACCGACACCGAGCGCGAGGCTCTACTGGGTCGGATCTCAAGTGAGTTCGGCGCCGCCGTTGTGGGGTCCCACATCGTTCCTGGCGACGACATCTGGGTCAGGCTCGATCGTGGCGCTTGGGCAGATGTTGGGCAGTTCCTGCGCACCAGTCTCGGATTCTCGTACTTCAGTTTCTTGTCGGCGATCGACTGGATGCCGTCGCCTTACGGACGCAGCATGGACAGCCATGTCGACCTCACTATCGAAGCTGCCGACTCGCCAGAGCCCGCTCCGATGGAGCAGGGCGTGGCCGGTGGCGCCACCCGATTCCAGATACTGGCCCGAGTCGACAATGTCGAGTCTTCGATGGGTATCACCTTGAAAGCCGATGTCCCCGACGACGATCTCAGCATCGCCACATGGGTTCCGATCTACCCCGGCGCCGACTGGCACGAGCGTGAATGCTGGGAGATGTTCGGCATCGATTTCGCCGGCCACCCCGGCCTGCGTCACATCTACCTACCGGGTGCTTTCGAAGGCAATCCAATGCGCAAGGACTATCCACTGCTCGCCCGAATGGTGAAGCCCTGGCCCGGCATTGTGGATGTCGAAGCGATGCCCGGCGAAGGTGAGGACGCCTCATGACCGCCGCCACAGAGCAGCAGAAACTCTCCTACATTGCGGCACAAGCAGCCGATGCCCGAGTCAATCTCGAGATCGAATCGGAGGGCATGACCCTCAACCTTGGCCCGCAGCATCCCGCCACCCATGGCACGCTTCGAATCGTCGCCAAGATCGATGGTGAGCAGGTCATCAAAGCCGACCCGGTGATGGGATACATGCACCGTGGCTATGAGAAACTCACTGAGGTACGCACCTACCCGCAGGTCACCACGCTGATCAACAGGATCGATTGGCTCGGAAGCTTTGCCAATGAGGTGCCGTTCATCTTGGCGGCCGAGAAGCTGATGGAGGTTGAAGCTCCTCCGCGTGCTCGCTGGATTCGCACCATTTTGTTCGAGATGAGTCGCATCGCCAACGTGGTGTTGTTCCTTGGCGACATGGCGGTTCAGGTCGGTGCCGTCACCCCGGTGTTCTTTGCATTCCGCGACCGCGAGCATGTCCTCAATCAGATGGAGGCGGTCACCGGCGGACGTTTCCACCCCAACTTCGACCGTATCGGCGGGTTGAAGGACGATTTCCCGGTGGGTTGGATTGCCGAAACCCATCAGGTCATGAAAAAGATGCGCCGATTCTGTGACGAGATCGAAGATTTGGTCTTGGGCAACGAAATCTTCCAGGCGCGCACCCGAGGTATCGGCGTTATCCCTCCGGAGATCGGCTTGTCCTACGGTCTTTCTGGCGCCAACATCAGAGCTTCTGGCGTCGATCGCGACCTGCGACGTGATCAGCCTTGCGGTCTTGTCCACGACCAGGCCGACTGGAAGGTCTGGACCCACCCCGACGGCGATTCGTTCTCGCGATTCTGGGTTCGTCTGCAAGAGGTCCGAGAGTCCACCAGCATCGTCGATCAGCTTCTCGATTCGCTTCCGGCCGGGCCCGTGATGGCCAAAGTGCCGCGCATCATCAAGGTGCCTGCCGGTGAGGCATATGTGGAGACAGAAAACCCGTTGGGCGCGATGGGCTACTACATCGTGTCGAAGGGCGAGCTCGTGCCGTTCCGGGTCAAGATCCGTTCAGCGTCGTTCTCCAACGTATCGATCACACCTTGGTTGCTCAAGGGCGTCTACGTCCCCGACATCATCACGATCCTTGCCAGTCTCTACTTCATCCTGGGAGACATCGACCGGTGATGATCCTGAGCGAATTGGCGTATTGGCAGTCGACGTCGCTGCGTGTGGTGGGTGGCCTTTCCGCGGTGCTGTTGATGGCCGGCACCCTCGTCTACATCCACTTGTTCAAACTGGTGAGCTTCATGCAGAGCCGACTCGGGCCCATGGAGACCGGCCCTTACGGTTCGTTGCAGTTGCTGGCCGAGGTAGGAAAGTTCCTGCAGAAGGAAGATATTTTCCCTCGCAAGGCAGATCGCTTCGTGTTTGCCGCAGCGCCGTTCGTGATTCTCATGTCGACCTTCCTGTTGATGGTGGTCGTGCCGGGCGGACCCGACGCTTGGTTCATCGACAGTGACCTCGGCATCTATTTGGCCATGGCGGTGTCGTCGGTGTCGGTGATCGGGATCTTGATGGCCGGCTGGGGTTCGGCCAACAAATATTCTCTCATGGGTGGCCTGCGAGCCACTGGTCAGCTCATTGCCTACGAATTGCCGCTGATCCTCGCCGTTGTGGGTGTGGTCATCCAGGCCGGCACCATGAACATGCAGGGAATTGTGCTTTCCCAGGCCGACGGGTCGATCTTCGGCTGGAGCGGTATGGGCAACCCGTTCTTACTCACCCAGTTCGTTGGCTTCTTCGTGTTCATGATTGCAATGCAGGCCGAGCTCACACAAAGTCCATTCGACATGCCCGTGGCTGAATCGGAATTGGTCACCGGCTACATGACCGAATATTCGGGAATGCGATTCCTGATGTTCTTCATCGGAGAGTTCGCCACCGCCGGTGTGTTCTCCGCCATCGCCGCCGTGCTGTTCTTGGGCGGCTGGTATGTGCCGGGTATCGACTCGGCGAGCAACGCGCTCAACGTCATCGGACCACTCGTGATGCTCGGCAAGGTTGTCTTCTTGTCGTTCCTTGTCTTCTGGTTTCGCTTCACATTCCCCCGTTTCCGTGAGGATCAACTCCAGCGTCTGGCCTGGAAGTTCCTCATCCCGGTTGCCTTGCTCAACATTGTGGCGACCGGCATTCTCAAGGTCGCTTTCTAGGAATTCATATGGGACTCGTACCAGGACTTATAAAAGGGCTCGGCGTCACCGGTGGCACTCTGCTGCGCACTGTCTTCCCGGGCGGAATCAGAAAGCCGATCCCTGCTCCGATCAAGGGCGCTCAGACCGTTCAGTATCCTCACGAAAAGGAACTGCCTGTTCCGAGGGCCCGCGGTGTCATCGCACTCCACGAGGAAAACTGCACATCGTGCATGTTGTGTGCACGCGAGTGCCCCGATTGGTGCATCTACATAGAGGGCCACAAGGAGAAGGCGCCGCCGCGCCGCGCCGGCGGTAAGCCTCGCAAGAAAAACAAGCTCGACCGTTTCGACATCGATTTCGCGTTGTGCATGTATTGCGGCATCTGTGTAGAGGTCTGCCCGTTCGAGGCGTTGTTCTGGAGCCCCGAATACGAGTTCTCAGAGCCCCATATCGCAGATCTACTCCACGACAAATCTCGACTTCGCCAGTGGATGACTACCGTTCAGCCGTTCGAGGAACGCGAACCGGGCTCGGAAGTCAAGCAGAAGAAGGTGCCCCCGCTATGAGTGCACTCTTCGCAGCGGTATCCAGCGACGCCCCAATATTTGTGGCGCAAAACGTGTTTTTCGCCATAATCGCCCTGTTGATGGTGATCTCGGCCTTGAGGGTGGTCACTACTTCCAACGTGGTCCACGCCGCCCTCTGGCTGGTGTTGGTGTTGGCTGGTGCAGCCGCCCAGTTCATCTTGCTCGGGTCGGAGTTCGTGGCCATCACTCAGGTGCTGGTCTACGTCGGTGCTGTGGTGGTGTTGTTCTTGTTTGGTGTGATGCTCACCCGGGCATCGATGGGTGACGACGAGACCGTTGCCACAGAGAAGCGCTCGATGGCCGCGGTGGTTGCCGGGCTGTTGCTGGCGGTCATGAGCATCGCTCTGATCGACTCTTTCTCCGACGACCGGGTTGTGATCGATGAGCCCCAATTGGTCACAACGGTCGCCGACTCGATCTTCTCGCAATACATCGTTCCGTTCGAAGCGGTCTCGGTGCTTCTGCTCGCTGCGCTGATCGGCGCCATAGTCGTGGCAAGGAAGGACTGACCCGATGCTTCTCAACCAGTTTCTTCTGTTGGCCGCCGTCTTGTTCTGTATCGGTGTCTACGGAGTGCTCGTCCGACGCAACGGAATGCTCGTGTTGATGTCGATCGAGATCATCCTCAACGCCGTCAACATCAATCTCGTGGCGTTCGGAGCGCTCACCGACAACGTCGGTGGCGAGGTGTTCGCGCTCTTCACGATCGCCGTAGCCGCCGCCGAAGTCGGAATCGGCCTGGCAATCGTCCTTCTCATGTACCGCAACCGCCGCAGCATCGACCTCTCCGAGGCCGACCTGCTGAAGGGCTGATCTCGACGTGAACTTCTTACTCCTGGCTGCCGAGACTGCAACCGAGTTGCCGCTCGCCGTGTCTCACGGAACCAACTGGTTCCTGGAACACGCGTGGATCGTGCCGCTGCTGCCGGCGATCTCGTTTGTCACGATCTTGTTCTTCGGTAAACGCTTTCCGAAGAAGGGTGCGGAGATCGGCATCGCCGCGGTCGCTTTGGCATTCCTGTTCTCGGTGGTTGCCGGTGTTGCTTGGATCGATCATCGAGACAACTTCACTCCCCCCGGCGCAGCCGATCATGCGCTGGTGATCGATGGTGTTGATTCGTCCGGCGACCAGATCGTGCTGGCCGCCAAGGAAGCTCCGGCCGAGGGTGAGGCCGGCGTCGAGAGCCCCGGCGACGCCGAACATCCCACCTACGCCATCCACGAGAGCACCACATGGCTCCACAACGGTGGAGTCGCGTTCGACGCCGGAATTCTGGTCGATGGTCTCAGCGTGATCATGTTGTTCATCGTCACGCTGGTGTCGCTGCTGGTCCACATCTACAGCACCTCGTATGTGGAAGGCGATCGGCGCTACACCCATTTCTTTGCGTTCCTGAGCCTGTTCACCGCCTCGATGCTCTTCTTCGTGCTCAGCGACAATCTCCTCCAGATGATTGTGGGCTGGGAACTCGTCGGCGTGTGTTCGTTCGTGTTGATCGGACATTGGTGGGAGGAGAAGGCCAATTCCGACGCCGCGATGAAGGCGTTCCTCACCAACCGCGTTGGCGACATGGGGTTGTTGATCGGCACGATCATTCTGTTCTTCACCGCTGGCAACGGCAGCTTCGACACGCTCACCATCAACTCCAACATCGTCAACGGAGATGTGAGCCACACCGCCCTCGTCGTGGCGGCCATGTCGCTCACCGCAGCGGTGATGTCGAAATCGGGCCAGTTCATTCTTCACACTTGGCTCCCAGACGCCATGGCCGGACCAACCCCGGTCTCAGCGCTGATTCACGCCGCAACGATGGTGGTGGCCGGCATCTACATGGTTGCTCGGCTCTATCCGGTCTTCTTCGAAGGGATGCAGATCGGCGGATCGAGCATCAATCTTCTCGCCATGATCGGAGCGTTCACTCTGGTGCTCGGCGGTCTTCTCGCCTTTGTGCAGAGCGACATCAAGAAGGTGCTCGCATATTCGACTATCAGCCAGCTTGGCTACATGGCGATGGCGCTCGGCGTCGGCGCCTGGACCGCGGCGATCTTCCATCTCTTTGCTCACGCTTTCTTCAAGGCCTGCCTCTTCCTTGGTGCCGGGTCGGCCAGCCATGCTGTCCACAGCTTCGACATGAAGACCGACATGGGCGGTCTCAAGAAGTGGATGCCCCACACCTATCGCACATTTGTTGTGGCATCGTTGGCGTTGGCCGGCGTCTTCCCGTTCGCCGGATTTTGGTCGAAAGACGAAATCCTGTCGGGCACCGGCGGCTGGGGCCTGTTCGGCGGCACCGGCGGCAACGGCGCCTACACATTCATGCTCGTCATGGGCACATTCGGTGCGGCGCTCACCGGGGCTTACATGACCCGTGTGATCTACCTCACGTTCCATGGCGAGTTCCGTGGCCATGGCACACCACACGAGAACGGCCCGCGCATCATCGTGCCTCTCTACATACTCGCCGGACTTGCGGTCGTCGGCGGTCTGGCCAACCTTCCTCCCGGATTTATCACCGGAAATCACTCATCATGGCAGGAACGCTTCGGCCACTATGTGGAGCCAGTGGCGGGCTACTTCCCGGAGATAAGCCACGCCACACCCAGCTATTCGTTGGCGATCGTGTCGAGCCTCGTTGTGTTCATGGGTATCGGCTATGCCTACTGGTACTACTTCGTGAAGCTCGACCGGTTGGCGCAGGCCACTGGTGAATCGCTCACTGAGTTGCCCGACGGACTCGTCGCCAACAATGCAGTGGCACGAGCCGGCCACACGTTGTTGGTCGAGAAGTACTACCTCGATCACCTCTACACCGACATCATCGCCGGAACCACCAAGGGTGCCATCGCTCGCGCCGCCAACTGGACCAACCAAAATGTGATCGATGGTGCCGTCGACCTGGTCGGGCGCACGTCGGTTAAAGCCGGCCGTTTCACCTACGACAAAATCGATCAGCCGATCATTGATGGCCTGGTCAACGCTTCTGGTTCTGCCTCCAACGCTGCGGGCGACGGATTCCGTGTCGTGCAGACCGGCAAGATCCAGCAATACGCCGCTTTAATGTTCGCCGGTGCTGCCCTACTCGGTGGCGCCCTCGTAGTAATCCTTTCACTTTGATCTCTTACATCGGATCCCGGGAACAACAAACATGACCGATTTCCTGAACACATGGGGCCTCACAGCCATCATCTTCGTGCCTCTCATCGGAGCGGCAGTGATGATGGTGATTCCTGAGCGCGAAGAAGAGACCCACAAGGCCATAGCGCTGCTCACATCGCTGGTCACCTTGGGTTTCGTCGGCGCATTGATGATCGATTTCGATTACGGCGCGGCCGGATCTCTTCAGTACGTGCAGGACAAGGGCTGGATCGACGTCATCAACAGCCGCTACATCCTTGGACTCGACGGCATCTCGGTTCCGCTGCTAGCTCTCACCGTGCTGGTAGTGCCGCTGGTGATCATCTACTCGTGGCACCACATTCCCGAGCCGGGCAACGCCAAGGCCTTCCTGATCCTCAACCTGATCCTCGAAACCGGCATGGTCGGCACGTTCATTGCCCAGGACCTGATTCTCTTCTTCTTGTTCTTCGAAGTTGTGCTCCTGCCGATGTTCTTCATGATCGCTGTCTGGGGTGGCGACGACCGGCGCTACGCCTCACTCAAGTTCTTCCTCTACACCCTGTTCGGTTCGGCCTTGATGCTCGTGGGCTTCATTGCTTTGTTCTTCCTTGCCAAGGATCCGGTAACCGGCGCTGCACTTCACACCTTCGACATGAGGGCGCTCACGGCATCGGCCGGCTCTGGCATCGTCCACTCGACTCAGCTTTGGATCTTCGGAGCGATGTTCGTCGGGTTCGGTGTGAAGGTGCCGATCTTCCCGTTCCACACATGGCTCCCCGACGCCCACACTCAGGCTCCCACCCAGGGTTCGGTGATTCTGGCCGCCGTGTTGTTGAAGCTCGGCACTTACGGTTTCCTTCGCATCGCCATCCCGATGCTGCCCGAGGCTGCCACCACCTGGGCGCCATGGATCGGTGTCGTTGCTGTCATAGGAATTATCTACGGTGCGCTGGGGTGCTTGGCCCAGACCGACATGAAGCGCCTGATCGCGTTCTCGTCTGTGGCCCACATGGGCTTCGTGATGTTGGCAATAGCCACCATGACCCCGTTCGGATTCAATGCCGCGATCTACGGCATGGTCGCCCACGGCCTCATCACCGGCATGCTGTTCTTCGTCGCCGGTTCGGTCAAGGAGCGCTACCACACCCTCGAGATCAAGCGTCTTGGTGGACTCCTCGTATCTGCCCCCAAAATGGGCTGGATCCTGGGCATAGTCACCATGGCATCGCTCGGTCTTCCTGGGCTGGCCGGCTTCTGGGGTGAGTTCCCGGCGATTC
The DNA here is from genome assembly GCA_041687805.1 of Acidimicrobiales bacterium. GTDB lineage: Bacteria > Actinomycetota > Acidimicrobiia > Acidimicrobiales > Aldehydirespiratoraceae > SZUA-87. Next base: position 9,401 of record JBDNJK010000121.1, read on the forward strand.
TCGCCTCTTACAACCCGGCCAACGGACTTTCAGCGACCACATTCAGGGTGTTCATGGTGATTGCTGCCCTCGGCACGGTGCTGGCAGCCGGCTATCTCCTATGGCTGTTCCAGCGGGTCGGCATGGGTGAACCACCCGAAGAATTCGCGGACGACTCCAACATCACCGATGTCAACACTCAGGAGTGGCTGGCCTGGACACCGCTTCTTGCTTTGATCGTGGTGTTCGGGTTCCTGCCGGGTCTGATCTTCGACGTCACCGATCCTGCAGTGGTCAACATCCTCGACAATTGTTTGCAGAATGCCGATGGCTGCAAAGTGGTAGCCCAAGCGGCGCTCGGGGGCTGATCACCGATGCTTGCCGCACTTGCTCAAACTGGGAGCCACTTCTCCCGGCCACCTATCGACTGGCATGGTGTCGCGCCCGAGCTGGTACTTCTTGGCGTAGGCATTCTCGTCACCATCATCGATGTGATTTGGAAGGAGCGGGCGCGGAGCCTGATAGCGGCCGTGAGCTCTGTCGGATTGTTGGCGGCGCTCATCCCGGTTATCACGTTGGCAGTCGACGGTTCACCGAGATCGATGTTCGGTGGGGCGTTCGTAGTCGACGACTACGCGCTCATCATGAAGGCCATCTTCTTGTTGTCGGCCTATGTCGTGGTGCTGATGTCGATCAACTACATCGCGGAAGGCGACTACTGGGAGAACGAGTACTACAGCATGCTGCTCACTTCGGTGCTCGGCATGCTTTTGATGACCTCAGCGCGCGATCTCATCAGCATTTTTGTGGCGTTGGAGCTCCTGTCGATTCCTGCCTACGTGCTGGCCACTTGGCGCAAGCGCGATCTCAAGAGCAACGAGGCGGGCCTCAAGTACTACCTGATGGGCGTGTTTGCCTCAGGGATAATGCTTTACGGCATGTCGCTGCTCTATGGAAGCTCCGGCACCACACTTCTATCCGGCATCAACGATGCCATCAGCGGCTCTGACAAGCCGGCGGCTGTGGTCACGCTCGGAATCGTGTTCGTGATCGTCGGATTCGCATTCAAGGTGTCTGCCGTGCCGTTCCACACTTGGGCGCCCGACACCTATGAGGGTGCACCCACACCAGTCACAGCGTTCTTGTCGGTGGCGTCGAAGGCCGGCGGCTTCGTTGGGTTGATGACCATCGTATTCGTGGGTGTGGTTGGCCGCAGCGACGTCTACCAGCCTCTCATCTGGATCCTTGCCGCGGCTTCAATGACCGTTGGCAACACCGTCGCTCTGAGACAGACCAACATCGTGCGCATGCTTGCATATTCTGGTGTGGCGCAGGCCGGCTACATGCTTGCCCCTCTGGCGGTCGTGTCCACCGATGTGGTCACCAGCGGAGGCGGATCGGTGATCGTCGCCGATCAGGCGTTGCAGGCAACGATCACATATCTGGCGATCTACGCCGCCACCAACCTCGGCGCGTTCGCTGTGGTGATGGCAGTCGCTCGCAAGACTCGCTCTGCCGATATCGACAGCTACAACGGCTTGTTCAAATACGCCCCTGGCCTCACGGTTCTGATGTCGATGTTCTTGTTCTCGCTCGCCGGGATCCCCCCGCTGGGTGGATGGTTCGGCAAGTTCCGCGTGCTCGAGGCTCTGATCTCACCGGGCACCGCTTGGGGATCGGCCCTCGCTGTGGTCGTGGCAATCAACTCGGTCATAGCGTTCTATTACTACGGTCGAGTCGCCGTGAAGATGTGGGTGGAGGACGCCCCCGATGGTGATCTGACCCGTGTCAGGGTTCCGGCGTCGCTGGTGGCTGCGCTGGGTCTCACAGCTGCGGTCACGCTCGCGTTCGGGGTGGGCCCCGGCCTCATTGGTCACTTTACGCAGGTGAGTCTGCTCGCCGGTATTGGCGGCTGATCACCCGGTGAGCGTCGCCTCGCTCGCCGATCGGTTGCGGCAACGCATACACGATGAGGGCCCGATTCTCGTGTCGGATTGGGTCGGCGCTGCGCTCTACGACCCGGACGCCGGGTTCTACATGACAGGTGGCCGGGCTGGACGACGCGGTGATTTCCTTACGGCACCCGAGGTCGGGCCGTTGTTTGGTGCCGTCATGGCCCACGCCGTTGACTCGTGGTGGCGAGACGCTGGCGAGCCCGAGCAATTTCCGGTGTTCGAGGTCGGTGCGGGGCCAGGAACCCTTGCACGCACAGTGCTGCGCTCAAACTGCGACGCGGCTAGGTCCGGGGCGCTGCGGTGGTGGGCGGTCGAGATTTCCCCTGATCAGCGCAGTCGACACCCGAAACACGATCTGTTGAGATCGACCCCATCGTTGGCCGATGCCGTAAGCGAGGCAACTGGCGGCGATGCTGTTGCGCCATCGGGCGTTGTTCTGGCCAACGAACTGCTCGACAATCAACCGTTCGACATGGTTGAGCGGACCGGCGACGGCTGGGCGATGGTGACCGTAGCTGTCGATCCGAGTGGATCGGGATTCCATACGGCCACGACACCGCTCAATTCGGCAACGGCGAAAACATTGCAAATCCTGGCACCCAATGCTGAGAGCGGGCAGAGGCTGCCGTGGCAGCGCAGCGCCCGGAGTTGGCTGGCCATGGCTCTGGCTGCGGTGCCTGGTGGAAGAGTCGTGGTCATCGATTATGCGACAGAAACCGCAGATCTATTGACCCGCAATGGTGGTTGGCTGCGAACCCATGCCAGCCACACAGGTGAGCATGATTGGCTCGCTCGACCTGGTGAGGTCGATATCACAGTCGACGTAGATCTCGATCAATTACAACTCGACCACCAGGCTCGAAGCGTTGTGAGTCAAGCTGAATTTCTGCGGTCCAACGGAATCGACCAACTGGTGGCCGATGGTCGTCGAGTGTGGAGCGAGAGGGCGCACATCGGAGATCTGGTGGCCCTGGAAGCCAGAAGCCGGGTCGCGGAGTATGAGGCACTGTGCGACCCGACCGGCATGGGTTCGTTCGTCGTGGCGCAGTGGTTCTCATAGACTCGTTCAATGATACCCGTCGACCGAATTCCACTTTCACGCGATCGGATCGCTTTCGCGGCCCTTGATCTGATCGACGAGAGCGGTCTCGAGGCAATGAGCATGCGCAAACTCGGCGCCACTCTCGGGTTCGAGGCCATGTCGCTCTACAACCACATATCCAGCAAGGACGATCTCCTGGCTCTGGTGTCTGATCTGCTCTATGGCGAAATCATCGATGCCTACGGAGAGCCCGATGGCGACTGGCGACACAGCGCCCGGGCCATGGCCACCGCATATGTGAAGGTGGCCGGCGACCATCCAGAGGCCGTGGGTCTTCTGGTGGACCGACCAGTTGACTCACCGAAGGGTCTCGAATTTCTTGGCCTGATCATGGCGATATTCGAGCAGACTACCTCCGATATTCGTGTCGCTGCCTTGGCGTTCATCACCGTGTCGAATTGGGTCATTGGCACCGTGATGCAGGAGCATGGTCCCATGCGTCGGCTGCATGCCGGGGAAGGCCCTGATCTCGCCAATGTGGCGCCGGAGCATCTGTCCATCATCCGCTTCCGCGACGTTTGCGTGAGTGATCTAACAGTAGAGGAACGATTCTCCGAGGGCCTTGAAATCGTGCTCGACGGGGTCGAGAAGCATTACTTCTCCTCGTAAGCGATCGGGAGTTCCTGAGATTGTTCGTCGTGGGTAGGGCTGAGGCTCCTCTTCCGGCGACGCCAGATCAGCCATCCCAGGATCACTACCAGAGGCAAGAACGGCAGCATCCCGGCGAATCCAACGAGGCCGAGGCTGGCGACAAGGCCGAGCGCTGATGTGCTGGCGGAGAGCGAGTCACTGAACCCGGGTAGCGGGTTGTGGTTGCTGGCCACGAGTGTCAGGTTGGTCGACGCCCCCAGAGTGTTGTTCACCACGTCGACCGGTTCGGCAGTCACGTGCAGGTCGATGTTGAGCGCGCCCAATGCGCTGCGCCGCCTTACTCGCCCGTCTTCGACCGCGAGTTCGGCTGTGGCGATCAGACGTCCGCCCGGCTCGATTTCATCGGCGTCACCCTCGACAATGGTGAAGTCGCTGAGCCGCAGACGCAGCGATCCACTCTCAAGGTGGATGTTTGTCAGGGCCGACTCGCCGATGTTGTCTATCTCCACGCACAGAATCGCGGTATCAACTCGATCCACGGTGAGATCTAGGGAGCCGGGACACGCATCAGCGACCGACGAGCCGAGGCCGGCCACGAGATCGACCGCAGCCGGCTGAATCACCGATGCCGCCTGGGTAATCGTGAGGGTGATCGTCGACAGCGCTACCTGATCTTGCACGGTGCGCAGTTGCCCTCTCAGTTGTTCGAGCAATGTCTCTCGGTCGAGTAGCTGATTCTCGAGGCTGGCGAGGGCGCTGATGTCGCCCGCCTGATCAAGAAGTTTGCGGAGGCGAATCACGCTGGCTTCAGCGGTGGTGACCCGGCTCTGCAGATCGACGATGCGGTCGGTGACGTCGTCGGCGCTCACTTGCTGGTTGACGAGGTCTCCGATCTTGGCCAGTGAGCTGAGTGCCCGATCGAAATCAGACGGGTTGACTTTGAACGTGAGAATGGTTCGAGGAGACCCAGATGTAGAGGTCGACTCGGAGAACACAATCCCGCCGAGTGCGACGACGGCATTTCTGGCTTCGACGCCGGCTGCTGCCACATCGGCTACCTCGACATCAATGGTGGCGGTGAACACGATGTCACGACCGAGGTCGGCCGGGGTGAGCGCGGTTGGTACGGCCAGTGCGGGACCCCCGGCCAACGGCACGGATTGGCCGTCACCATCGGCCGATGAAGCCGCCGCGGTCGTGGCCGGGACAATCGTGGCAGCAGGGGCCGCTAGGTCAGCAGTGAAGGATTCAGCGCGGCCGGCGGAGTCGAACGATGTCGCGCTCGAATCACTACCGCTGTCTGCGCATGCCGCGACCAGTAGGGCCAACCCGACCAGCCAGGCGAGTGTCCTCGTGTGCGATCGTGTTCGTGTCGTATTCCTTGACGCCATGGTGGCCTCCCGGTGTCGTTTGTCGGCACTGGGACGTGGCGCAGCCGGGTTTGGTTCCCGACAGGAGTGGTTCGTCATCGGTTCGTAACGAGGTCGTTACGTCTTGGGGATCAATTGGTATTGATCACTCGATGAAACTCACTCCGTGTTGACGGAACGGAATGACTCGACGTGACGGCCGGACAGCCCGGCCTTGTCTGCGGATTCCGCGGCCCATTCGGAGATCATCTTCGGCAACTCTTCGGCGCGGGCATCGTTCTGGCTGTGGTGGGCAAGAAGCGCTTCGATCTTGCGATCCATTGCGTCGGAAATATCGATGTAGGTGTCGGTCTCGGCGCTGGCCATCAGCCAGAGGCGTGGCACCGAGTGGGGCTCGTATCCCTCGTGCAACAATTCCGGAAACGAATGGGCGTTTCGTGCATCGGGATACACCGCCGATGTGACGGCCTCACCGGTGGCGAGGTGGTCGGGGTGTGATGCGTAGATGCGGTCAAGATCACGTATCGGCGATTGTGTGATCACAAGGTCGGGTTTGACCTGGCGGATCAATCGCGAAATCGCCCGGCGCATATCGAGATCGGCCACGACAGCACCATCGTGAAACCCGAGCCAGTGAATTTCAGTGACACCCACGACAGCACCGGCGGCTTCCTGTTCGGAGTGGCGTATCTCCTTGAGTTCGGGAGGGGAGTAGTGGGCGGGTTCACCGGCGTCGCCGTCGGTGATCAGGCCGTACACGACCTCTACGCCGTGGTCGACAAACGTGGCGACGGAGCCAGCAGCGCCGAAGTCGATGTCGTCGGGGTGGGCGACGATCACGAGCACCTTGGTGGGGAGCGGTTCGTCGTGTCCGGTGTGGATGAGATTTGCCAGCTCATTCATTAGCGATCCGATCGTGTGGTGTTCGAGTGTCAGGCTCTCAGATATCCATGTCGAAGCTCTGAGTTCCACCTGCGATCGGCTGAGTCTACGGAGAGGTGGGCCCGCGGTCACGACCACCTTGAGGAGGTCGACCGTAGACTGCGGCCGCTATGAACACGACCAAGTCGGACGCAACCGAAGCCGATCGTCTCACGTCGATTTTGATGTCAGATGATGTCGAGTCGGCTCTGTGGTCGGCGGTCGACAGTGGGGTCATGGATCAACTGGTCCCCGAATTCGGGCTGCTGCGGATGGAGCAGCATCCGGTTCATCGCCACAAGGATGTGCTGGCCCACACAATCATCGTTGTGGGCAAGACCCCACCGGAGCTGCAGGTTCGGTTGGCAGCGTTCTTCCACGACATCGCCAAGCCCCGCACGAGAAGTTTCGAACATGGTGGCGTCACGTTCCGCCATCACGAAGCGGTGGGGGCTCGTATGGCCCGCAAATGCTTGGTACGACTCGGATATCCAGAGGTGATCGTCGACGAAGTGTCTGATCTTGTGAGACTGTCAGGGCGGTTCAAGGGATTCGCGGACGGCTGGTCTGATTCTGCGGTTCGTCGCTACGCCCGCGAGGCCGGGCCTCTACTCGGGCGGCTCAACGCTCTCATTCGTTCCGACAGCACGACGCGCAATAAGGCCAAGGAAGCTGCCCTTCAGCGGTCGATCGACGATCTCGAGAGCCGCATCGCGGATCTCGCCGAAGAGCAGCGTCGATCAGCGGAAAGACCACAGATCGACGGGTCGGCGGTGATGGCCCATCTGGGGCTTGATCCCGGTCCCGAGGTTGGTGCGGCTGTGAGATGGCTTCTTCAACTCAAGCGTGACGACGGGGACCTGCCGGCTGACGAGGTCTACGCCAGGCTTGATGAGTGGTGGGATCAGCGGTCGAGCCACTCCTGAGCCACCTGTCATTCAGGCTAAATTCTCTGGTAGCAGTACGTGTTGTGCCGATAGCCTGCGGGCCATGAAACTTGGTGTCGTAGGAGCAACCGGTCAGGTGGGCGGTGTAGTGCGCGCCCTTCTCACACAGCGCAATTTCCCTGTCGAGGAGCTTCGCTTCTTCGCCTCGGCCAGGTCGGCCGGCAAGACGATCGAGTGGACTTCCGGCGACGGTGAGAAACAAGACATCGTGGTTGAAGACGCTTCCACTGCTGATTATGCCGGGCTTGATGTTGTGATTTTCTCCGCGGGCGGCGACACCAGCCGCAACTTGGCGCCCAAAGTGGCTGCCGCAGGCGCGATCGTGATCGACAACTCGTCGGCGTGGCGCATGGACCCCGACGTTCCGCTAGTGGTTCCAGAAGTCAACGCGTCGGCGTTGGGTTCCATCCCCAAGGGGATCGTTGCGAATCCCAACTGCACGACCATGGCTGCCATGCCAGTGTTGAAGCCGTTGAGTGACGAGGCCGGTTTGGAGACGCTCATCGTGTCGACCTACCAGGCTGTATCAGGAGCCGGGTTGGCGGGTGTCCAAGAGTTGAGCGAACAAGCACAAAAAGTTGGAGCCGACGGCCCCTCACTCACCTACGACGGCTCTGCGGTTGCTCTTGATGCTGGCCCGAAGTTCGTCGAGCCCATCGCATTCAACGTGTTGCCATGGGCTGGCAATCTGGTCGAAGACGGCCTGGAAGAGACCGACGAAGAGCAAAAGCTACGCAATGAGAGCCGCAAGATCTTGGGGCTTCCTGATCTGGCAGTGTCCGGTACCTGCGTTCGTGTGCCTGTGTTCACCGGTCATTCGCTTTCGGTCAACGCCGGGTTCGCCCGCGAGATCACACCAGATCGGGCGCGTGAGGTGCTTGCTGTCGCTCCCGGTGTGGCGCTTGTCGATATCCCAACGCCGCTGGCCGCAGCCGGCAACGACCCATCGTTTGTCGGTCGTATTCGCCGGGATTCCACCGTGGCCCACGGTCTCTCGCTGTTTATCACCAACGACAACTTGCGCAAGGGTGCTGCTCTCAACACCATTCAGATTGCCGAATCGCTGATTGCTCAGTCGCTGATCTGATCCCGCTGTTTCAGGGCGGATTGGTCACGTAGCGGCTCACCGCTTCGTCGAGCGACAAACCCATTTGGTTGGCGAGGGACGCGATCCAAGCGAGCACGTCGCCAAGTTCGTGGACCTGTTGTTCGCGGGTGCCCTTTCTTACTGCCTGAGCCAGTTCACCCAGCTCTTCGCACAACCACGCAACGGTTGCCGGAACGCCACGTTCGCGGTCGGTTTTCCCATACAGGCGTTCCATGAGGTCTTGTAATTCGGCGAGTTCCATGGCCGATGACTTTAGATCCCCCGTCGAGCGACGTGTCCGCCTGCCGCCATAGCCCAATGACCGACGCGAATGAGGAAATCGGCCGTTAGGGGTGAAGACTCGTCGGCGACACATCCTGGTCGAGACGCAACCTCAAGGAGCACCATGGACATTCGAGAAGCTCTCTACACCACACGGGCGATGCGTCGGGTAAAGCCCGACCCGATCCCGTCGGATGTGCAGGCTCGCATTCTCGACGCGGCAGTGCGCGCTCCGACGGGAGGTAATTCCCAAGCGTGGAAGTTCATGCTGATCGACGACCCGGAGATCAAGACTGTCCTCGGAGATCTCTACCGTGAGTGCATCGACACGCTCTGGTCAACCCATTACAAGGCTCAGTTGGACGCCATCGCGACCAAGCCGGAGTCTGAGGATTCCAAGCAGATGCAACGGATGAAGAACTCTGTCGACTGGGCCCAGGACAACTTCGCCACCTACCCGCTCATGCTCATCGCGTTCAATCGCTCTGATTCAAGCGGGGGGTCGATCTTTCCTGCGGTGTGGAGCGCCATGCTCGCGGCGCGTGCCGAAGGCGTGGGTTCGTCGCTCACCAGCGTTCTGTCGATGAAGGCGGCGGAAGTAGACGCACTGCTGGGGGTGCCACAGGGCAAAGGATGGCAGATGTCGTGCTGCGTACCGATGGGATACCCGACCGGCCAGTGGGGAGTGGCAAAGCGGCGTCCGGTTCACGAAGTGTCCTACCGCAACCGTTGGGGCACGCCCGTTGGTTTCGAGGTAGACGAGCCGCTCTGGCCCTGAACTGCTACCGCGGGGAGGGCGCGAGCCACATGTGGTAGCCCGCGCCCTTGATCCCGGAGGAGTTTCTCTTTACGACGGAAGCGTCAGCCGTTGATCGTGAACACGCCTTGGGAGGCGAACACGGGCGGCAGGCCGTCCGGCTGTTCCGGCGTGAACGGAATGCCGTCGCCGTCGGAGTCGCCACCGGTCTCGCCAGTGCTTTCCCCTTCCGACAACTGCATCCTGTTGGCTACGTTCTGGAAGAAGGCCGTGTAGATCCCGGCTGCTGCGTCGTCGCCACCTTCGAGGCTGGCCTCACGAAGAGCGCCGGCAGCTATTGCGAAGTTTCCGGGGGTGTAGGTCGCGGTGTTGTCGCCGATCGTGGTGTGGAACAAGGCGTCGGCCTCGACCCAATAATTGGCGATGAGGTTGTCGTACGCCTCTGAAGCTGCGTCGGCATATGCCGAATCGCCGGTGATGCGTGCGGCGACGTACAGACCACGAACCGCAGCTGACTGTGATGAGAGGCTCTGGGTTCCCGAGCCGCTCCCGCCAACGGTGGCCTGGTCGAAGTAGTTGCCTGCGCCATCCGAGAGGTTGGCGATCAGGTAATCAGCCTGCTCGGCGACGGCTTGTGTCGCCATGGCCTCGAGCGGGGTGCCGGCAAATTGTTCGACGAAATTCTCGAGAGCGACGATCAGATAGGCGCTGTCGATGGTGGAGACGGTGTCGCCTTGCACGACTGCACCGCTGTCGAGGTTGGCTTCGTCGACGGATACCTTGGCGTCAGCGTTGTAGTGCATTGCCTTCAAGTTCATGAATATGGCCTTGGAGGTGCCCTTCATGAGGTCGTACGGGCCGGGTGTGCCAGTCTCGGACATCGATCCCGGGAAGGGGCTTCCGTCGAATGCCGACCGGTATGCAATGTGAGCCGAGTCGCTGGTGTCGTCAGGGTTCATCATGTTGGTGAACGATGTTGTGCCCCACAGAACTGAAGCCTGATCGAAGAGCTGGCTGCTGGCATCGTCAACCGTCAGGTCAGTTGCCTGTGGTGGCAGGCCTTCGGCTACTGGACCCTCAGCTACGGCAATGGCGTGCGGGAAGTACTGGATTCCGTTCGCAGGGTCGTAGGAGGCCAGATCAATGGGCCCAAGTGTTGAGCCGTCATACGCGAGGGCGTTGGTGAGGAAGGCAATCTTGTTGATCGACTCGGCAGTGAGAACCATGCCGATGAAGCCATCACGATTGTCTCCGCCGTAGAACACGTCGTTCGTAGGGTCGAAGTTGGGGCTGCCGGGGGCATCTGGGGTGACGGTGCCGTCAGCATCGATTCCGTCCTCGGCTGCGTTGTGGAACGCGCTGAGCATGTCTGATGCCCACAGGTACTGCTTCATGAGCGTCTGACCCATGGCGGCAGGCACTAGATGGCGGTCGAACTGGCTGCGGTCCCACCGCATGGTGGCAACGTCGGCCCAATCGAATACCGCGGGATCGACCGGCTGGGGGAGGTGAGGGTCGCCGCTGGCGAACTCGGCGAACTGCGGCCAGGCGTTGGCCGGCGGTGTCTCGCCGGTCAACTTGGCGAAGTTCATGATGGTCTGGACGAGCTTGTCGTCTTCTTTGAAGCCGTTGGGTGTGCCGGTGATCGACCCGTCGAAGCTGTCGGGCTCAGCCGCGGCAGCCTTGCGAATGAGCGGTGCCCACATCATGTGGAGCCCGATACCCGAATTTCGCACGACGTTGCCGAGTTGGTAACGGGAGTATTCGTAGTTCTCGATGCCGAGCACATATGAGGTGTCGTCGGGCTGGCCGGCAACAGCCGGGTCGAGGTCATCCAGGTTGTACCCGAGGGCCTCTGCGAACGGTTCGCCGCTCTCATTGATCTCGTTGGCGAGCAACATCTGGTTGGCAGTGTCGAAGATGTCTGTGGTGATGACGGGGGCAACTGGCGTCGCTTCCGTTGTGGCGGGTGCTGCGGTTGTGGTCGCCGTCGCTGTAGTGGTCGTCTCGGCAACCGCTGCCGACGTGGTCGTTGATGAAGCGGCGTTGCCGCTGTCATCGCTACAAGCCGCAGCGATGAGCGCTAGTGCGGTCAAGGCTGACGCGACTCGAAGGGGTTTTCGTTTCATGGTCTCTCCAGTGGGATGTGATAATTGGCGCGGCCCGCAGGCGCGACCTTCCGAGGAACCACCTCTCCGTCGCTGGGATTCCCCACAGTCGTGGATTGGCCCACATCTGGGGATCAATAGTGCTGGCGCCAACATTTGAGAATCTAGATTCCAGCTATCGGAATACCGGATGCCCTATTGGACTCTCAGCGTGAAATGAAGTCGACAAAGCGGCTGAGCCACTCGCCAAACTCCGCTAGCGCATCAGGTTGGAGCACGCGGCCATCGACCCTGCGTGAGATGCTCGACATCCCATAGGTCTCTTCGAAAAGGCGATCGGTGTTCGAGCCGACCACACCCGCGAGGTGTTCGCGCACCCCTGACGCGTCGTGGCGTCCAGGCGTAGCCGCCACGATTCCGACCGGCTTGTCGGTGATGGGCGCGGATCCGTGGGGCCTTGTCAGCCAGTCGACGGCATTCTTGGCAACCGCTGGGATGCTCCCGTTGTATTCGGGGTGAAGATGAGCAACCCATCGGCGGAACGGACAGCGTCTTTCAACGACGTGACCGCATCGGGATCTCCGGATTCCTCGAGGTCGGCATTGAAGAAAGGCACATCATCGACCAGCGCTTCTACAAAGGTCACGCCCGATGGCACGATCTCTTTGGCGTTCTCGAAGAGGATCCTATGAAACGATTCGGAGCGGAGACTTCCGACGATCGTTGCTATCGAGATGTCGTGGTTCACTCTCGGCTCCGATCGTGTGGCCGCGCACAATACCGCGAGGCCGCAAACAATCTTGTCGGGCAGGCGGGATTTGAACCCACGACCTCCTCGTCCCGAACGAGGCGCGCTACCAACCTGCGCCACTGCCCGTGTGCAGAAGCGAAATGCTACCGCCGGTGCTGCCGCGATCCCACTAGGGAATCGCGCCGATTCAACCCTCTACTGTCGCCTTGGTCGTGCGAGCTTCAGCGAGAACGGATTCAATCTTGCGCAGCAGGGCAAATGGATCAAGAGGCTTGACGATCCAATCGTCGGCGCCGGTGTGTTTGGCCAAGAAGGCGTCGGCCTCGCGGTCGAGAAGTAGGAGGATTGGACGAGGGTCGAGCCGATGGGCTCCCTCTTCTTGGCGCAACGCCAGGCTTGTTGCTCCGCCGCCCATGTTGCCGATCTGCAGATCGAGAATTACGAGGTCGGGATCGACCGCTTTTGTGGCGGTGATCACATCGGCACCAGCTCTCACGCGATGGAGTAAGTGGGTGCCGCCGACCGCAGCCTCAACTTCATCGAGTATGGAATCGGCGTCGGTGGCGAGAAGTATGCCTGTCACAGGTGAGATCGTACAGGTGGCCTACCTAAGGGCCACGGTCGGGCGTCGCGTGCTGTGTGGCGATACCATGCTGATGTGCTCGACATCATTATCGAATCTTCGGAAAGCGTCGGATATGCCGTGCTTCGCCCCGAGGGCGAACTCGATGCCTATTCCGTCGCGCAATTTCGTGAGGCATTCACCGCGATTTGTGATGAGCCTCGCTTGGTCGTCGACCTTGCTCAGGTGCAGTTCATAGATTCTGCCGGGCTTGGTGCGTTGATTGGTGGCATCCGAAAGCTGCGGGAGAACGAAGGTCGGATCAGCGTCTTTTGTGACCGGTCCAACATCAATCGCCTCCTCCACACCACCGGTTTCAACCGAATCGTGCCGGTCAAGGAGACCATGCTGGAAGCGGTCGCGTCGCTCGACGAAGCGCCCGACTAAACCAGCAGTTCGGCGATCTTCGTTAGGCCGTCGATGTCGTGGACATCTGAAGACAACAACGGAACTTTGACGAGCGTGGCTCCGTTCACATTGGCCATGAGTTCGTCGATTCGTTGATCGTCGCCGTTGGCAGCAGCAGTGTGATCGGCCATGGCTAGCGAGGCTGCCGAGATGTGGCGACGAAATTTGGTTCGGGTGATTTCGGCGGCTCTCTCCGATGACGTCGAGAGGGTTGGAAGCATCCGATTGGCTACAACGGCAGCCACTTCAAGGTCGGATTGCTCGAGGCGGTCGAGGAAAAATCGTGCCTCGTCGAGAGTGTCGCTTCGGGGAGATGCCACCAGGACAAATGCGGTGCGGTCGTCGGCTAACAAATCAAGGGTGGCCATGGCTCTCGACCTGAACCCCTCCTCCATCCCCTCGAAGGCCTGAAAGAACGCCACCGCTTCATCGACGACATCGGCTCCGACAACGCGGGCAAGTTGCCGCAACATTGCTTGAGCAGCGTTGTTGACGGCCTTGAATACGCCGCGGCTCGGAGCGGTCAGCATTCGGTAGATCTGATTATCGAGAAGCCGGGCAAGGAGCAATGGTGCGTCGAGAAAGGCAAGCGCGTCGCGGGTGGGCGGGGTGTCGACCACCACTAGATCCCAGTCGCTGCTCTCATGGAGCTCGCTCAGCTTTTCGACGGCCATGTAGTCCTGTGTGCCAGAGAGAGTCGTCGAGATGTTGCGGTAGAACCGGTTGGAGAGAATTTTCTCGGACTGGGCCTCGTCGGCAGAGTTGCGACGCACTACATCGTCGAACGTCGACTTCGTGTCGAGCATCAGAGCCGCGAGCTGCCCGGGCCAAGGTCCGTCGATGGTGACCGGAGTATTTCCGAGTTGAGCGATCCCAAGTGAATCGGCGAGACGCCGAGCAGGGTCGATCGTGACAACGACGGCACGTCGACCGTCGATGGCGGCGGCAAGGGCGGTGGCCGCAGCGGTTGTGGTCTTTCCGACCCCACCGGTGCCGCAGCAGACCACTACATGTCGGTTATGGATGATGTCGCGGTAGCCGGTCATGATTGTGGCGTTGGGAGTGCGGAGATGCCAGCTGTCATGGCATCGGCCAGTGTTTGGATCTGAGCAGGGCCGAGTTGAGGCACAAAGAGTTGAGGTAGATGTATCTGTGGAAGTGGGAGTTGCTCTGATAATCGGGCGAGTTGGTGTTCTTGAAGGGCGGTGCGCTGCACGCGGAAATTGGCTGCTGTGCGCAGATCGTCCAGTTCGGTGTCCGACAAGTCGAGGCCGCGAGATTGTTTCAACTTCGCCGGGTTGAGTCCACGAATCGGTGGGATGAGGCCATTGACGATGACCGGACCGAGGGATATGCCGACCTCGTCCTCGACCGCGAACGACGTCTCGATCAGTTCGTTGACGGGTGTTTCTTCAGGGATGCTCACCAACATCACCCGACAACGGGCAGGATCAGAAAGCAGCGCAAGGGTTTCTTCGGCCTGACGATGGATTGTGCCTGCCCGCGCCGTGTCGAGCACGCCTGCAGGGCTGCGCAGGAATCCCAGAGCGTGACCAGCGGCGGGAGCATCCACGACAATGAGGTCTGCAGCTCCGGTTGTTTCGAGTTGTCTGATTTTTCCCAGCACCAGAAGATCCTTGATGCCGGGCGTTGCCGTCGCCACGATTTCGAGGATTCCCGAGCGGGCCATGCGCTTGGCAATTCGTCTGAAGCCGTGATCTGACAGCCACTCGACGAGTGCCTGATCTGGGGTGAGAGATCGGCATTTGATGTTGGTGGGGTGGTCGGCGTCGTCGACAACCTCTGTCTCCTCGTAGCCTTGGGAGTCGGCTCCCAGCAAGGCGCCGGCAGCCGAACGTCCGGACACCTCTATGAGGAGTACCGACTTGCCGGTTCGAGCTGCTGCCACGGCGATTGTCGCGGCGGCGGCTGTCTTTCCGACCCCGCCCTTTCCAGCCACGATCAGGACCCGCGATGATGCGAAGAAACTACCGGGATCCATTCCCCTCCTCGTCGGTGCGACCTGATGCCGCGCGGCGAGTGAGCCTATCTCTGCTGGCCATGTTGACGATTCTTGGTGTGTCGTTGGGGGCGCTGCCTGCTGGCGCCGCCGGCGACGACACAAGCCCTGACCCCGCTGCAGATGTGGTCGACGCACCGATCTTCGACGTGATTCAAATCTCGGGCCTGGTCGATGAGATTGTGGCCAACTTCATAGAAAGTGCCATCTCCAAGGCCGAATCGAATGGATCTGGCGGCCTCATACTTCAGGTCAACAGCACTGATGCGGTTGTCTCCGATCAGCGAGTGGCGGATCTGGCCCGCTCCATCGCCACCTCGGCGGTGCCTGTCTATGCATGGGTCGGTCCGTCTGGAGCGAAGGCTGAGGGGCCGGTGGCCCAACTGGTGGCCGTCACCGATGAGATGGCTGTGGCGGTCGGAGCTCACTTCGGGAAAACCGGTGAGTTGGTGGTGCCGGATGCGCTGTTGCCCGACGCTTTCTTGTCGGCATCTGATGCGCTTCGTACCGACACCGTCGACGAGGAGGGGATTATCGAGATTGGCATGGCTCACCGTGATGCCCCCACGCTCGGATTCTTTGCTCTCGAATTGCCGGGGTTTGGTTCCAGAATCGACGACTCTGGCGATGAATTGGTCAGGGTGCCCACGTCGGTCGTGAGATTCACGAAGCTGCCCTTGTTTGATGGGTGGATGCACACCTTTGCCAGTCCGGCGATGGCGTATTTGTTATTTATCATTGGTTCCGCACTTCTGATTTTCGAGTTCTACACGGCTGGTGTCGGCGTTGCAGGAGTCGTTGGCGCGACGTGTCTCATTCTCGGGAGCTTCGGGCTTGACGTGCTCCCAGCCAGATGGTGGGCGGTGGCGCTGCTGGTGGCGGCGATGCTTGGCTACGCGGTAGATGTGCAGACGGGTGTCGCCCGGGCATGGTCGGTGATTGCCACCATCTGGCTCACCATCGGGTCTTTGTTCTTGTTTGACGGTGCGTCCATTTCGTGGATCACGCTCGTGGCAGGCATAGGCGGGATCGCGCTCGCCATGATTTCGGGCATGCCTGCGATGGTGCGCTCCCGGTTCGGCACACCGACTATTGGTCGCGAGTGGATGATCGGGTTGATGGGAGTGGCGGCCGAGGAGATCAAGCACGACGGTGTGGTGCTGATCGATGGCGCGCCTTGGAAGGCACGGGTCAACCGCACCACGCCGATTCCCGCTGGCGACCAGGTGCGAGTCGTTGCGATAGAGGGCCTGTTTCTGGAGGTAGAGCCCGAAGAAGGCGGTGCTCGCGACTACCGCGAAATGCGAAATTGAGATCGTTGGATACGGAAATAGACGTTTTCCACAGCTAATCCACAGATATCCCACTGTGAGTGACGAAACTTTTCAAGATGCTACTTTCTGCGTTTGTGACCAATGTCTCATTGGTGGTAGGCAGGCAGGGGGCTACAGGGGGTTGGTAATGGCGATATCTCGCAGCATGACGGAATGGCAGTTACGTGCAGCATGTCGGGGTCCGCAATCGGCGGTGTTTTTTCCTCCTCCGAGGGCCGAGCGACGAGAAGACAAGCGCCGCCGAGAGGCTCGAGCCAAGGCGATCTGTGACGACTGTTCGGTCACCTCTGATTGTCTCGACTATGCCATCACCATAAAGGAGCAGCACGGAATCTGGGGTGGTCTCAACGAGAGTGAGCGAAAGATCCGCCGGATCGGCTGACCCGAGCAACCACCGCTGATCAGCTTGGCTCTGGCATACGCGGGCCGGCGATTCTGAAGTCGCCCCGTCGGCGGGTTACACCAGTGCTGTCGAGGCGCGAAAGCAAGGGAATCGCGAACTTGCGAGTTGTGCCCCATGCGTCTCTCAGTTGGGCAACCGTGACACCATCGGAATTTCCAGCGAGGAGACGAGCCGCGATAACAACGGCTTCATCAACGGCGGTGGCGGCGAAGAAGACACCAGACTCCTCGATTACCTGACCTCGTCTGACCAACTCACGAAGTTCGGCCCGGTCGACTCCGTCGGGAGCCGGTGGGTTGAGACCACCTGTCCACAGCAGCGTTAAAAATGTATGATCGGCGAGAGGATCAACAGCGTCCACCGGCTTGGCCCGGTTGGCCGCGATCTCGATGCCATCGATATTGGCGAGCACGGCCCGCTGAAAATCGTCGAGGGTCGCAATGTCGAGACCCAACAGGCCGGCGGCATTGACAGATTCTCGGAGGTTGGCGACTTCTAGTTGAAGCACGTCGGGAGCAACCGCCCATCGCCCGATGTCTGGTGGCCTCAACTCGCCTGTGAGCAGCATCAGCGTCGAAACGTCGATGCGTCCTCGTTCGGCGATCACGCGGTCGACGCTGCGATCGGGACGTGACTTTGCCGCGGTGAGCACCGGATCCACGTCGAGGATCTGCCCCCCGCCCAACGTCTCGCCTCGGCCGGTCTCGCGCAGGATGAACCGGTCGCCCGGCAGCAACGGAAGGGCGACCGGGAGATGCATTCTGATCGAGCCAACCTGGCCAGGATCAAGACCCGTTGCCCCCAACACCGAGGCCCTGACTGGATGTTCGCCAGAGCCGATGTAGGCGAGGTGGGCGCCGCGTTTAGTCACTCGATGATCGAGCGAATCAAGGACAACGAGTTCGGCGTCGACCATTTGGGTCGTGTGCCATTGCTCGGCGAAGACCAACACATCGCCACGGCGAATCTGGTCGTGAGATACACCGCTCAGGTTGACGGCAACCCGATTGCCGGGCCCTACCTTCGTGCGCTCAGTGTGGAGACTCTGGAGTGCTCTGATTCTGACGTCGAGTCCGGCCGGGAGGACGGTGAGTTCCTGATCGACCCTCAACATTCCGCCGGTGAGGGTGCCGGTGACCACGGTGCCGGCGCCCTTCGCGGCGAACACGCGGTCGATCCACAATCGGGGTCGCTTCGAGTCGGAGGCGGTGGGTGTCGCTTCCAGCAGACGATCGAGAGCATCGACCACGATGTCGACGCCTACGCCATCGATCGCATCGACATCAACGATTTCCGCACCCTCGAGGAATGTGCCGGCAACCGAATCGATCACTTCGAGTCTGGCCAACTCACGAAGATCATCGTCGGCCTGGCCGACTTTGGTGAGCGCGATCATGCCACTCTCGATTCCGAGTAGTTGCAGAATTCTCAGGTGTTCTTCTGATTGTGGTTTCCATCCCTCGGTGGCGGCCACAACAAATAGACAAGCGCTCACCCCGCCGACTCCGGCGAGCATGTTCTTGAGAAATCTCACATGGCCCGGGACGTCGACGAAAGCCACGCCGCGCTGTGACGGCAGTGTGGCGGAGGCAAATCCAAGGTCGATGGTGAGGCCGCGGGCTTTCTCCTCGGCAAGCCGGTCGGGATCGGTGCCGGTGAGTGCCTTGATGAGCGTGGACTTGCCGTGGTCGACGTGGCCAGCTGTGGCTACAACGTGCATTGGTGCGTCCGATAGATCTGGTTGGGGATCAAGCCATGGCCCGCAGAGCTGCAGCGACCTCGGAGTCGTCTGATGGGTGGATGGTCCGCAGGTCGACGATCGTGTGTTGCTCGACAACGCGGGCGATGATCGGTCGGGACAACTCGCGAAGATCGTCGCGGTGATCGCCAGAAATCAAGATCCCGATCGATGGAATCTCAACTCCGGGAAGTGTGCCGCCGCCAGGCGTTGCCAACGTGTCGATGACTTTGCCGACCTTGTAGCTGTCGGCCCGCAACTTGAGCTCTTCTGTGGAGATCGTGGCCATCCGCCAGAATGGGATGTCGAGGCCGTCGCCGTGCAGGTAGGCGAGTGCGGTGGACTGAAGCGCCGCGAGCACGAGGGATCCGGGCCGCAGGGCTCGTGCGAGTGGATGACTGGAACATTTGGCGATGAGATCGGCCTGCCCGGCGATCACTCCGGCCTGTGGCCCGCCAAAAAGTTTGTCGCCAGAGAAGGTGACCAAAGCGGCGCCCGACTCGAGTGCCTGCCGTGCCGACGGCTCCTGGGCGAGCCACGGGAGTGGGCCACCGTCTAGCCAAGGGCAGCGACTGTCGAGCAGACCAGATCCGATGTCGGCCACGAGGGGAGGCCCGAGATCGCTCAGCTGAGCGGTGGTCGGGGCTTCGGTGAATCCCACGATGCGGTAGTTGGATTGGTGGACCTGCAACACAGCGGCGATGTCGTTGGCGGCATCATCGATCGCACTCTTGAAATCGGCGCGCCGGGTGCGATTTGTAGTGCCTACTTCCACCAGCCGCGCTCCTGAACGCGTCATCACGTCGGGTATGCGGAATCCGCCTCCGATCTCGACCATCTCGCTTCGCGACACTGCCACGCCATGGCCCTCGGCGAGAGCGGCTACAACGAGCAGCACTGCAGCGGCGCAATTGTTGACAACGAGGGCGGCTTCGGCTCCGCACGCCTTTGCAATGAGAGCAGGGGCCGTCGACATTCGCGACCCGCGTTGCCCTGTTGTGAGGTCGAGTTCGAGATTGGTGTAGCTCTCGTCTTGATGCCAGGTGATTGGCGCCCGTCCGAGATTTGTGTGCAGCAGCGTTCCAGTGGCATTTATCACCGGAGTGAGCATCTGGCGTTGCATGGATCGTGCGATGCTCGCAGCCTCATCGGGTGACCCGTTTGCGATGGCCTGTCTGGCGGCCTCAACCAGCATTGGATGCGGCAAACCAGAGTCGGCCAGAGATCTGGCGAGACGGTCGACCGAAGGTGGTCGCTCTGGTTGGGGTTGGTCGGATCCTGCCACGGTCGCGCCAGCCTATGTGGCTTGTGGCCCCTACGATGAAGCCGTGTTCGTGATCATTCTGCTGCTATTTCTGGCTGTGCCCATCGTCGAGATCTATCTGGTTGTCCAGGTCGGGTCGTCGTTGGGTGTCCTGCCAACAATCGCGCTGCTCGTTCTTATCAGCACCACCGGAGCATGGTTGCTGCGTCACCAAGGGTTGAGCGTGCTGGCACGAATTCAATCGAAGCTGGCCCACGGCGAGATGCCCGGCAAGGAACTCGTCGATGGTCTATTGATCGTTTTCGCCGGTGCGCTGATACTCACCCCGGGTTTCATGACCGACGGTTTCGGCATCTTTTTGATGCTTCCACCCACGCGCGCGATTGTGCGGATTGCTTTGATGCGCAGGTTCGGCGTCCGGGTCGCTTCTGGCGGCGGGTCATACGGCCCGGACGGGTTCTCCAGATGGGGTGGCCCGAACCATGTCGGAGATTTCTGGGTCTCGTCCGATGACGACCAGGCTGGCAACCAAATAATTGAGCTCCAACCCCCGGAAGACTAAATGCGCCGTTCAGTCTTCGACTGCAGGCGACTGGCTGCTGATCAACTGGGTGAGGGTTGTGTGGTCGACCGGCGGCGAGAACATGTAGCCCTGACCAAATCGGCATCCGATATCGGCCGCGGCTTGACGATCGGCTTCGGTCTCGATGCCCAACGCACACACGTCGATACCGCGATCGTTGATGGCATCGACCACAAGCTTGGCTCGTGAGCGTCCTCTGTCGGTGTGAATTGCTTGGATCATCCTTCGATCGAGCTTCACGGAGTCGACTGATACTTGGTTGACGTATTCGCCTTCCATGGTGTTGGACAAGCCATCGATCACCACGGCCACGCCCAATGCATGAAGTTGTCTCATGAGGCGAACTCCGCTGCCAGCGCCTCTCAGCCCCGCCGGGCGTATCTCGAGGTGGATCTGCTCTGCGGTTGCGCCCGCGTTGTGGAGAGTTCGCGCCAGTGACAGAGGGAAGCGGCTGTCGGAGAGCCGCTGGTCCGAAATGTTGATCGACATGTATGTCGGGTTGGCCGAATAATCTGGAATCGACTTGAGTGTCGTCAGAGCGTGACGCAAAACTGTGTCTTCGATACGTCGGATGAGGCCACTGTCTTCGGCCGCGGCAACGAGCACACGCGGATCGAGATAGCTGCCGTCTTCACCTTTGATTCTCAGTAGAGCCTCGGCTCCGATGATGTGTCCGGAATTGAGTTCCACAATTGGCTGGTAGTGGACTTCAATGGCGTCGTTGTCCAGTGCGTGGCGAAGTTTCTGATCGACACTCAGGCGTGATTCCGAACGGCCACGGAGGTCATCGTCGAACAACTCGCAGCGGTCTCTCCCAAGAGCTTTTGCGGTGTAGAGCGCAGTTTCCGATTCCCGAAGCAGTGTTGCGCCGTCAGATTTCCTCTCGCCGATGGCGTACCCCATCGAGAGTGTGGGGCCAGACAACTCTGAGTCGGCGCCAGTATCGGCGCACACAGATCGGAAGCGTTCGGCGAGGGTTGACGCTTCCGCTGGTCCCATCACATCTGGGCAGACGATGGCGAAGCCGTCGCCTCCAACCCGTGCCAAGAAATCGTCGGGTCGAATCAGATCTGAAAGCCTGGAAGCAAGAAGTGTGAGTATCAGATCACCTTCCTCGTATCCGTTGGTGTCGTTCACCGCCTTGAACCGGTCGATATCGGCATTGAATACGCCGACGCCTTGTCCACCATTGGCGTGATTGGCGATGATCGACTCGACCTCGGCCAAGAATTGACTCCGGACCGGAAGCCCGGTCAGCGCATCGAATCCCAGTGTGATCGTGGGGTCCGCGATCGTCACGTCGACCTTGCCCTTGCATGCGGTCACAGTGATCTCAACCTGGCGGTCGCGTCCCGTCGAGTCTTCATGGACTCGACCGACGATGGTTGCGGAGAATTCGGCTGTGGCGCGTGCTCCGTGGCGAAGCATTACGTCGAGCGCCTCGGTGTCGTCGTGGTGCAGGCCGGCTGGGAGCGCGATCGAGTCAAGGTGTGGTCGTTGGCTCGTTCGAGCATTTTCAACTCTGTTGGCCGTCGCCAGACGGCGATCCCACGTGGTCATGGTCAACCCTGCACTTTGAACTGTCCTACCTACTGTCGGCAGCGAGGTTCCAAAGTCGAGCTACTCGCTCAGCGGCGCTGAATTGAGTTAGTTGCTCTCCGGAATTGAATTGTCGACAGCATCCAATGCTGCGACTGCTGCGTCGAGCATTCGGGCGCTGCATCCAGCCATTTCAACGGGCGGTATGTGTTCGGCAACGAGTGAAGTCGTGATCGAACGGAACGCGATCGAAGCAGCGCTGTCTCCCATGACTGCTGGGGTGCCGGTGTCGCCACCGCTTGAGACCTGGGGTTCTAAAGGTATTGAACCAAGCAGCGGGGCTCCGATATCGGCAGCCAACTGCGCACCTCCACCAGTGCCGAAGAGCGCGTGTCTCGATCCGTCGGGTGCCACAAATTCACTCATGTTCTCGATCACGCCAACAATGCGAAGATAGTTTTTCCGGCCCATGTCTGCGACCCTGGCGGCATGTCGATCAGGAGGTAGTCGAGATCGGCTGGCCATGCGACGTCTTGGCAGAAGTGTTGGACTGCTCGGTTCAACATCAGGCCGCGCCACATCAGGGCAGAATCTTCGCGATCTACGAGGTAACCCATCGACACAACATCGAGACGGCCGTCGCCGATGCTGCGGGACACCGGGGTGATTTTGCCGGCCGTGGCGAACAAGTCGCCGTTGACTCCCAGCATTCTCGGCACGGAGAAGCCCCAGATGTCGGCATCCATGACCCCGACGTTGAAGCCGGAGTCGGCCAAGGCCGCGGCCAGGTTGGTCGTGACCGATGACTTGCCGACTCCACCCTTGCCCGAGGCGATCATGATGACCTTCGCCGTGGCTGGGATGGCGGTGTCCGGCTCGTCCTTGCTGATGTTGAAGCGGGCCTTCGACATCGCCGTTTTCTTCTCGTCGGCGGTGAGTTCGCCCCAGTTGATCTTCACTCGGTCCACACCGGGAAGACCCTCAAGCCGACTGCGTATGTCTTTTGAATCTGTGCTCTGAGCGGGCAACCACCGGTGGTGAGAGCGATCTCGAGGAGCACAACACCGCCGTCTATCTGCACAGAACGAGCCATGCCGAGATCGACGATGTCGCTGCCTAGCTCGGGGTCGATCACACCGCGTAGGAGCCCGAACACGTTGTCGGGGGTTGGCGCCGGAGTGGTTGCCACGGGTCGAGCCTAATGGCTCGGTCGCGCCCTAACAGGTGGGAGAGGTTTGTGCCAAGTCGTGCTGGCGCAGTTGCCGATGGAATAGATGAAGCTATGGTTCCGTTCACTGGTTGTGCGGGAATTGACCCCCGCCGAGAGGAGACCTGATCATGATTACCCTTACCGACGTTGCCGCCAGCAAGGTGAGCGAACTGATCGAAGCCGAAGGTGAAGAGGGCTTGGCACTTCGAGTGGCCGTCCGCCCCGGTGGATGTTCAGGATTTTCCTACGACATGTTTTTCGATGCCGACGTGGCCGATGATGATGTGAAGACGACCTACGGTTCGATCAGTGTGGTGGTCGATTCGTCTTCAGCTCAAATGCTTAACGGCGCTACGCTCGATTACAAGGACGGCCTTAAGGGCGCGGGGTTCTCGATCGACAACCCCAACGCACAAAGCAGCTGTGGCTGTGGCAACAGCTTCAGCTGAACTACTTTCGGCGGCGTGACAAAACACGCCTTCGACCCAGAATTTTTGCCATACATAGACTTGCTTCCAGTCGAGTCGGATTTCTCGACTGCCGGCAGCGTGGGAGAGGTCAGACTCGCCAGAGAAGAGTGGTACTCGGCCGACTCGACTGATCGAGTCGACGTTTCGATCTCCGAGATGTCAATACCTGGTGACGACGCCGGCTCGGAGATCCCACTGCGCGTCTATCGACCTACCAGCGCCGCACACGGCACTCGAGCTGCGGTCATGGAAATACACGGCGGCGGGTTCATGATCGGATCTCTGGAAATGGTCGATCCGTTTTGCCAGCTGGTTTCCAGCGCCACGGGTGCCGTCGTCGTTTCTGTTGACTATCGACTCGCCCCGGAACATCCTTATCCGGCCCCAGTCGACGACTGCTACATCGCCCTCGTGTGGATGGCCGATCACGCTGCCGAATTGGGGATCGACCCGGAGCGAATAGCCATCGCCGGCCAGAGCGGCGGCGCCGGGCTAGCCGCGGCCACAGCACTGATGGCGCGAGATCGCAACGGCCCGGCCATCTGTTTCCAGTGGTTGGAGATTCCTGAGCTCGATGATCGCCTCGCCACAGAGTCGATGATCGACTACGTCGACACACCCGTGTGGAATCGGCCCAATGCGGTCTGGAGCTGGAAGCATTACCTGGCTGGAATTGATGGTGACGACGTGCCTGCGTATGCGGCGCCGGCTCGTGCCATCGACCTGTCTGGATTGCCGGCTGCCTACATCACAGTGATGCAGTTCGACCCGCTACGAGACGAGGGCATCGAATATGCCCGACGTCTCATGCATGCGGGAGTGCATGCCGAACTACACGCGTACCCGGGCACGTTTCACGGGTCGACGCTGCTGAGCGATGTTGAGGTGTCACGACGTGGCACCGCCGACTCGATTGCTGCGGTCACTCGGGCGCTCAGACCGCGGTAAGGGCGGTGGCGAGTTCGCTGCGATCCCAGATAGTCGACAGCGTTGACATGATCTCCGCCGACGCATCGGCGACGTAGATGACCGGCTCGAACGGCAGCTCATTGATCTGGACCGCGGGCGTGGTGTCT
This sequence comes from Acidimicrobiales bacterium, assembly GCA_041687805.1. Lineage (GTDB taxonomy): Bacteria > Actinomycetota > Acidimicrobiia > Acidimicrobiales > Aldehydirespiratoraceae > SZUA-87. The sequence continues at coordinate 33,918 of JBDNJK010000121.1, forward strand.
GGGAACTTTCCTGTCTGGAAGATCGAGGGGTCGGTATAGACCTCGGCATGGATGAAGTCGATGTCGGAGCGACTGGGTGCTGCATCGATCAGCAGGTCGACCACCGGACCGCAAATCTCGGTTTGGCAGAACCCGGGTGTGGCGATCAGCAGCACGGTCGGTCGTCCGTTGTCGAGCACGTCGGTGAGATTTTGCTCATGGAACGGGCATGGCACGGCGCGTGTGCAAATCGGCTCGACGCCGCGATGGTTCTCCAAAGTGGGTGTGTCGACCGATCGCATCTGATCACCGACGAATGGCACGGCCACATCAGACTTGTCGCTGACTATGAACTCGAGTGGATCGACGGCAGGGAAGTCGGGGAGTGATGCCTCGTATCGTCCGATTTTGGGCGGGGTGAACACGATAGGGAAGTAGGGGGTGATGATTCCGTCACCGTGTTTTTGTGTTTTGCCGCCGCCAACCTCGACCCCATCCTGTTTGACAACGATGTTGGCAGTGTCGGGAGCATTCGACCGCATGAAGTCGACGTCGTCACGAAGTATGAAGGTGATCCTTTGCGGGGTGCCAGGGACTGTGACCGAATCGCCGCTGGTACCGACCGCAAACGCGGGATAGAGGAAGGCAGGTTCGCCGGATCCGGCGGCTTCTGCTGATGTGGTGTCGGATGATCCGGCCCCGCATGCAGCGAGCAAGCCGGTGCCGAGGGTGGCGGTCAAGAATGTTCTGCGATTGATAGTGCTCACGGGGCCGGACCGTACCATTGCGCAAATGACTACCGAACCACGCGAAGGCGTCGAAATCACTGTCGACGGCCGCGTGGTGAAGGTGGATGATCAAGGCGCAAGTCTCCTCGACGTGCTCCGTGACCAACTGGGAATCACCTCGGTCAAGGATGGATGCAGCCCTCAGGGACAATGTGGCTGTTGCACTGTTCTGATTGATGGCCAGCCCAGGGTGTCGTGTGTTACCCCCGTGCGGAGAGTTCGCGGCCGTGAGATCACCACTGTCGATGGTCTCGACACCAGCGTGGCCGACAAGTGGGCTGAAGCTTTCTATTCAACCGGTGGGAGCCAGTGCGGATTTTGCACTCCGGGCATCATCTGCCGGTTCGAAGGGTTGCGCGCCCGAGGTGTCGATCACCAAAACCGTGACGCCGCTGCGAAGGCGTTGCAGGCACATCTGTGCAGATGCACCGGGTGGCAGACCATTGTCGATGCCTGGAGTGCGTTCGGCGAGGAATCCCACGTCCGGCCGGCGTCGACTTCCAACGACTCCGAGCGTCGGGCTGAGATAGAGGGCCGGTCGTCACAGCTCGTTGATCCTTCGGTTGCGCTCGGTCGCGGGGGATTCGCCGATGACACCGCTCCGGAAGACTCACTCATCGCTGTTCGCATGGCAGATGATTCGGGTTGGGCCGTGGCCGAGAGTCGGTCGGTTGCGCTGCGTGAGGCCGGCAAGGTGCAGGGGCGCCGCACTACCGGGGAGTGGGGATCGCCGTTGGAGATACCGCCGGGAGATTGGGATCTCACGTTGGCCACCACTTGGGTTGAGCCGGCCTACCTCGAGACAGATGCGTCGTGGTGTGTGCCCGGCGGGAATCCAGTGTCGCCGATTGCCAACGGCGGTGCGTTCGGTGCGAAGACAAGCAGTGAAGTCGGTGATGTGGCGAGGCGGCTGGCTGACCAGCACGGTCGCCCGGTGAGGGTTATCTACACACGCGAGGACGCCGTGCGTAACGGGCCGAAGCGCCCGCCTATGGCGGCGGGACTTCGACGCGACGGAAGCGGCGTGATCAGGGTGGCCGCCACACCCGGGATTGACGATGCCATTCACTCAGTACTGCCGGACGTGCAGGTGGATGAGATTGAGGTAGCCGGACCGCCGACATCGGCAAATGTGAGGGGCGCGGGATGGGCCGAAGCGGTGGTCTTGTCGGCCGGTCTTCGTGGTGAGGTGGGGTGGATCGACTCGCCTTCAGGGGGCTCTGCCATGGCCTCGGTCAGACCAGACGGATCGATCGAAATTGAGGTTCGTTGCGGCTCGCATCTCGATGAGGTCGTGTTGCGGTCCTACTGCATAGGGGCGGCTCACATGGCGTTGTCGTGGGTGACGAGCGAATCGCTTTCGGTTGATCCTCACGGAGAGGTCCACGACCTCACGATTCGGTCATTCGGGGTGCTCAGAGCGGTCGACACTCCGACCATCACGGTTCAGATTCACGAAGACGAAGGGCCCGCCGTCAACGGCAGTGACGCCGTTTTCGCAGCGGTTGCGGCCGCGGTCTGGCTGGATCTTGGGTTGCCGTCTCGATGGCCGCATACATTGTGAACAATCGAGCACTCTCACAACCGATCAGGAGATCATCATGAGCAAGCCCGTGGGTCCCTACACCCCCATCGTTCGCGGTGGCGATCTGCTCTACACGTCGGGTCAGATCGGGATTGTCGCCGGTGCGATCGTGGAGGGCGGTCTCGAGGCCGAACTCCGACGGGCGTTCGTTAATTTGCGCGAGGTGCTGTCTTCGGCCAACGCGTCGCTGTCCGATGTTGTGAAGACCACCGTATTCCTGGCCGATATTGGCGACTACGGCGCCATGAACACGATCTACATGCAGGAGTTCGGCGATCATCGTCCGGCACGCTCCGCTGTGGCAGTTGCCGCGTTGCCTCTGGGGGCACGTGTTGAGATCGAGGCCGTAGCCACCGTCTGAAATCGAGCGGCCGTGTGGTGGGCTCTCATGCCAGATGGTGACGTAACCTCCCTGCATGGAACGCGACTCGCTGATTGAGTACATCCGCCACTCCGTGATAGGGCGCGATCAGATCGTCGACGGGGTTTTCGGCCCGCGGCCGGTGATCTACGCCGACTACACGGCATCGGGGCGTTCGCTGTCGTTCGTCGAGGACTACATCCGGCAGTCTGTGCTGCCGCTGTACGCCAATACCCACACCGAATCATCGGGCACCGGATTGCAGACCAGCCGATTCCGTGAGGATGCCCGAGAGATCATCAGGGAGAGCGTGGGTGCCACCGACAGCCACGCGGTGCTGTTCTGTGGGAGTGGATCGACTTATGCGATCGACCGCATGGTTGGCGTGTTGGGGCTCCGGCTTCCGGCCACCTTCATCGATCAGCACTCCGAGGGATTCGACCTACCGGCCGACCAGAGGCCGGTGGTGTTCATCGGACCCTACGAACATCATTCCAACGAGCTTCCGTGGCGCGAGTCGATCGCTGATGTGGTCACCATCGACGAAGATGAGAACGGTCACATCGATCTGGAACATTTGCGGGTCGAACTCGAACGACGAGCCGACCGGCCATTGCTGATCGGCTCGTTCTCGGCCGCCTCCAACGTCACAGGGATTGTCACCGACACCGATGCGATCGCAGCGCTGCTACACAGCCACGGAGCGCTGTCGTTCTGGGACTATGCGGCCGCGGCACCGTATGTTGAGATGTCGATGGGGTCCGCTGCCGACGGAAATCTGGCCTACAAGGATGCCATCTTCATCTCGCCTCACAAATTCATCGGTGGCCCGGGAACCCCGGGGGTGTTGGTGGCCCGCAAGGAGCTTTTCAAAAACCGCGTGCCCGATGTTCCGGGCGGCGGCACGGTCAAGTTCGTCAATGCCGATGATCACGCCTATTTGGATGAGATCGAACATCGCGAGGAGGGCGGAACCCCGGCGATCGTCGAGTCGATTCGTGCCGGTCTGGTGTTCCAACTCAAGGGCGCGGTCGGTGCCGACGAAATTCGCCGTCGAGAAGAGAGTTTTGTTTCTCGCGCAGTGAAGGCTTGGGACGAGAACCCAGCTATCTGGCTGCTGGGTAACCATGATGCGGAGCGGTTGTCGATTGTGTCGTTCGTTGTCCGTCACGGCGACCGTCACCTTCATCACAATTATGTTGTGGCGTTGCTCAACGACCTGTTCGGGATTCAATCACGAGGCGGATGCTCTTGCGCCGGCCCATACGGTCACCGACTTCTTCACATCGACATCGTTGAATCTCACGAGTTCGAACGCGAGATTTCACGCGGATGTGAGGGCATCAAACCGGGCTGGGTGCGAGTCAATTTCAACTATTTCATCGACGAGGCGGTGTTTGACTACGTAGTGAAAGCGGTTGACCTCGTTGCCACTCACGGAGCCAAGTTGCTTCCCTTTTACCGCCTGGAACCAAACACGGGTATCTGGCGTCATCGCAGCGGCGCGAGCCCTGTGCCGATGACGCTGCACGACATCGACTACTCGAGTGGATGCATGGAGTACCCGCAGCACGATGAGTACGCGCCGGCCGAATCTCTAAACCACTATCTCGAAGAGGCCCAACGAATTTTTGATGACGCTGAGAATCATCTACCGAATCCAGTGGGGCGGCCAGAGGTGAGCGCCGATTTCGAAAGCCTCCGATGGTTTCCTCTGCCGGACGAGCTTCGTAGCTGAAGACCAGCTTCGCCGACCTGACAATCAGGATTGGTTGGCGGTCTGGCCCGGGCGCTGAAATGTCTGGCAGACTGCCGCCATGGTTGGAGCGATCATTCTCATCGTTGTGCTGGTTGTTGCGATGCCGGTGGGCGTCGCCGCTAGCGGAGCGGCAGGGGCCGGCCTACTCGGGTGGCTGATGGGGCGCGACCGCGACCTCGACAATCTCGACGACGAGGGCCAGCCAAACGAACATCTTCAGATCGCCGATTCCAACCCTTGGAAATAGATTCGGCCCAAGGGAACTAGTTGGATCCGACGGGAGCGAACCGCGAGGCCAACGAACCTGATCAGGCGCTCCAGCGACTCTTGCCAAACGAATAACCAACCGAGCGAACGGTTTGGACCAAGCTGGCATATTCCTCGCCAAGCTTGGCGCGTAAGCGCCGGATGTGGACATCGACAGTTCGAGCGCCGCCGTAATATTCGTAACCCCAGACTCGGCTGAGCAAGGTCTCCCGGCTGAAGACCTTGCCTGGATGACCGGCCAGGAACTTCAGCAGTTCGTACTCCATGTAGGTGAGATCCAGCGGGCGATCACCGATCACCGCCTGATAGGTCTCGAGATTCATCATCAGAGGACCGTGTTCGATCAATTGCGGCGACGACTCGTGTCCGGCCCTTTGGAACAAATGCTTGAGACGGGCCTCCAGCTCCACGGGCTGGAACGGGAGGAGGCAAAAGTCATCGAATTGGTCGTCGTGAGTCTCGAGTTCCGACAAATGTGCGCCACCCACCAGAACAATTATTCGCGAGACGGCGAAATCAGCCCCGCGAATTGAACGACAGAACCTGAGCGTCTCGTCGAGAGTCACGGCGGGGTCGGTGTCGGTGACGATGATTGCGCCGGCCCATCCATCGTCGGGCTCGGATCGGCGAGCCTCGTCGATATTTGAAACCGCCTTCCAAGCCCACCCGCCGAGATCAAGGGCGCGGGCAAGCTCCGGGGGGACGGGTTCGGGGTGGACCAAGATCGGATCCATGACGGTCACCCTACGGTTACCACTGCGGTAGATACCTCTCGAGTTCGAACTGAGTGACCTGCGACTGGAACTCCGCCCACTCTGATCGCTTGTTGCGAAGGAACCATTCGAAGATGTGGTCGCCGAGAGTTTCACGCACCAGCTCCGATCCTTCCATCACGTCGAGTGCTTCGTCGAGCGACCGCGGCAACGGTTGGATTCCGAGGGCGCGGCGTTGCTTGTCATCGAGTTCGAAAAGGTTGACGTCGGTGGCATCAGGGAGTTCGTATCCCTCGGTGATGCCGCGCAGCCCGGCGGCGAGGAGAAGCGAGAACGACAGATATGGGTTGGTAGCACCGTCGAGGGCGCGGTATTCGATGCGTGCCGACTCGGATTTGGCCATCTTGCGCACGGGCACGCGCACCAACGCAGATCGGTTGTTTCGTGCCCAAGCAACATACGGAGGTGCTTCGGAAGTCTCGGCAAACCGCTTGTAGCTGTTGATCAACTGATTGGAGACGGCGGTGATCTCTCGTGCGTGGCGCAGGACACCGGCTGTGAATTGTCGGGCAGTTGTCGAGATTCCGTATTCGTCATCGGGGTCGTGAAAGATGTTGGTTCCGGATTCGAAGAGCGAGAGATGTGTGTGCATCCCCGAGCCTTGAACGCCGTTCAATGGCTTCGGCATGAAAGTGGCGTAGGTATCGTGTTCGAAAGCGATCTTCTTGACTACCAGTCGCAACGTCATGATGTTGTCGGCCATGTCGAGCGCCTCGGTGTAGCGCAGGTCGATCTCGTGTTGGCTCGGGCTGTCCTCATGGAATGAGTACTCGATCGGAATGCCCATCGCTTCGAGCATGTGGATGGTCTGGCGACGCAGATCGCTGGAAACATCGGCGGTTGTCAGGTCGAAGTAGGAGGCGGTGTCGAGCGGTTTTGGAGCGCCCAATTTCGGGTCGCCCGATGCGAAGTAGAAGAACTCGACCTCGGGCGCCGCCATAAACGTGAGGCCACGTGAGCGAGCAGCGTCGAGGTTGCGTCGAAGCACTTGCCGGGGGTCGCCCTCGAAGGCCGAACCATCGAGGTTGGCAATGTCGCAAAACATCCGGCCGGTTGGCTCATCCTCTGCGGCCCATGGCAGCAAATCAAAGGTTGCTGCATCGGGAATTGCCAGCACATCTGACTCGTGAACTCGGCTGAAACCGTCGATAGCGGTGCCGTCGAACTGCACCCCTTCGGCGAAAGCAGAATCGAGGTCGGGGGGCGTTATGGCCACCGACTTGAGTCGACCGAGGACATCTGTGAACCAGAGGCGAACGAGTCGCACGCCGCGCTCTTCTATGGTCCGCAGCACATAATCCTGTTGACGTTGCATACCGATCTCCGAATGTGGCCGGGCAACTGATGATGCCATTGACGATGATGACGCGGCCCATAATCGGTATGCGTTCACATACCGTTCACAAAAGTGCAACAGCTTGGAAACTCTGTGTTGGAACGCTGCCTGCCATGTCACCACAATGATGGTGCTCCCCAACAACATCCCGATCCCGCGAGGGGCGGGCCAAGAAAGTGAACTCATATGGCTTACCGGGCTGAATATCTGTGGATCGACGGCAGCGAACCGACGCGAGAGATTCGTTCCAAGACGAAAGTGCTCGCCGACGGCGCCGAGCCCGGGCAGTGGGGCTTTGACGGGTCGAGCACCAATCAGGCATCAGGCGACAACTCCGACGTAGTGCTCAATCCGGTGTTTCAGTGCCCCGACCCGACTCGCGGCGGTGACGATATTCTCGTTCTTTGTGAGACACTGCTGCCGACCGACATGTCGCCGCATCCCACCAACACTCGTGCCATTGCGGCGGTAGCGCTTGCCAAGTTTGCGGACCAGGAACCGGTCTTCGGCCTGGAGCAGGAATACACCCTGATCAACCCGACTACTGGCTGGCCCGCCGGATTCCCGCCCAACGGTTTCCCGGCCCCCCAGGGCCCCTACTACTGCGGTGTCGGTGCCCTCAAAATTCATGGCCGTGATCTCATCGAAGAGCACACAGCGGCCTGCATCGCAGCGGGTCTGGCGATTTCCGGCACCAACGCCGAGGTGATGCCCGGGCAATGGGAGTTCCAAATCGGCCCGGTCGACACCGTCACGGTGGGCGATCACCTTTGGGTGGCCCGTTACCTCCTCTACCGTCTCGCTGAAGATCATGGCGTCGAGGTCAGCATCGAGGCCAAGCCGATGCCCGGAGACTGGAACGGCGCAGGAATGCACACCAACTTCTCGACAAAATTCATGCGTGAGGGCCCCTACGAGCACATCGTTTCTGCTTGCGAAGCGATGGGAGCCCTGGGAAAACCCGCGGAGCACATCAAGTCCTACGGTGTCGGCATCGAAGATCGCCTGACCGGAGCGCACGAGACCCAACGATTCAACCAGTTCAGCTATGGCGTCTCCGATCGCGGTGCTTCGATTCGCATCCCGTGGCAGGTGGCCAGGGATGGCAAGGGCTACATCGAGGATCGTCGACCCAACGCCAACGCTGATCCCTACGTGGTGTCGGCTCTGGTTACAAACACCATCTGTGGTGCCTTGGCCTGACCCAGCCTTTGGGGTGGCCGCCGTAGGATGAGGAAATGATGTGTCCGAACGGCGATCAATGACCAAACCCACCGGTGAATTTCTGCGGGTAGCGATCTGTCAGATCGATACGACCGTGGGCGATCTGGAAGGCAACGTCAAACGAGCTCAGGATGCGCTGGCCGAGGCAGAATCGGCCGGCGCAGACGTTGCCGTGATGCCAGAGATGACCATCACTGGGTATCCGCCTGAAGATCTGCTGTTGAAGCCCGGATTTGTGGCCGACAGTCGTGTCGCGCTCGGAAAATTTGCGGCATCGACCGGCCGATGTGCGGCCGTGATCGGATTCGCCGATGGCGCCGCCGGTGTTGATGCCGACCACCGTTGGGTGCCCGGCACCGATGGAACCGTCCGTTACTCCAACGGCGTCTGGAATGCGGTCGCGGTTTGCGCAGGTGGACGGGTCGCAGGCACCTATCACAAACGGCATCTGCCCAACTACGACGTATTCGACGAGCTGCGTCATTTCCGTCCTGGCAACGGATCGTTGTCGTTGTTCACCATTTCTGGGATTCCGATCGGTGTCACGCTGTGCGAAGACGCATGGATCCCCGACGGACCGGTCTCACAGTTGGCTCGGGGCGGGGCTCGAATGGTCATCAACGTCAACGGGTCACCGTTTCGAGAGGGCAAGGCCGAGGTCAGGGAGAACGTGATCTGTCGGCGGGTTTCCGAGTCCGGAATACCGATCGTCTACGTCAATTTGGTTGGCGGTCAGGATGAACTCGTCTTCGACGGCGGATCGTTCATGGTTGATGCCGACGGCGCCGTGGCGGCGCGTTGCACACAGTTCAACGAGTCGATCGCGATAGTCGACGTCGAGCTCCCTCCGCAGACGCCGACTCTCGACTCCTATCCAGTCGTGGCAGTAACGCCTGCTCGTGACACTCCGCTTGAACGAGTCGATCCTCCTATGGAGCCTCTGCTCGATATCAACGAGGAACGCTGGCGTGCTCTCACGTTGGCCACCCACGACTACGTGGTCAAGACCGGGTTCTCCGACGTATGTGTCGGGTTGTCGGGAGGTATCGACTCCTCACTGGTTGCGGCCGTGGCTGTGCACGCTCTGGGCCCAGACCATGTGCACGGGGTGCTCATGCCGTCGCGTTACTCGAGTGATCACTCGATCTCCGATGCCGAGGCATTGGCCACCAACCTGCACATCGATGTCCGCACAATCGAGATCGAGCCTGCTCACGCTGCGTTCACTACGATGCTCGCACCGGCCCTTGCAGATGAGAGGGTCGATGTCGGCGATCTCACCGATCAAAATCTCCAATCGCGGATCCGTGGCGTAGTCCTGATGGCGCTCGCCAACGAGCACGGTTGGCTTGTTCTCACAACCGGCAACAAGAGCGAGTCGGCTGTTGGATACTCAACGCTTTATGGAGACACGGCTGGCGCATACGCGGTGATCAAGGACGTCTGGAAGTTGACCGTCTACGAGTTGTGTCGGTGGCGCAATGAGGTGTCCGATCGAGAAATCATTCCGCAAGCAGTGATCGAAAAGCCACCATCAGCAGAGCTTCGGCCCGATCAACGCGACGATCAGTCACTTCCACCATATGAAGTTCTCGATCCAATCCTTCAGGCCTACGTAGAAGGAGATCACACACTCGCCGAGGTGATGGCAATGGACCTCGCCGAACCCGAGATGGTGACAGAAGTGTGCCGTCTGGTCGACATAGCGGAATACAAGCGGCGACAGGCGCCTCTCGGCGCCCGTCTCACCGGAAAGGCGTTCGGACGCGACCGACGCCTTCCGATCGTCAACAGGTATCGCGGTTGAACACGGGCGTTGCAGCCACCACGCCGCCGGCATTCGCCGTGTATGGCAGATTTAGTCAACATTGCGCACTACCGTCGCCCGCGCCGGAGCTAGGGGTGTTGCAGAAACCGGATAGAGACAAATGGAAAATGGATTGACAGTCCTCGAAACAGCCCGACTCGTCGAAGACCTGCACTGGGCCTCGTCGCGGTTGTTCGAAATTCTGGGTGAGTGGGCCGGTGAAGCCGAGAGGCCCGACATTGCGGTCTCGTTCGCCACGGCGAGTCGCCACATGGGCTGGCATTCCGAAGATTTGGATGCGCTCGCGCCCGACAGCGTGTTGGTCGCCGACGACCCCTCGTCCGAAATTCGGTTTCGTCTTCTCGATGCCGCAATGACCACCATTCGTAGCCGAGCTGACTCCATCGATAATCTGGCAATAGCGAATCGTGTGCTGCTGGCGAGGATGGCCTCACGTTGTGTCGCCATCGAGAGAATGGCAACAACCCAATCCGATGAGCCCCTCAAACGGGTGATCGGTTTCATGCTCAGCGATCTCCGACGCGACCGCGACGACGGTGAGGCGCTGCTGGAGCGACTGCTCACCAGTTCGGAGATAGTCGCCAGGGTTGGGTCGGCCTCGATCGAGGCCGAGACACTCATCGTTGAAGCCGGGGGTCTGCCACCTTCCATCAACGCTGGTTGACGAGCCGTTCAGAGAATCGGTCTGGGCCGTATGGCTCAAATCATGAGTAGCGCGTCGAAATCGATCATGTGTCAACGGCAACATTCCGATTGGACCGGAGTCAGTTGTTCGGTGGCGCGCAGTAGATCCGTCGCTATCGTCTTCCAGAGGCAAGGTGTGTCCGACGACTCACCGTCAGCGAATCCAAACGACGAACACCAACGAAGGGCAGTCCGTGGCGAAGGAACGTGTTGAGCGAGACGAGGAAGATCTTGTTCGCCTCTATCTCACGGACATCGGCCAGTACCCGCTGCTCACCAAAGACGACGAAGTCAACCTTGCCCAGAAGATTGAAGCTGGCACAGAGGCTCACGTTGAGCTTGAGCTACCCGATGTGAAATTGACCACGGCTCGTCGCCGTGAGCTCCGGCGATCTCTCCGCCAGGGTGAGAAGGCCGAGCGCACGTTCGTACAGTCAAATCTTCGTCTGGTCGTGTCGATCGCCAAGAAGTATCAGGCGTCGGGACTACCCCTCTTGGATCTCATCCAAGAAGGCAACCTCGGGCTGATGCACGCTGTCGAGAAATTCGATTGGCGTAAGGGATTCAAGTTCTCGACATATGCCACATGGTGGATTCGCCAGGCCATCACCCGCGGAATCGCCAACACCGGTCGCACCATTCGTCTTCCAGTCCATGCCGGCGACACCTTGGCTCGTCTTCAAAAAGCCCGTTCGCGGCTTGAGCTCAAGTATGGCCGTGCTGCCACCGTGGCCGAGTTGGCCCGCGAAGTGGAGATGCCTGAAGAGAAGGTCACCGAGGCGCTGCGATTTGCTGCCGAGCCGCTTTCGTTGTCCGAACCTCTCCGTGAAGACGGCGACGCCGAACTGGGCGATGTCGTGGAGGATCGTTCGGCCGACTCGCCATTCGAAGTTGCGGCAACATCACTGCTGCCGGACGAGATCTCGCGACTACTTGCACCGCTCGATGAGCGCGAACGCGAGATTCTCAAGCTCAGGTTCGGGCTTGATCGCGGCGAACCCCGCACCCTTGAAGAGGTGGGCGACCACTTCAGCCTCACTCGTGAGCGCATCCGCCAGATCGAGGCGCGGGCAATGTCGAAGCTCCGACATCCATCGTCCGACACCGGGGCGCGCGACCTACTGAGCGTCTGATCTGTCGGTTCTTTGGAGTCCGGCCGACTGGTCTCGCCGATAGATTTCCCCGTGGAGGTGTCCGAGCGCCTGGTGGGCTCCCCCGCCTTCAAAGCGGGCGGGACGGGTGATCCCCGTCCGGCGGGTTCGATTCCCGTCCACCTCCGCCAACCCGCTTCCACTTGCCGATCCGGTTGGCTATGTTGGCAACATGACCAAGAAGCGAGTTGTTCTGGCGATCATTCTCGGCGGATTGCTGATGATGCTTTCGCGCAAAGTCCGCGACGTCTGATCAGCGTCGAAACCATCGTCGGCTGTTGCGGCGCGACTGAATCTTGTAGCGCCACCAGAGTCCCAAGCCGGCACCGAGAGCGGCGCCGGCACCGATGCCCATCGTGACAGGGGCCGCGGGTTTGATGCCCCGGTTTTCCCGTAGTGGACGCGAAATCTCGAATGTCCGAATCTCCCAGCCCTGGGCCAACGCCTCCCGAAGGAGTGCCCGGTCGGGATTGACCGCCACAGGATGCCCGACGGATTCGAGCATTGGTAGGTCGGTGATCGAGTCGGAGTAGGCAAAGGACGCAGCCAGGTCGAGATTGTGAGTCTCGGCCTCCTTGTGTATGGCAGTCACTTTATTTTCGCCGGCCGAGTAGAACTCGACACCGCCGGTGTACTTGCCATCGCTGTCGATTTCGGCACGTGTGGCGATGGCATCATCGATCCCCAGGTGGCGGGCGAGGGGCAGCACGATTTCTTCCGGCGAAGCCGACACCAGATAGACCCGGCGGCCAGCGCCGCGATGAGACTCGATTAGCTCCATAGCTTCTTCGTAGACCAGCGGATCGATGATTTCGGTGAGGGCGTCGTTGACCAAGGCGGAAATTCGCTGTTGGTCCCAGCCGGTGGCGATTCGTAGCGCCGTTTCGCGCATCTTGCGCATTCGGCCCTCGTCGGCACCGAGGTAGCGAAAGACGATCTGGCCCCAAAGAGCTCGCACGACAAGCCACCGGTTGAGCATCCCGGCGCGGTGAAGGCTCGGCCCGAACGCAAGCATGGCGGCCTTGGCTATGACCGTCTTGTCGAGATCGAAAAAGGCGGCCTCGATGGGCTGAGTTCGAGCGTCCGTCATTCGACAACCTTACGGAGAGGTTGGCGCACGGCGTTGGCATCTCTGGTGGTCGCCTCTATGGTCTGCGACAACGACTTCCCCGTCGAGCCCCTTATTTGCTCCGGAGTCGTTGTGCTCACTGTTTGTTGGTCCGTGAAGGGTGGCGTCGGTACATCCGTTGTCGCCGCAGCTCTTGCGTTGAGAACCGCCGCGTCTGGCGTGGAGTCTCTGCTGGTCGATCTCGACGGCGATCAACCCGCCATTCTCGGGTTGCCGCAGCCGGCAGGTCCTGGTGTTGGCGATTGGCTGTCGGCGGGCGGGGATGTTCCCGTCGACGCTCTGGGGGAGTTGGAGTCACATGTAACGGACCGGCTCTCGCTGCTGCACCTCGGTGATCCGTCAGGCCTCGACCTCGCCGATCGCCTTGATGTGCTGGGCGCGGTTCTGGCCGGGTCGTCGCGCCCTGTGGTGGTCGATGCCGGTTCCACGTCCGCGGCAAATCGTTGGTGGGTGCGCCATGGCCAGTCTTTGCTGATTTTGCGGCCGTGCTACCTCGGGCTGCGAAGAGCCGGGAGGGTTGCTCCGGGATCAGAGGTCGTGGTGGTGGATGAGCCAGGACGGGCGCTCACCATCGCCGATGTGAGCACGGCCACTGGCGCTGAGTTGCGTTGTCGGATCCCGTGGGATCCGGCGGTTGCTCGGGCGGTCGATGCCGGGATTCTCGCCAGTCGAATGCCGCGTTCGTTGCGTGCCATAGGAGTAGCTGCATGACTCGGACGCAGACAGCGGTCGACCTTGATGAAGTGGTCGAAATCGTTCACGGCGCGGCACTCGATCACGGTGCCGACCGGATCACCGACTTTGATGTCCAGCGCATGGTCATGCATCACGCTCCGCTTCTGTCTGCTTCGCAGCGGTTGGAGGTGCTGACCCGTGTGGAATCACGCGTGCGTGGGTTGGGTGCACTCGATCAGTTTCTGGCCGACCCCCAAGTAAGCGAAATCATGATCAACGGCCCCGGTCCTGTCTGGGTGGAAAAGCGAGGTGAGTTGACTGCCACCGAACTGATCCTTGATCGCGGTGAAATCGATCGGCTTATCGAGCGGATGGTGTCACCGATCGGTCGTCGGGTCGACAGACGGTCCCCTTGGGTCGATGGTCGGTTGGCCGATGGCAGCCGGGTCAACGTGGTCGTACCTCCGATAGCGCTCGATGGCCCCTATGTCACGATCCGTCGGTTTGTCTTGCGGCGACTCTCCATCGACTCATTTGCCGGGCCTGAAGTAGTTGAAATGATCGCTGCTGCTGTGGCTGATGGATGCAACATCATCGTCAGCGGCGGCACGGGAGCAGGCAAGACCACGTTGCTCAACGCACTTGCGCGTGAGATTGATCCAAGATCTCGGATTGTCACGGTGGAAGATTCCGCGGAACTGGCCCTGCCGCATCCTCATGTAGTGAGGCTTGAGGCCAGGCCGGCTTCGGTGGAGGGTGTGGGGCTGGTGGAGATCAGAGATCTTGTGCGCAATGCGCTGAGAATGCGGCCCGACCGTCTCATCGTGGGTGAGGTGAGAGGCAACGAAGCACTCGACATGGTGCAGGCACTCAATACCGGTCACTCCGGTTGCCTGTCGACTTGCCACGCCAATGGCCCGCTCGACGCCTTGAGGCGGATTGAAAGCCTGGCCATGATGGCCGGTGAGGGGCTTCCGCTGGCTGCGATTCGCCAGCAGATTGCCGCCGCAGTCGATCTTGTGATTCAGGTCAGGCGATCAGGCGACGGTCGGCGGCGGATCTCTTCAGTAGCTGAGGTGGTCGGTTCCGACGAGGTACGGGAGTTGGTCGATCACGATCGGGTATTGGCTCAACGATCTCGCGGGCCCCGGTTGAGGCCATGATCGTCGTCTTCATCCCGGTGTTGGTGGCAGCGGTCGTGCTGACTTCGTGGGGACGAACACCGCCGCGCCTTCCCGACAATCACGAGCCAGCTCGATGGAACACTGAGAGGGTCAACTCGGCAGTTTCCAGGCGACTCGTCATGGCAGACCTGCATCTCGGCGCGGAGGCAGCCATTCGTTTGTGGGTCACCTCAACTGTGGTTGGTGCAGTCTTGGTGGCGTCATTTCTTGGACACCTCACCCCGATTTCCTTGATCTTCGGAGCGTTGATCGGTGCGGTGGGGCCGGTCGTTGTGGTGGTGAAGCGGGGTGATGGGGCATCTGAGAGGTTGGCGCAGTCTCTTCCAGAGATGCTTGAACTCCTTTCTCGTTCGCTCCGAGGCGGGGCCGATCTACACACCGCACTTCACGATGTCGCAAGAAGCGACAATGAGGCCGGTCGTTCCCTCGGTCCCGTGCTGGGCCGGGTGTCGGCCGGAGAGCGGCTGGGAGACGCCATCGACAGATGGGTTGTCCAACTCCGTCATCGTGACGCTCGCATAGTGCGGGCAGTGGTAGGTCTTGGCGACTTCAGCGGAGGTTCTATGGCCCCCGCGTTGGATCGTGCCGCATCGACAATTCGTGAGCGATCTTCGCTCAGTGCGGAAATCCGTGCTCTCACGTCACAATCGAGGGCATCGGCAATGGTGATTGGTATCAGCCCGTTGGCATTCTTCGCCGTCGTGGCGATCACCGATCCCAAGTCTTCGCACATTCTGTTTGCGTCCAATATCGGTCGGCTCTGCCTCGGTTCAGGAATATTTCTAGACACGCTTGGGCTCTGGTGGATGTCTCGGCTCACTTCTGCGGTCGACGAGTGAGCGCGGTTGTGGTGATCAGCTCGTTCATGTTGGTCGGCGCCGTAGCGCTGCCGAGAATGGCCGTCCCGCCGCGAAGGATCCGAACCAGCCGGACCACGCCACGGCTACTGGGCGCCGTCGATGTCGTGGGTGAGCGATTTCGAAAGGTGTTGCCGTTTGACCCTCAGATGGGTGGGCGGGGGTTGCTCGGCGTGGCGGTCATATCGCTGGTTCTGTTCTTCATTTCTCCGCCGCTGTCATTGGTGCCGATGATCGCCCTGCTAGTGCGGTCATCGCGTCACCGTCGGCGAGGGCAGATTGAGGCGGATGCCGCAGTCAGTCGAGCATTGCCAGACGTCATTGATTTGTTGACGCTTGCCGTCGGGTCCGGCCTTACGCTGAGGCTGGCGTTCTCGGTTTCGGCACCGTGGTTTCCGGAGCCGTTCCGGTCGGTGGCGGAGGAGACGATCTTTCGCTGCGAATCGGGAGACTCGTTCGTGACAGCGCTGGAGACTGCCTCATTGGATCTGGGCGAGGCGGCTCGTCCATTGATCAGCACTCTGATTGCGTCGCAGACAGATGGCGCGGCGTTGTCGCCCGCGCTTGAGCGGGCGGGGGATGAGGCCAGACGGGGGCGTCGGGTCGCGGCCGAAGAGAGAGCGCGGCGGATACCCGTCGCAATGCTGTTTCCGCTGGTCGTTTGTGTTCTTCCGGCGTTCGCTCTGCTCACCGTGGTCCCTCTGCTCATTGGCACATTCAGCAACCTCCAATTGCCGAGTTGACTCTCGGCTCTCTGTCTCTTCCCTTTTGCTTCCCCGCTTCGTCATTCCAATTCGGGAGATATTCGATGTTTTTCCAGTCCTTGACCGTTCGTATGGTCGCTGCTGTCCAATCGGCCCTCGTAGGCCGCCTTTCCACCGCTGACGATCGGGGGCAGGCAACGGCCGAGTACTCGTTGGTCATTCTCGGAGCTGCTGCCGTGGCATTACTCGTGATTGCCTGGGCGACCAAGACCGACAAGATTGCTGAACTGCTCAACAAGGTGATTGACAAGATCATCAATCAGGTGGCATGAACCGGCACTTCGGGGTTCGTCGCATCGCTGCGGCGGACCCCGATCCCCGGCACGATGCTCGACTTGGCCAGGCCACGGTCGAGTCGGCGTTGTTGCTGCCGTTCGTTGCTCTCCTTTTATTGGCGGTGGTTCAGGTGGGCTTGGTGGTGAGATCGAGGGTCTTGGTCACCCACGCCGCCCGCGAGGGAGCGCGCGCCGCCGCTGTCGGGGGCTCCGATTCAGATGTGCGCCGTGCCGTCGAAGTCGCCGGCGACCTGCCCATTCATCGGCTGGATGTCACGGTGAGCAGATCCGATGGAGTAGCAACGGTCACCGTCACATTCTCCGATCCGACCGACGTTCCGCTGGTGGGATCAATGGTCGGTGACGCCGAGATGCAGGCAGTGGCTCGTATGCGATTGGAAGCGCCTTGAGTGCTGTTCGCCACGCCAGTGAGCCACGACACCGCGGAGGATGGCCGTACTCGGACTACCGTCACGGGCGTGGATATTGTCGTTCACTCCCGCCGCGTTGGTCAGTGGACCGTTCTCATGGTGGCAGGTGAACTCGATGTGGTGGGCGGACCCGACCTGCGTCAGCACGTGATGACGGCAGCACAGGCGGGCAATTCGAATCTCGTGCTCGACCTCACTGGAGTGGATTTCATCGACTCATTCGGCCTGGGCGTAGTTGTCGGGGCTCTCAAACGGACGCGTCTCGCCGGGGGCGACCTTCGACTCGTCATCCCTGAACCTCGAAACCGACGGGTATTTGAAGTTTGTGATCTCGATCGAGTGTTTCGCATGTATGAGAACGTCGAGGATGCCACCGGCGACTCCGTACCTGGCGAGGTGATGTGAGCGATTCGAAGTTTCCGGTGGGTCAGGTGGTTCTCGAGGTTCCGGCACGCACCGAGTTCGTTTCGCTGGTGAGGCTGGTGGTTGCCTCTGCTGCGGAAATCGGCCCCGACATGACGATCGAACGAGTCGAAGATTTGAGGGTTGCCGTATCAGAGGCGGCGACCAACGCCATCATGGCCCAAGCAGAAGTCGGCTCTCGTGCCCGAATTGGAGTGAAGTGCTCGGTCAGCGCCAGCGAGATTGTTGTTCGAATCCACGATGAGGGCGGAGGATTCGATCCCGACAGTTTGCAAACACTCCCGGCACCCGGCACTCCAGAGAGACTCGAGTACGAATCCGGTCTCGGTGTGTACCTGATGAGTACCTTGGCTGATGAGACGGAGATTTCATCCTCGTCCAGCGGCACCGATGTGCGATTGGTGGTCTACTCGTCGAAACGGTCGCAAACCCACTGATCACGGATCATGGATTCAACCCTGTGATCCAAATACCGTGACGCGCCTGTAGCGTTCCCGGCGTCCTACCACCTCGATAGAGCGACTCCCCACAAATGCCCGACAGTCACCCCCAACCATCACCGTTCACTTGGATCGGTAGCAATCGGCCTCTTGCCCGCCGGGTGGGTCGTCCGGTGAGAGAGTTCTTGGCCATAGAGGCAGCGAGTGGCGTTCTGCTCATTGTTTCGACTGTTGTGGCACTCGTGTGGGTCAATTCTCCGTGGAGTTCCAGCTATCACGACCTCTTTGAGACGCACATCAATTTTCAGATCGGCACGATCCTCACACTCGACCTGCCGTTCGAGATGTGGATCAACGACGCGCTGATGGCACTGTTTTTCTTTGTTGTCGGGTTGGAGATCAAGCGCGAACTCGTTGCCGGTGAACTGAAGGACCCGCGAGCTGCGGCGCTTCCTGCGATGGCGGCCCTGGGAGGAATGATCATTCCGGCTTTGATCTACGTTGCGTTCAACTCCGGCGGGGCGACGGGTGGATGGGGAATCCCGATGGCGACCGACATCGCATTCGCTGTCGGAATCGTGTCGCTTCTCGGTTCGAGAGTGCCGGGCGCGATGAAGGTGTTTTTGCTCACGCTCGCCATCGTCGACGACATCGGAGCCATCGTGGTGATCGCGGTGTTCTACACGAACGATCTTTCGTTGGGTTGGCTGGCGATTGCCGCCGGGTTGATTGTGGTGGTCGTGGCTATGCGGGTGGCTGGTATCTGGTTCACACCTGCTTACATTTTCGTCGGTTTGTTTGTGTGGCTCGCTGTGTTCGAGTCTGGAATTCATGCCACCATCGCCGGCGTGGTTCTCGGATTGCTCACCCCGGCACTGCCGCTCAAGCCCGATGTGCCTGACGACCAGGATTTTGTGGGACAAGTAATGGCGGGTCATGCCAACGCGCCAATGGTGAGGCGTGCGAGTTTCGATTTGAACGAACAGGTTTCAGTGGCGGAACGTCTGGCCGACTTCCTGCATCCGTTCACGAGTTTCATCATCATTCCGCTGTTCGCCCTGTCCAACGCAGGTATCGAAATCTCGAGAGGTGGCCTCAGCGACGCCGCCACATCTGCCGTTACTCACGGCGTGGTGGCGGGACTGGTGTTGGGCAAGCTCGTTGGAATCTCGTTGTTCACGTGGATCGGTGTGAAGAGCGGTATGTCTCGAATGCCTCGCGGCGCAAACTGGACTCATGTGATAGGACTTGCCGCCATCGGTGGTGTGGGATTTACGGTGTCGTTGTTTGTCACGGGGTTGGCTTTCGACAACCCGGTGTTCACCGACGATGCAAAGATCGGTATCGTCGTCGCCTCCGTCGTGGCTGCCCTGATTGGCTCGGTCGTTCTCACCAGAGCCAAAGAAGTCACCGAGGTCGAATTCAAAGCCCCTTCTCCCAAATGATTGAAGAACATTGCCCAGCGCACTAGTCATCGTCGAATCACCAGCAAAGGCCAAGACCATTGCCAGCTATCTGGGTGACGGCTACATCGTCGAGCCGTCGATCGGTCACATACGTGACCTGCCCAAGAACGCGTCAGAGGTCCCGGCTGCCTACAAAGGCGAGTCTTGGGCGCGCATCGGAATTGATGTCGACAACGATTTCAAGCCGCTCTATGTGGTCAGCTCCGACAAGAAGGACCAGATCAAGAAGCTGAAGGCCGCATTGGCCAAGGTCGACGAGCTCTATCTGGCAACTGATGAGGATCGTGAGGGCGAGGCCATTGCATGGCATCTTCTCGAGGTCCTCAACCCACGCGTGCCGGTGAAACGCATGGTGTTCCACGAGATCACCAAGGAGGCGATTGCCAAAGCGATGGAAAACCCCCGAGACATCGACTCCAAAATGGTCGATGCCCAGGAGGCTCGCCGTCTTCTCGATCGACTGTTTGGTTACGAGGTCTCGCCGGTCTTGTGGAAGAAGGTCATGCCGTCACTGTCGGCAGGACGTGTGCAAAGCGTTGCCACCCGCATAGTGGTGGAGCGGGAACGCGAGCGAATGCAGTTCGTGTCTGCGGGCTACTGGAGCCTTCAAGGTCGTTTTGGTGTGCCGGGCACAAGTGCTCACGAATTCACCGCCGCGCTGGTAGCGCTTGACGGAGTTCGGATTGCCAAAGGTGGCGACTTCGGGCAAGACGGCAGGGTGTCTCGACAAGACGTGACCGTGCTCGGTCAGTCGACGGCAAACGGTCTGGTGGGCCAGCTCGCCGGGCTGGCATTCACCGTGAGGTCGCGCGAGTCGAAGCCTTACCGTCGTCGGCCGGCAGCACCTTTCACCACCTCGACTTTCCAGCAGGAAGCCGGCCGCAAGTTGAGGTTGTCCTCGGCGATGGCGATGCGCACAGCGCAGTCGCTCTACGAAAAGGGCTTCATCACTTACATGCGAACCGACAGCACCACGTTGTCGGAGACAGCTGTGCGTGCCGCGCGCGGCACGATTGGTGAGCGCTACGGCAACGACTTCCTACCCGACTCGCCGAGGCTCTACACGAAGAAGGCCAAGAACGCCCAGGAGGCCCATGAGGCCATCCGGCCGGCCGGCGATAGTTTCCGCTCACCCGATCAGGTGGCCAAGCAGGTATCGAGGTCGGAGGCTGAGGTCTACGAACTGATCTGGAAGCGAGCAGTCGCTTCGCAGATGACCGACTGCACCGGCGAGACCGTGCAAATCAGGCTTGGGAGCGTCACACCCGTTGGTACCGACGCGGAATTTTCCGCAACCGGCACGGTGATCCGTCATCGTGGTTTTCGCGAGGTCTACGAGGAACACACCGTTACCGATGCCGATGATGAGGAGCGTCAGCTTCCCCCGATTGAGGTGGATGATTCCGTCGATGCGCGTGGATTCGATCCTGAGGGCCACGAGACCCAGCCCCCGGCTCGCTTCACGGAGGCGTCTCTGGTGAAACGGCTCGAAGAACTTGGCGTGGGGCGTCCATCGACCTATGCGTCAATCATCGGCACCATCCAAAACCGTGGTTACGTGTGGAAGAAAGGGGCGGCGCTCATCCCGTCGTTCACAGCGTTCTCGGTCATCAATTTGCTTGAGGGCCACTTCCCGGACCTGGTCGACTACGCCTTCACCGCCCGAATGGAAGACGATCTCGACAAGATTGCTGGTGGATCCGAGGATCCGGTTCCTTGGTTGGCCCGTTTCTACTTCGGACACGACTCCGAGGAGGGCTTGAAGGAGAAGGTGTCGAGTCGCCTCGGCGATATCGATGCCCGAGCAGTGAACTCGATCCCGGTTGGAGTCACCGAAGACGGCGAGCCAGTCGTGGTGAGAGTCGGCCGCTACGGCCCATACGTGCAAAAGGGCGACCAATCGGCATCGATTCCCGAAGACATCCCCCCTGATGAGTTGAATCTGGCCAAGGCCCTCGAATATTTGGCCATCCCGAAGGATGGTCGCGAACTGGGTATCGATCCAGAGACGGGTCTCACCATCTTTGCCAAGGCCGGCCGATTCGGACCTTATGTGCAGTTGGGCGCCCACGAGGATGTCGATGACAAGCCGCGAACGGGTTCACTCTTTTCGACTATGTCTCTTGAACGGGTCACTCTTGAAGACGCACTGCAGCTGTTGTCGTTGCCAAGAACTGTCGGAGCGGATCCGGCCGATGGAATCGAGATCACGGTTCAAAACGGTCGCTATGGCCCGTATGTCAAGAAGGGCACCGACAGTCGGAGTCTCGACACTGAGGAGAAATTGTTCACGGTCACTCTCGACGAGTGTCTGACAATTCTCGCCCAGCCCAAGCGCCGCCGCGGGCAAACGGCAAAGCCCCCGTTGCGTGAGATTGGGGAGGACCCGGTTTCCGGGAAGCCCATGGTGGTGAAGGACGGTCGTTTCGGACCATACGTGACCGATGGCGATACGAACGCCTCACTACGCAAGGGCGACACCGTCGAGGAATTGACGGTGGAACGAGCCACAGAACTTCTCGCCGATCGACGCGCCAAAGGACCAGCCAAGAAGAAGGCGCGCAAGAAGGCGACCAAGAAGAAGGCGACCAAGAAGACGGTTGCGGCGCCTGTGTCGGATACGACATCAGCGTCGTTGTGATCACCGCACACGCGGTCGCCTAGTCTCATCTCCCGTGACGGATGATTTTCGTACCGCTGGAGAGCGCCTGGGTGGAGCCATGGGTGCAACGCGCGGGTCGGGTCGTATAGATCAGGCGTTCGGTAGTCGCGACTTCTTTTGGCTTTGGATCGCCCAGGTAATTTCCGCGACGGGTGATTGGTTGGGCCTTCTGGCGATCATTGCACTTTCGGCCTCGATTTCGGAAGGTTCGGAAGGTACGGCGATCGCGGTGGTGCTGGCGGCACGAGTGGCGCCGGGCTTCTTCCTTGGAACGGCGGCAGGGGTGATCGTCGATCGTCTGAATCGCCGTCACGTCATGATCGCTTGTGACTTCGGTCGGGCGGCGGTGTTGGTGACGCTTCCGTTCGTGACTTCGCTGGTGGGGTTGGTGGTGGCGTCGTTTGCCTTGGAGATCATGACGATGTTGTGGTCTCCGGCGAAGGAGGCGATCGTCCCCAATCTCGTTCCGAAATCAAAGCTGACCACGGCGAATTCCCTCAACGTTGCCGCCGCCTACGGCATGTTCCCAGTCGCCGCCGGTCTGGCCGCGTTGTTGGCAAAGGTTTCGCTGGCGTTGCCGGCCGAAGGTTGGGTAGACACATGGCGGCTCAACGCTGAGGGTTTGGCCTTCTATGTCGACAGCTTGTCTTTCGTTGTCACCGGTCTGATCATCTGGAAAATTTCCATTCCGATCCGATCCAGGGCGGAGCGGTCTGAGAAGCGGATGGGAAATCTGGATTTGGGCGGGGCATGGCGTGAGCTTCGCGAAGGGTGGGAGGTCATCGCCTCCAACCCGATAGTCAGGTCAGTCAACATCGGTCTTGCGACCGGGGTCATCGGCGGAGGGATGCTCGTGCCTCTCGGCTCGATTTTCGTCGACCAGGTTCTCTCGGGAACTGAGGCCGATTTCAACCTTGTCTTGTTCGCTCTCGGGCTGGGCATGGCTCTGGGAGTTGTCGCAGCGAGTTTGCTACAGGAGAAGATCAACCGAGCGAGGGTATTTCCGTTGGCCATTCTCGTAGCGGGGGGAGCCTTGTTTTCGGCTGCGTCCGCGAGTTGGCTCTCGGTGCTGGTCCCCGCAGTTGGTGTGCTCGGGTTTGCCGCCGGCCCGATTTATGTTTTGGGTTTCACTCTCCTCCACGAAAATGTGGAGGATGAATTTCGGGGCCGGATCTTTTCGGCTCTTCTCGTTCTCGTCAGGTTGTGCCTGTTGATTGCGCTTGCGGTGGCTCCTCTCCTGTCTGAGATTCTTGATCGAATTTCTAATCGTTGGTGGGGCGGCATAATTCATCCACTTGGGTTCGAGATCCTTGTGCCTGGTGTGCGCATCACGTTGTGGCTGGCGGCATTGATCATTCTCGCCGCGGGCTTCCTTGCTTCGGCCAGCGTCAAGTCCGATCCGATCGCCTCGGGTCTGTCAGGCGACGAGGCCACCACCGGATCAGATGATTCGGAGGTCAGAAGTTGAGTGGAAAGCTGATCGCATTCGAAGGCGCCGATGCGTCCGGAAAGTCGACGCAGGCCCGCCTCTATGCGGCCTCGATCGGGGCCCTGTTCACGTTTCAGTTCGGAGCTACCCGAATCGGCAGTGCCATCCGAGAGGTGGTTCTCGATAATGCGCATCAGGAACTCGATGACCGCACCGAGGCATTGCTGATCATCGCCGACAAAGCCCAACACGTGTCAGAAGTGGTTGGGCCGGCTCTCACCGATGGGCTAACAGTGGTGTCTGATCGTTTCACGGCTTCCGCTCTCGCCTATCAGGGCTATGGCAGGGGACTTGATCTGGACGCGCTCATTTCGATGATGGACTTCGCCACTCACGGTCTGAAACCTGATCTGACGGTGTTGCTCGACGTGGATGTCGAGGTGGCACGTATCCGTCTCGGCGACGACACCGATCGAATAGAGGGAGCCGGTTCACATCTCCAGCAGCGGGTCCGAGACGGGTATCTCGAAATGGCCGGGATGGATCCTGAGCACTGGCTGGTGATCGACGCTAACGGTTCAGTGGAGGAGGTCGCCAGCCGAGTGGCGGACGGTATTCGTGGATGGGATGCAACGTCATGACCGATATCGCATCTGTGAATGATGTGGCATCCCCAACCGATCCGTGGGCGGTGGTGATTGGTCAACCCACAGTGGTCAGAAGCCTTCGCGCCGCCACCAACAACCCGGTTCACGCCTACTTGTTCGTCGGCCCGTCCGGCACCGGCAAATTGGCAACTTCGGCCGTATTCGCCGGTGAGTTGCTGGCGGCGGCAGACCCCGAAAATGCTGCCCGTCACCGGTCGCTTGCTTCACGATTTGTCCACCCCGACGTGAAGGTGGTGACCCCCACCGGCAGTGTGTTTCGCATTGAGGAGAGCAAGCTGATGGTCACCGAGGCGAGTCGGTCACCGGTGGAAGGAAACCGCAAGGTGGTGATCGCTGAGCGGTTCCATGATGCCAATGCCAACGCCATGCCGGTGTTGTTGAAGGTGGCCGAGGAACCGCCTGAAAGCACCATCTTCATATTCCTGGCCGACTTTCTGCAGCCCGAGCAGGTCACTGTCGCGTCACGGTGCACGTCCATTGAGTTCAGGGCCATCCCCGAGGATCTCATTGTCGATGCGCTCGTTGCGCAAGACGCCAGCCCGGAGGTCGCGCGGCGAGCGGCCGAGGCGGCCGGGGGAAGCGTGGAACGTGCCCGGCTCCTGGTGAGCGATCAACGACTCATGGCCAGACGTGATGCTTGGTGGTCGATTCCGGATCGACTCGATGGCACCGGTGCCGCAGTCGTGGTGATGGTCGATGAGATCAGATCGATGATCGATGATTCGATGACGGCCCTCAAGGATGTCCAACAGCGTGAACTCGATGCTCTCGATAAGCACGAGAAGGAATTCGGCACGCGTGGGTCTGGCAGACCCGACATCGAGTCACATCACAAGCGCATCGCTCGACGGCATCGCACCGATGAACTCGTCTTCGGATTCGCCACGTTGGCCCGCCGCTATCGCGAGGCGATCGTCGACGCTGGTCCCCAAGAAACGAAACAAATCGTTGCCGCGGTAAGCCGACTCAGCGGGGTTACCGCTTCGCTGGTACGCAGTCCCAATGAGTCTTTGTTGCTTACGGCGCTGCTGCTCGATCTGCCCCGTTCGTTGAGTGGGTGATGGCGAACCAGAGCGGAATTGCCACGAGCAACAGCGCGCCCAGCACGTTGCCAAGTGCGGCGGGTATGAGGCTCCAACCAAATGCCGGGCCCCAGCCAGGGCCGTAACCGCTGCGCTGGGCGAGCGAGAAGTAGCCCATGTTTGCTGGGCTGTGGAGGAATCCTCCGGCGACGAAGAGGCTCACCGTGAGGAAGATGGGAATATATTTACCGATGATCGTGCGCCCCATTACCGACAAGAACGCGGCGATTCCCACGAGCCAGTTGGCGATGGCACCAGAGAGAACGGCTTTGAACCAACCGTCGGCTCCCCCTACTTCGCGGAACCGCATTTTCGCCGCCACTATGTCCTGAAGTTGTTCGTGAAAACCGGGGCTGAACTTGGACACTTCGACCATGGCCCAGCCCATGCAGTAGGCCCCGATCATGTTGCCGAGGGCGGCCAACCCCCACAGTTTGGCAACTTGACGGCCCAAGGCCCTCGGGTCTCCGCCAAGCAGGGTGGCGGGCATCTCGACGTTGATTTCGGTGAAGAGAAGCGACCCGGTGAGTACGACGAGGAAAAATCCTGTCGAGAACCCGAATCCCTCAAGCAGCTTTTCGGTTCCGGGATTGGTCGAGCCTTCCGATAACAACACGGAGAACAAGGCCCCGGCGGTGATGAAGGAGCCGGCGAGTATCGACAACACCAGTACTTGAGTGGTCGACATCGAATTGGCTCGCTTCGATCCAACTTCGGCCATTTCGAGCAACACCTTCTCGGGTGGAAGATGCTGGGTGGGTGGCAAATTATCGAGAGGAGATCGGGCCGAGTTGTCGCTGGTCACACCAAACCTTACCGATGATCGAAGTGTCGGCTGGCGGGCTCAACCTCATGAGTGTCCGGTGGCTCTCGGAAAGAGGATCCGTGCACGGGTTTTGGTACCTTCAACGGTCCCGCCCGAGTAGCTCAGTTGGTAGAGCGACGCTCTCGTAAAGCGTAGGTCAGGAGTTCAATTCTCCTCTCGGGCTCAGAGTTGTGTGTCGATCGGGAATTGGAGGTTGCGTGGCCGATCAGGAGAATTTTGCCGAGGACGCCATGCCACTGATGACATCGCTCTATTCGGGTGCTTTGCGCATGACGCGAAATCCCGCCGATGCCGAAGATCTGGTGCAAGAGACCTATCTGAAGGCCTACCGCGCCTACGGCAGGTTCGAGGCCGGCACCAACCTCAAGGCGTGGATGTACCGCATCCTCACCAACACGTTCATCAACTCTTACCGCAAAAAGCAGCGCCGTCCGACGGAATCAGAATTCGACGCCGACGAGATCTATCTCTACAACCGGCTGGGTGGAGCGGAAGGCGCTGTGTTGAATCGCAGCGCCGAGGATGAGCTGATGGATTTATTCGGAGAGGCTGAGGTCAAAGAGGCGGTCGAGAGTCTCGCGGATCACTATCGGATACCCGTGTTGCTCGCCGATGTCGAGGGATTCTCATACAAAGAAATTGCCGAGATTCTCGATATTCCCATTGGCACGGTGATGAGTCGCCTCCACCGGGGAAGAAATCAGCTTCAGAAGCGGTTATACGAATTTGCCAAGGATCGACGGCTGCTGCCCGACGTTCAGGCCCCGGCGGTTGTCGGTGCCATGGCAGCCGACCCGTCCACCCCCAACGACTCTGACGATGAGATCTGACATGGAACTACCCTGCGATCCAAATTCCGGTGAGTGTGGTGAGGCTCTGCGTGACCTTTTCGTCTACCTCGACGGTCAGCTCACGGTGGAACGTCGCTTGGTGATCAAGACCCACATCGATTTGTGTTCGCCGTGTCTCGAGAGGTTCTCGTTCGAGACCGAGCTCCGACAGGTGATTGCGCAGCGCTGTCGTGAGACTGTGCCAGAGTCTCTGAGATTGAAGATCGCGGAAGCGATCGGATGTGACCCCGCTGGAGTGCTGCCTCCATGCACCGAGGGCGACCTGCCGTTCATGTGAGCAATGGCCCCCAGAGCGGCCGACTCTACAAACGTTGTCAAGGCCACACTTTGGTGTCGTTTGGAACTAAACCGGACCGTCTGTGGTTCTTTGGGACATGCGGGTCATAGGAGAGCGGTTCACCAGCACAGATCGACAGAGCGCTCCGGCAACTTCGGGTCGGGTGTGTTCAGACTCCGAATGTGTCACCGTGCTCAGCATCTACAACGACATGGAGTTCTGCAGCATTCACGCTCCGATGGTCGTGCCGAGGATGCGCGGCAAGGTTCTGAACGACTGATCGCCCCGGGCTCGGCGCTGTGAGTGCTGTCATGGCCGGGTCGCCCTCTACACTCTCGGCCATGGGCATTCTCGCAGTCGTCTGGCATTACTGGATTGCCGTTCCGCTCGCCGCTGTCTCAGTGGTGGCAGTTCTCGGCACCATCGGTGGTTACCTGGCAAAGGTCACCTACAGCCGTTATCCCCGCGACTGAAAGCCTTCCCTTGTCAGAAGACGCAATCGACTGGGATGTTGCTCGCAAGGTTGCCGAACGATTCGGCGGTCGGGAGCCGTTCGCAGGTGCCCTGCATCGCGACGGCCTCGAGGAAGACTTTGCCGAGTTCACCGAACAGGCCGAGGATCTTGTAGCCGAATGCACGGGGCTGCGCTCGCTCGACGGCAATGCCCGAGGACGGGTCACCAGCCGCGCCGGGTGGGTAGACGCCAACTTGGCCTCGTTCCAGCGTTTGTTGCGTCCGATCACCGACAAACTCAGTAAGAAACTCGACAAGAATTCGCTGAGTATCGGCGGCAAGTTCGCCGGGGCTGAGCTCGGAATGATGCTCGGGTGGATGTCGACCCGTGTGCTCGGCCAGTACGACTTGCTCGTGATCGAGGATGAGAAACCCGACGAACAGGACATCGTCTATTTCGTGGCCCCCAACGTGATTGCGTTGGAACGGCGCTATGCCTTTCCTCAGCGCGAGTTTCGGCTCTGGCTTGCTTTGCACGAGGTCACCCACCGAGCCCAATTCACCGGGGTGCCGTGGATGAGGCAACATTTCCTTGGCCTTGTCGAATCAACCATGGACAGCGTCGACCCCGACCCGAAGCGTTTCATGTCGGCGTTGCAGCGGCTGATGGAATCCCGCCGCAACGGCGAAGATCCAATGGATCAGGGTGGGATGATGGCTCTTTTCGCATCCGAGGAGCAACTTTCTGTCATCAATCAGGTGGCTGGGCTCATGAGCTTGCTCGAGGGTCACGGCGACATCACGATGGATCGTGCGGGCAAAGATCTCGTTCCGTCGGCCGACCGGTTTGCGCGGGTGCTGCGCGCGCGGCGCCAGAACTCGAGCGGTTTCACCAGAGTTTTCCAGAGGCTGGCCGGGTTCGAAGCCAAGATCAAGCAGTACGCCGAGGGCGAACATTTCATCAACGTGGTCGAGGACCATGGCGGGTCGGACCTATTCGACCGTGCTTGGGAGAGCCCTGTCAACGTTCCGTCGATCGACGAGATTCGCGATCCGATGTTGTGGATCAAGAGGGTCGGCATGCCCGACTCCGCCACCTGACCGTCGCGGTGATGCAGCTCGAACCGTTGCTTCGGCGTTGTCGGTTCCCTGAGGGAACCACACCGCTAGCCCTCGGTGTGAGCGGTGGTGCCGACAGCACAGCCATGGCGTTGCTGGCCGCGGAGTTGGGCCGAGAAATGGTGTTGTGGCACGTCGACCACGGCCTCGGGCCTCAAGCAGCCACGTATGTCGACATGGTCGAAACGCTGGCCGAACGGCTGGGCGCTCCGCTTGAATTGAGATCGGTCGAGATCGCCGATGGCTCCGATCTCGAGGCCCGGGCGCGATCTGCGCGTTACGCGGCCCTCCCCGACGACGTGTGTGTTGCTCACACCGCCGATGATCGTGCGGCGACAATCTTGTTCAATCTCTTTCGAGGGGGTGGGCTGGCAGGAGTGGCGGCTTCGTTCGAACGGGTGAACAGGCCTCTCATCGGCCTGCGGAGAGCGGAGACAGTGGCCGTGTGTCGCCACATCGGTGTGCCATTTGTCGACGATCCAATGAACGACGAGGACACCTTCACGAGGGTGGCGGTGCGTCGTCGTCTGATGCCGCTGGCAGCTGAGATCTTCGGCCGGGATCCAGTTCCCCTGCTGAATCGTCATGCCGACACCGTGGCCGACGCCCTTGCTGTTGTTCGGCTGGCGGCCGCCGCGGTCGACGCGACCGACGTGCACGCGTTGCGGGAGGCACCCATGGCAGTGGCCAGCGAGGCGTTGAGGATGTGGATTCGCGATGAGACAGGTTCGACCGCATCGGTTGATATGGCATCGATTGAACGTGTGATGGGCGTGGCCAGAGGAGAGGCCATCGCGACCGAGGTGGTGGGTGGTCATCGCGTTGCCAGAACCGCTGGCCGACTCAGGTTGGAGAGGGCTGAAAACGGCGGCAATGATCCCGCTATGGTCGTGCAATGACTTCGAACGCCCCCGCAGGACGAATTGGCGGTGAGGTGATCAGCGCCGAGGATGTCGCCCATCGTGTGAAGGAATTGGGCCGTCAGATCACGCTCGACTATCAGGGTCGTCCGCCGCTGATGGTCGGTGTGCTCAAGGGTGCATACGTGTTCATGAGTGATCTCGCCCGCGAGATCCGGCTGCCTGTGGAATTCGATTTCATGGCGGTGTCGTCTTACGGCGAATCCACTCAGTCGAGTGGTGTCGTGAGAATCGTCAAGGATCTGGAGACCGACATTGCCGATCGAGATGTGCTTCTGGTGGAAGACATCGTTGATTCCGGCCTGACCCTCCGGTATCTGCGACGGCTCTTGAGCGACCGCAAACCCGCGAGTCTGGAAGTGTGTGCGTTGTTGGTTAGAGAAGGGGCAAAGGTAGACGACGTCAAGTATGTCGGTTTCCCAATTCCCCCCGATTTTGTGGTTGGTTACGGCCTCGACGTGGCCCAGCACTACAGAGAATTGAGGGGCATCATGGTGTTCGAGCCAGCGGAGTCCCAACAATGACCAATTCCGACGCCAAGCCGCTCATCCCCGGTATTCACGCTCCCGAGGTCGACACCGAGCGCATAGCGGTTGCTGTTCGCGAGATCCTGTTCGCTATCGGTGAGGATCCCGATCGCAACGGGCTTCTCGATACCCCCAAGCGGGTGGCCCGCATGTATGCCGAGGTCTGCTCAGGTCTTCACGAGAGTCCGGGCGATCATCTGGCTGTCACGTTCGAGGCGGGTCACGAAGAGTTGGTGATGGTGCGTGACATCCCGGTGTATTCGTTGTGTGAGCATCATCTTCTTCCGTTCTTCGGAACGGCCCACGTGGCATACATCCCCAATGAGACGGGACGGGTAACTGGTCTGTCGAAATTGGCGAGGCTTGTCGATGGCTACGCCAAACGGCCACAGGTTCAAGAACGGCTAACTCGGCAGGTGGCCGACGCGGTGGAGAGTTCGCTCGCCCCGCGGGGTGTCATGGTGGTGATCGAGGCCGAACATTTGTGTATGTCGATGCGTGGCGTTCGTAAGCCGGGGTCGAGCACCGTCACCTCGTCGGTTACCGGAATTTTCCGTGAGAACGCGGCCACCCGCATGGAGGCGATGCGGTTTATCGAGCGGAGATGACTCACCAGTCGGCGCAAACCAAAGTTATGGGGATTGTCAACGTGACGCCCGATTCGTTCTCCGATGGCGGACTGTGGCTCGAACTTTCGGCGGCGATTGCTCAGATCGCTCGGCTGATCGAAGAGGGGGCGGCTGTCATCGACGTGGGTGGCGAGAGCACCCGTCCCGGCGCTGATTCCGTGCCTGTCGACGTCGAAATGTCGCGGGTGGTGCCGGTTGTGGCAGAAGCGGTAAAGCGCTGGCCGGGCTTGGAGATTTCGGTCGACACAACCAAGCCTGAGGTGGTCAGGGCCGCGGCTGCGGCGGGGGCGACAATTCTCAACGATGTGTCCGGTTCGCTGGAGGATGTGGCTGCCGACCTCGGTGTCGGTTGGGTGGCGATGCACGCCCTGGGGCCGAGCTCCACCATGCAGGACAATCCTGTCTACGACGATGTTGTGGCCGAGGTGTCGGAGTTCTTGGCCAACGCTGCTGCGAGAGGTAGGCGCGCTGGGATTCAGCGAGTCTGGATTGATCCGGGTATCGGGTTCGGAAAGACCACCGACCACAATCTGGACCTCATTGCGAATCTCGACCGGTTCACGTCGATCGCTCCAGTTCTCGTGGGTGTCAGCCGGAAGAGAACCATCGGTGATCTTCATGCTCTCAGCGACGGCACGGCTTCGGTCGCAACCGATGACCGGCTCGAGGGTTCGGTCGCCATGGCCGCATGGTCGGCACATATGGGCGCCGACATAGTACGAGTGCACGATGTGCGGGCTACGGTCGATGCCGTGCGAATGGTTGTGTCATGAGAGGTAAGTGGGCCCAGGGGATTAAGCCGCGTCGCTTCACCTGGATCGTCAAGGATCGAGTGGCGATATGTGAACGGCCGGGTGGATACGGCGGCAATCATCGCCGGGTTCGTCGCCAAGAGGAGATCATCTGGATTCGCCAGAACGAGTTCGATTTCGTGGTCTCGCTGATTCCGTCCACCCACAATCTCCACAACTACGAGGAGATGGGTCTCCCGTTCCATCATGTGCCTTTCAGGGGGGTCAACGGCAGCCCACTCGATCTCACCCGGGCGATGGCATCGATCCGAGATCACGTGTCAGCCAACGAGAAGATCGTCCTTCATCGCGAAGAGGTGGGCGAGAGCGTGATGGGCTTGATCGCCGCGTATTTGTTGTGGACTGGTCTCGTGCAGAGCGGCCCTCAGGCCATCAGCGTGGCTGAGCACCTGTTCGAGTCGGAGTTGGGTCCTGCGGCTCGTCAGCTCGTCACGATGGTGAGCAGTTGCGATCCGTCGACCGATGTGGCGGTTGGAGCTTTCGTTCACTGCAACGATGCCCCCGACGGTTGCGACGACGACGATTCCGTGGATTCCGAGGCTCAGGCTCCCGACGCTGTAGATCAGGGCTGAGGCCAACTTTGTCATCGCCGGCCATCCAACTTCGTGGGCTTCGTCTCATGTGTCTGTGCGGTGCTCTGCCGGAGGAGAAGTCGCGGCGTCAACCATACGAGTTCGACATCGACGTCACGGCCGAGATTGAACCGGCCACCGAATCCGACGATCTCTCCGACACGATCGACTACGGCGGACTCCTTGATCGGATCGAGGCGGTCACCACATCTGAGCGCTTCAACCTTTTCGAGAGGATGGCTCAGAGAGTGGCCGAAGCCGTGTTGGAGGATCCGAGGGTTGAAACCGTTGCCGTCGAAGTCCGCAAGCTCAGGCCGCCGGTATCTCAAGATCTTACGTCCAGTGGTGTTCGGGTAGTGCGCCACAGATGAATTCGCCGGCCGGATTCGCTGAGCCCGGCCGTGATTGGAGGAGGGCATTTCTCGGCCTCGGCTCCAACATCGGCGATCGGGTCGCACACCTCGGTGATGCAGTGGCGGAGATCCCCGACGTAGTGGCGGTCTCCGCGGTCTATGAGACGGTGCCGGTGGGCGGACCGACCCAGGACGACTACCTCAACCTCGTGGTTCTGCTCCACACCGCTATCGACCCGCGCGGCTTGCTGGAGATCTGTCGGCAGCGGGAAGCCGCCGCGCAACGGGTCAGAGAGGTCCGCTGGGGGCCTCGAACTCTCGACGTGGATGTTTTGTGGATTGATGGTTGCGAAGTCGATGAGCCAGACCTCACGGTTCCCCATCCGAGAATGTTCGATCGCTCGTTCGTGCTGGTCCCGTTGGCGGATGTCGGGGCCGATGTAGTGCCGAGTGATTTCGACGTTGGAGTAGCGTCGCGTTGCGATGGTGTGGTGCGGCTCGGAACGCTCGACGAGTTGACCGACCAGTGAGCCGTTGGCCCGGAAGCGAGGTGGGTTATGCCCAAGGTACGAATCATCGGGTCGGGCAGGGGTGGTCTGTCGATGGCTGGGGCCCTTGCAGGTTCGGCTTTCGAGGTCGTTGAGGTCCTCGGACACAACGACCCCACAGAGTCGGCTGCGGTCGGTGTTGATCTTGTCTTGATCGCTACGCCCGATGACGTGATCAGCGATGTCGCGATGGCGGTGGCGAGTCAGGAACACACCGTGGTCTCACACATGTCGGGATCTTTGGGCCTCGACGTTCTTGCTCCTCATCAATTGCGGGCGGCCATCCATCCGCTGGTTGCCTTGCCAGATGCCGCGACCGGTGCTCGACGTTTGCGTGGTCATGCCTGGTTCGCTGTGGCTGGCGACCACATAGCTCTCGATCTCGTCGAAGAGTTGGGCGGTCGTCCCTTCGAAGTGTCCGACGAACACCGCGCCGAGTACCACGCAGCGGCGGTGATCGCCTCCAACCATTTGGTTGCTTTGCTCGGACAAGCCGAAAGAGTCGCGGCGCTGGCTGGCGTCCCGTTCGAGGCAATTCTTGATCTTGTGAAAGTCACAGTCGACAATGTCGTCGAACTCGGGCCGACCGCCGCTCTCACCGGTCCGGCGGCCAGAGGTGACGAGGCCACCATCCGCCGACACCTCGCCGCCCTTGATCGGGATGAAGTTGTTGCTTACGAGGCTCTGGCCGATCAAGCGCGCCGATTGTCCGGCCGTTCTGCAGCCAACCCTGCCGCTGAGGGGGACCGACCATGAAGATCATCGACACTATTTATGATTTGCGAGTGGCGTTGAGAGAAGAGCGCGCCGATGGGCGTTCGATCGGATTCGTTCCCACGATGGGCTTTCTTCATGCTGGCCACGAGTCGCTCATGAAGGAGTCGCTGGCCGATAACGATGTCACGGTGGTGTCGATATTCGTCAACCCGCTGCAGTTCTCCGAGGGAGAGGACCTCGGGTCTTATCCGGTGAACGCCCAAGGCGACCAGCGCTTGTGCGAGTTGGCCGGAGTCGACTATCTGTTCACGCCGAATATTGGTGAGATGTATCGATCGGTTGTGGCGACCAGTGTGTCGGTGGCGGGGGTGTCGATGCTGCTCGAGGGCCGATCACGGCCAACTCATTTCACCGGTGTGGCCACGGTGGTGGCCAAGCTATTTTCGATCGTCGGACCGTGCAGTGCGTATTTCGGAGCCAAGGATTGGCAACAGGTAGCAGTTGTACGTCGCATGACCGAAGATTTGTCGCTGCCTGTCGCGGTCGTGGACTGCCCGATCGTTCGTGAGGTCGATGGACTGGCCCTGTCGAGTCGAAACATCTATCTGAGCGATGACGAGCGTTCTCAAGCTCCGACTCTTCACCACGCACTTCTGGCTGGTGCCGTGTTGGTGGAGTCAGGCGAGACCGATCCGTTGGTCGTCGAGGCGGCGATCGAAGGCGTCATTGCCTCCGCCCCGTTGGCATTGCTTGATTATGTCGCTGCAGTGCAGGCCGACACCCTCACGGTCGATGGACCGTTGCACGGAGATATTCGACTTCTCGTGGCCGCGAGATTCGGCCGTGCCCGCCTGATCGACAATCACGGATGTCGTAATGTGGGTGCATGAGCGATCAACCATCTTCTGAGTCGTCCAACGCATCGGCCTCACCTCCCCCCGACTGGTATCCGGACCCCAGTGGAGTTCATGAGCACCGCTACTGGGACGGAACAACCTGGACCGACGACGTTTCTGATCACGGTCGTCAGTCCACCGAACCTTTCGCAGGGTCCGGCAAGGTGCCGACTTCGGGGGGTTCGCCAGACCAGATTCGACAGCAGGTCGTGGGGAAGGCCGGCGTGGGTTCGAGCGCCGTTGGTGGCGGTTCGATTTTCAGCGAACCGATTCTTGTGGTCAACCAGAAGGCCAAGCTGATTGAGCTCAACAATGAATATGCGATCTACGACCAGAACGGCACTCAGATCGGTGCGATCCGCCAAGTTGGCCAAAGCACCCTCAAGAAGGTCGCGAGGTTCGTGAGCAGCCTCGACCAATTCATGACCCATTCGCTGCAGGTGGTCGACATGACGGGGAAGGTGTCGCTCACCGTTACTCGCCCCAGGAAATTCGCGAAATCCAAGGTCCACGTCACCGACGCTTCCGGTGATGCCGTTGGGTCGATCGTTCAGAAAAACATGATCGGCAAGATCAGATTCTCTCTCGTAGGGCCGGGCGGCGAGGTGGGAACGCTCAACGGCGAAAACTGGAGAGCGTGGAATTTCAACATCCAGGATGCCTCTGGCGTGGAGGTGGCTCGCATCACCAAAACGTGGGAGGGATTGGCGAAGACCATGTTCACCACCGCCGACAACTATGTGCTGCAGATCCACCGCCCGCTCGAGGATCCACTCATGACCTTGGTGGTGGCGTCGGCAGCATCAGTCGACCTCGCCCTCAAGCAGGACGCCCGAGGGTTCGGCTGAGCGTCAGCGTCCGCTAGCGTCATCGATCGTGCTGTTGGCCATCGATGTTGGAAATACCCAGACCGTGTTGGGCCTTTACGACCTCGCGTCTGATGTAGGTGAGGGCGCGTCTGCTGGTCTTGTTGATCACTGGAGGCTTTCAACGGAAGCCGATCGCACATCCGACGAAATGTCAGTGCTAGTTCGCTCATTGCTCGACACGGTGGGTGTCGATTTTGATGAGGACCTTTCCGGGGCGGCGATCTGTTCCGGTGTGCCGAGGATTCTCGCCAACCTCCGCGACATGGTCGAGCGTTATCTGCCGGTAGCTCCCGTCGTCATCGAGCCGGGTGTAAAAACCGGAATGCCGATTCTCTACGACAACCCGAAGGAAGTCGGCGCCGACCGGATCGCCAACGCCATTGCGGCCTACGACCTCTATGGCGGGCCGACCGTGGTGGTTGATTTCGGAACGGGCAACAACTTCGACGTGATCTCCGCCGACGGCGAGTTCATGGGTGGAGCGATCGCCCCGGGCATCGAGATCAGCCTCGACGCATTATTCGGAAGAGCAGCTGCGCTTCGGGCCGTCGATTTGGTGGAGCCCCGCAACGTGATCGGGAAGTCCACCGTCGAGTCGATTCAGTCAGGCACCATCTACGGATTCGCGGCAATGATCGACGGAATGGTCGCCCGATTCGCGGCTGAATTGGGAGAGATACACGTGGTGGCCACCGGCGGCCTGGCCCATTTGATCGCTCCGGTTGCGGCTTCGATCGATGTGGTCGAGCCGTTCCTCACCCTTCACGGTCTACGGATCGTCCACCAACGGAACAATCGATGACAGATAACGAAGCCCTCCCGGAATACCCAGCCGTTCCCTACCGGTTCGACGTAACCCACTCGACCGCCGATGTCGCTGCCCGGCACACCAACCTGGAGCCTGGTGCGGAGACCGACCACGTGGTCACCGTCGCTGGAAGGCTGATGCTGCGTCGGGATCAGGGCCGTATTGCGTTCGGCACTCTTCAGGACTCGTCCGGACGCATTCAACTGTTTGCAACCATCAAGCTCACCGACAACTTTGAGGGTTTCACATCGCTTTCGATTGGCGACTGGATTGCTGTCACCGGCGTGGTCATGACCACCCGACGGGGCGAGCTGTCAGTACGCGTCGATCAGTGGACAGTGTTGGCCAACGCTCGTAGGCCGTTCCCCGACAAATGGCACGGTATTTCCGACCCGGATGTGCGCTACCGCCAGCGCTACGTCGATCTGTGGGTAAGTGATGAGGCTCGAAACGCCTTCCAGAAACGTTCGGAAATCGTCGCCGCGATCCGGCGCAGGCTGGCCGACCAACAATTCATCGAGGTGGAAACCCCGATGCTTCATCCGATTCCCGGTGGCGCGGCGGCGCGGCCGTTCACCACCCACCACAACGCTCTCGACGCCGAGCTCTATCTGCGCATCGCGCCTGAGCTCTACTTGAAGCGGCTCGTGGTGGGCGGCATGGAACGAGTATTCGAGATTGGTCGCGTGTTCCGAAATGAAGGGATGTCGACTCGGCACAACCCCGAATTCACGATGCTTGAGCTCTACTGGGCGTACGCCGACTATCGCCAGATGATGGAGCTGGTCGAGACGCTCATCGAGGGTGTCGCCATCGATGTTCTGGGAACCTCGGAGATCGAATACGACGGTCGCAAGCTCGACCTTTCTGCCCCTTGGCGCAGGGCAACGATGGAAGAGCTGATTCTCGAACACGCCGGCGTCGAGGTGAGTCTCGACACCCCACGCGCCGAGTTGGTGGCGTTGTGCGAGAAGTTTGGAGTCGAGGTCAGGAATTCCTACGGACCGGGCAAGTTGATCCTTGAGATCTACGAGAAGACCACCGAGGCCGAACTCTGGGGCCCGATCTACGTAACCGACTATCCCAAGGAAGTTTCTCCGCTTTCGCGCGACCACCGCGATCGGCCCGGCTACACCGAACGATTCGAGGGCATCCTTGCCGGCCGTGAACTTTTGAATGCCTTCAGCGAGCTTCTCGATCCCGTCGAGCAGTTGGCTCGTTTCGAGGCTCAGGAAGCCGAAGGTGCGGCAGGCGACGACGAGGCGATGGTGGTCGACTCCGACTACGTGCGTGCCCTCGACTACGGCTTGCCGCCCACGGCCGGGCTGGGCATCGGAATCGACCGGCTCGTAATGCTGCTCACTGGTGCGACTACTATCCGCGACGTGATTCTGTTTCCCACACTGCGTGCCGAGGCCCCTCTGCCGGGCAAGATTTCTACCGACGAGTAACCCATGCGCATCGTCATCACCGGAATGGGCGGCGCCATAGGCACAGGCATCGCGCAGAAGCTGGAACGAGATCCCGACAACGAGATTCTCGGCGTCGATATGGTGCCGCCACGTCGCCACCTACGCCGCTCTGAGTTTCACCTTGTGAGGCCCGGCGAGGTCGCGGTGCGCACCCGACTGATTCGAGACTTCGATCCCGAAGTCATTATCCACATGGGGGTCTACGAACCTCATGCCAGATCCAATCCTGTCGACTCAACCCGCCGCACCCGCGCCGTCACCCGTTCGGTCTTCCATGCTGGGCTCGACTGCGGGTCGCTACGCCATGTTGTGGTGCGGTCGGGCATCGAGGTCTACGGGCGTGAGCACGGCACAGCTTTGCGGCCGGATGAGGAAGCTCCAATAAACCCAACCACCAGGTTCGGTAGGGCGTTGGCCGAGGTGGAGGAATCCGCGAGAGCGTTTTCGTCGCTGCGAGATATTCCGGTCACCGTGCTGCGGTTCGCTCCCATTGTCGGGCCTTACATCCCCAGCCCGCTC
The DNA here is from genome assembly GCA_041687805.1 of Acidimicrobiales bacterium. GTDB lineage: Bacteria > Actinomycetota > Acidimicrobiia > Acidimicrobiales > Aldehydirespiratoraceae > SZUA-87. The sequence goes on from JBDNJK010000121.1 coordinate 72,306, forward strand.
GGGCGGTATCTCCGTCTGCCGGTCGTGCCGGTCGCAGCAACCTCCGACGCTCCGATTCAGCTGATTCACATTGACGATGTGCACGACGCCACGGTTGCGGCTGTGAGGGAGAGGATCGGTGGAGTTTTCAACATCGTCGGTGAGGGCGCGGTCACCGGGTCTCAGGCAGCGAGGCTCGGCAAGCGTCTCGTCATGCCGGTTTGGGGTCCCGGATGGAACGTCTCGAAGTTGGTCACGGCGGTATTTGGTGCGCCCCTGCCGGACCACACCATTGAGGCCATGAGTCGAGGGCAGACCGCCGACGGGAGCAAGGCCCACACGAGCCTTGATTTCGTTCCCGGTCGAACCACCCGAGAATGTGTCGAGGATCTTTATGAGTGGGCCTCGATCATCAGGGTCGATGTGGATCGTGACGTCGCATGACCTGTCCACTGTGGAGCATTCCCAAGAATCTGATCGATGCTCAGATGAAGACGGCACGAAACCTGTTGCACCGCGTTGATGGAAGTTTCGAAATCGACCCTTGGGGGTTCGATCCCGACGTACATTCGGCGCTCATCTCGTTGGGGCGTGCCCGGTGGGATGTTGAAGCCGAAGGGCTTGGCAATGTTCCAGAATCCGGTCCAGTTGTGCTGGCTGTTCAGCGGCGATGGGGACTCTCCGAACAGGCAGTTGTGAGCCTCGCGTTGGCTTCCATCGGCCGTCGTGTGCGTCGCGTCGGGATTCCACGCCCCGAAATTTTGGAGACGCCACTTCGCCTTGGCGGAAATGTAATGGCCGACCCGGCCGAAGTACGTGGGTTGTTGCGAGACGGCCACGTGGTGTCTGTCCCGATGAAACGAGCGTTGCGAGGTGGCAAGCCCGGGTCGCTCGATCCGCTGGTGCTTGAACCCGCGGTCGACATGGGAGTCCCGATATTGCCGGTGGCCGTTCACGGTTTGGAGTGGGGTCGTAAGTGGCGGGTCTACATAGATGCACCGGTCAGGGCCCCGTCTGAAGACGGGCGGCTCGGGGCCATCGAGATGGCCGGCCGGGCGCGTGACGCGGTCGATGCAATTGCTGTCACGGGAGGTTTCTGACGTGGGCTGGATCACTTCCGACGACCTCGTGCGGATTCACTACGTCGAGTGGGGAAACCCGCGTGGTGAACCGATCCTGTTTCTTCATGGTCTGGGCACCGACAACCTTGGTTGGATGCTGCAGCGCAGAACGTTCGGCTCCGACTATCGCTGCATAGCGGTCGATAATCGTGGCTCTGGTCGCTCCGACAAACCTCACGGCCCCTACGATCTTGAGCAACTCGCCTTCGATGCCATCTTGGTTCTCGACAAGCTCGGAATCGACTCGGCGCATGTTGTCGGAGCATCGATGGGGGGCGCGCTATCCCAGATCATTGCGGTTCGCTATCAAGAGCGAGTTCGATCCCTCACGCTGGCTTGCACAGCGTGCTCGTTGCGTAAATGGCGGGAACAACTGTTTGACGGGTGGATTGAGCTGATCCGCGAGAAGGGCATGCGAGAGTTCGCGGTTCACAATCTTGAGTGGATCTTCGGACCGCGTTCGTTCCGACGGCTGTATCCAGTGGCAGTTGCGCTGGGGCCGTATCTGATGCGAGCACCCGAGCATGGTTTTCTCGGTCAGGTCCAGGCATTGCGGGCGGTCGATCCTCGTATCGCCGATCTGTTGACCACAATCACCGCTCCAACTCTGGTGATCACGGGCAGCCAAGACATTCTCACTCCGGTCGCTGATGCCGAGGAGATCGCCTATCGCATCCAAGGAAGTGAGCTGGTGATCATCAGGGGCGCGGCCCATGGTTTCATGGTCGAACAGGCGCCCGCTTTCAATCGTGTCGTGAAAGATTTCATCGACCGCCAGAGCTTGTCGGCCTCAGCCGAGAGGCGCCGCGGCCCTGTCGATGATGTGATCGGCGGCCGCTCTTAACGCACTTGCGGCCGGTGTGTCGGGCAGATCGGTGAGCGCTGAGCTGGCCTTGTCGGCCCACCCCCTGGCCAAGGATAGTGCGACCTCGACGCCGCCGCCGTTCCTGACCAGACTCCGAGCCTCGTCGCGTTCATCGACGGTGATATGGCGACCGAGTATTTCTCGGAGCCTGGGACCGCAATCGGGATCGCTGATCGAATGGATCACCGGCATGGTGTAGATGCCTTCGATGAGATCGTTGCCGGCGGGCTTTCCCAGCTGCCCGGCTGTCGCGATCACATCGAGAATGTCGTCGACAACCTGAAAGGCCATCCCATAGGCGAGCCCGAATTCGGTGAGAGATTCGATGACCGGACGTGGCAGGCCGGCAACGATTGCGCCGATTCGACATGCCGTACTCAGCAGCGACGCAGTCTTGCCGGTGATCGACCGTTCATAGCTTTCGAGGGATCTGTCGGTGTTGAATGCCCATTCGAGTTCGAGAATCTGACCCTCGCAGAGATGGGTGATTGTCGTGGCCAGCAAGCCGGCGACTTCAGTGCCGAGATCTGCGGCGATTTGGGAGGCTCGACCGAGGAGGTAGTCGCCCGCCAGAATGGCTCGCAGATTCCCCCATTCGGCGTTGACACTTATCACGGAACGACGTGTGGTCGCGTCGTCCATGACATCGTCGTGATAGAGCGATCCGATGTGGACCAACTCGACGGCACATCCGCCACGTATGACGTCGATGTTGGCCTGGAGTGCATGAGGATCGAGCACTGCTGCTGAGGCGATGGCGAAGCCGGGGCGGACACGTTTGCCGCCTGCTCGGATCAGGTGGCTGGCTACTTCGGTGAGAAATTTGCCCTCAGACTGCACAACGTGGAGTAGTTCGTCTTCCACATTGACGAGATCGTCTTGCATCGACGGGAGTATCGAGAGCGGAGTCGGAGCCACGAAGACACGCTAGGCCATGTGGTCGTCTACGCGGCGAGCGTTGCAGGCTTGGGCGCCGGGGTAGGCTTTCTCCATATACTCCATCTACGGGAGGAATGCCGATGTTTGAGCGGTTTACCGACAGGGCACGACGGGTTGTTGTGCTTGCACAAGAAGAAGCTCGGCTGCTCAACCACAACTACATCGGCACCGAACACATCCTGCTTGGTCTGATTCACGAAGGTGAGGGCGTGGCCGCCAAGTCCATGGAATCTCTGGGCATCAGCTTGGAAGCCGTTCGCTCACAGGTCGAGGAGATTATCGGCCAAGGTGGAGCGTCTCCGAGCGGTCACATTCCCTTCACACCGCGTGCCAAGAAGGTGCTTGAGCTGAGCCTCCGCGAGGCCCTCCAGTTGGGACACAACTACATCGGCACCGAACACATCCTGCTGGGTCTAATCCGCGAGGGTGAGGGCGTGGCAGCTCAGGTTCTCGTCAAGTTGGGCGCCGACCTGTCGAGGGTGCGTCAGCAGGTCATCCAGCTTCTTTCGGGATATTCAGGCTCCGGCCCCGGTGGGTCGGCATCGGGTGGCTCGGGCGAGAAGGCCAGTGCCACCGCCGGTGGATCAGGTGGCGAGAGCCCGTCCGGTTCGTTGGTGCTCGACCAGTTTGGTAGAAACCTCACGCAGTTGGCGCGCGACAATAGTCTCGACCCGGTTATCGGTCGCAGTCGCGAGACCGAGCGAGTCATGCAGATTCTCAGTCGTCGTACCAAAAACAATCCAGTCTTGGTGGGCGAGCCCGGCGTTGGCAAGACCGCAATCGTGGAGGGGCTGGCCCAGTCGATCGCAGCCGATTCCGTGCCCGAAACGCTCCACGGCAAACAGCTCTACACGCTCGATTTGGGAGCGCTGGTCGCCGGTAGCCGCTACCGAGGCGACTTCGAGGAGAGGCTCAAGAAGGTCCTGAAAGAAATCAAGACCCGCGGCGACATCATCTTGTTCATCGACGAGATCCACACTCTGGTTGGCGCTGGAGCCGCTGAGGGAGCCATCGACGCTGCTTCGATTCTGAAGCCGATGCTCGCCCGCGGAGAGCTTCAGACGATTGGTGCCACCACACTCGACGAATATCGCAAACACCTCGAGAAGGACGCCGCTCTCGAGCGGCGCTTTCAGAAGGTCGTTGTCGACGAACCGTCGGTACCTCACACGATCGAGATCCTCAAGGGGCTTCGCGATCGTTACGAATCCCATCACAGGGTCACGATCACCGATCAGGCACTCGTGGCTGCGGCAAATCTTGCCGATCGCTACATCTCCGATCGCTTCCTGCCCGACAAGGCAATCGACCTCATCGACGAGGCTGGTTCGCGTTTGCGCATCAAGAGAATGTCGACGCCTCCGGAATACAAGGAGATCGAGGCCGAGATCGCCGATGTCGTCAACCAGAAGAACGCCGCGGTCGAATCGCAGCAGTTTGAGCAGGCCAGTGTGCTGCGCGACAAGGAGAAGGATCTTCTCGCCCGTCGCGACTCGATGGAGGGCGACGCCAAAGCCTCTGGTCTTGATCTGTTCGACGAGGTAGACGAAGAAGCGATCGCCGAGGTGCTGTCGATGTGGACCGGCATTCCGGTCTACAAGCTCACCGAAGAAGAGACCGAGAAGCTTCTGCGGATGGAGGACGAACTCCACAAGCGGGTTATCGGACAAAAAGATGCCGTGAAGGCGGTGTCGCAGGCGATTCGCCGTACCAGGGCAGGCCTCAAGGACCCCAAGCGTCCGAGCGGATCGTTCATCTTCTTGGGCCCGTCGGGTGTAGGTAAGACCGAGCTATCGAAGACTCTCGCCGAGTTCCTGTTCGGCGATGAAAGCTCGTTGATCAGTCTCGATATGTCGGAGTTCCAGGAGAAGCACACGGTGAGCCGTCTTGTCGGCTCACCTCCCGGATATGTCGGCTACGAAGAGGGTGGTCAGCTCACCGAGAAGGTCCGGCGCAAGCCGTTCTCCGTTGTATTGTTCGACGAGGTCGAAAAGGCCCACCCCGACGTGTTCAACACGTTGTTGCAGATCCTCGAAGAGGGTCGCCTCACAGATAGCCAGGGTCGCACCGTCGATTTCCGCAACACGGTTTTGATAATGACCTCGAACCTCGGCACGGCGGATCTCCGCAAGGCGAATTTGGGGTTCACGAGGTCTGATGAAGCCGTCACCTACGAACGGATGAAGGAGAAGGTCCAAGAGGCTCTCAAGTCTCATTTCCGGCCTGAGTTCCTCAACCGAATCGACGATGTCATCGTGTTCCATGAGCTCTCACGGTCCGAAGTACGCGAGATCGTCGATCTCATGGTGAAGCGAGTGGCCCGTCAGCTCGGAGACCAGGGCATGGGGCTTGAGCTCACCGATGCGGCGAAAGACCATCTTGCCGAAAAGGGCTACGACCCGACGATGGGCGCCCGTCCTTTGCGTCGAGCGCTTCAGCGTCTGGTTGAGGATCCTCTCTCGGAAAAGCTCCTATACAAGGAGTTCCGTGCCGGTGAGATCATCATCGTCGATGTCGAACCCGACCCGAGCGATTCGAATCAATTGCAGGTCGTTTTCCGTTCGATCGAAGGTTTCGAGCCGCCTGCGCCAGAATTGGCAGAGGCGACCGACGGAGCTGAATCGACATTCTGATCACGCGATGGGCGCCTCTACAGCCGATGCAATCGGCCCAAGCCAAACGCATGTGTTGGATGGGGTCACGAACTCAAATCTGAGACCCCGTCGGTGTATTGGTGGTCGTTGTCCGTCTAGGTTGAACGCGATGGCCCGGGTTCGAGTTCTCCTAGCTGCAGCTGTGCTCGTCCTGCTGGCGAGCGCGTGCCGCATCGATACCACTGTCGATGTAGTGATAGCCGACGACGGTTCCGGTGTTGTCACTCTGTCGGTGATGATCGACACTGAGGCCGTCGATCTGATTCGTGATGCTCCCGACGCGCTACGGCTGGAAGATTTGAGCAAGGCCGGATGGACGGTTGATGGGCCCGATATCGATGAGGCGGGGAATCTGGTGGTTTCGGCCTCCAAGCGCTTCGAGTCCGCCGAGTCGCTCCCGGCCGTCATGTCCGAGATCGCGGGCAATGATCTTATTTTCAAAGACATCAGCCTCACTCAACGCCACACGTTCGATCTGATTGGGCTCGCCCCGGCGCGCACCTCTTACAAGCTCACCGGATCCGTGGATCCATCGCCGGATCTTGAAGCGTTCGGTGATGAACAGTTGAGTGCTCAGCTGGGCCTTCCCTTGGGTCGAGCGGTGTCACGCATTTCGGCCGATGTGGGTGGGCCGCTGGACGGAACCCTTGGGCTCACTGTGGTGGTCCAAATGCCCAGCGGCGTATCGAGCACCAACGCCGACGCGTTGGTGGAGGGCGACACCTCCACATTCGTGGTGGCCTTTGGTGACCAACCGGTCCCGCTTGATACCTCGTCCACGGTCGAGGACATACTCCCGAGGGTTTGGGCTGTGGTGTTGCTGGCCGCAGCGTTGGCGCTGATTTTGGTCCTGCTCAGACGGCTGGGGATTTGGTTGTTGGCGATCTTGCGCACACCCAAGGGTCGTCGTCGTCGTGATCAACGTCAGCGCGAGAAGCGTGCGGCTACGAGAGCGGCCGAGGCAAGTAAGCCGCGTCAGCGGATGTTGCGTCTGCTGGTGGTCGACGTGCATGGGGTGGTGGTCAGGCCAACCGACCCATTCGAGGGGCTGTTGTTGCCGATGATCACCGCTGAGCATCCAGATTCCGACCCAGAGGCCATGCGGGAGCTTTACCGAAAGCTCATTCTTGATCGGGTGTCTCCGTCGGAGTTCTGGAGTGAAGTCGGCCTCGGGCCGGTTTCACAGGAGATGGAGACCCGCTATCTCTCATCGTTCCGGCTGGTGCCGGGGCTCCACCATTTCCTCGATCAGACGGCTGAAAGAGGTCTTCCGGTTGCGGCAATTGGCAATCAGCCGAGGGCATGGGGCGAACGTTTGCGGCGAATGGCTGCGCTTGAAACGGCAGTGGCGTCTTGGATGGTGAGTGGCGATGTCGGACAGACGCTTCCAGAGCCGGCGCTTTTGGAGGCCACACGCCGGGTGATGTCGGTCGACCTGTTCGATTGCCTCTACCTGTCGAGCGTTCCCGAAAATCTTGATGCGGCCAAAGAGATGGGCGTCGCCACGGCATTCTTCTATCCCGAGTCAGGCGACCCTCCCGAGACGGCCCACGCACCGTTGCGTAGTTTCGACGAACTGTTCAGAGGTCGCGGAAACTAGGGCTGGATGTCGTAGCCGGCGAATAGGGTTCGTCGATGGCCAAGAGCAGAACTGTCCACCGGTGTTCATCGTGTGGTGTGGCGTATCCGAAGTGGGCCGGCCGGTGTGATTCATGCGGCGAGTGGAACAGTCTCGTCGAGGAGATCGATGCAGCACCGTCGCCCATCTCGGCTGGCGGTGTGTTGCCCGAGGTCGCAATTCCCCAACGGGTCACCGATGTAGGCGACGAAGCGGCTCAGTCGAGGCCGACGGGAATTGGGGAACTCGACCGAGTCCTGGGAGGTGGGTTGGTCGCAGGTTCGGTCACTCTCATCGGGGGCGAGCCTGGTATTGGCAAGTCAACACTGCTTTTGCAACTTGTCGGCCGCACGGCATCGTCTGGGGTGCGCTCGCTGTATGTCACCGGCGAAGAGTCATCGTCTCAGGTGAAGGCTCGAGCTACCCGGGTTGGCGCAATTCACAATGATCTCTGGTTGGTGACCGAGACATCGCTCCCCAACGTGATCGCCCACATCGAATCAGTGCGGCCGGAGATGGTCGTCATCGATTCGATCCAGACGATGCACCATCCAGAACTCGGCTCGGCGGCCGGCTCGGTCGCCCAGGTGAGAGAGTGCGCCAACCGACTTCTCAACGTGGCCAAGGCTCGTGGGATCTCGTTGGTGCTTGTCGGGCATGTCACCAAGGAAGGCACTCTTGCTGGGCCTCGGGTCCTGGAACACATCGTCGACACGGTCATTGAGTTCGAAGGCGATCGCCACCATGGTCTTCGGGTGTTGCGGGCCACGAAACATCGCTTCGGACCCACATCAGAAGTCGGGCTGATGCAAATGAATCAAGATGGTCTCGCCACGGTCGACGACCCGAGCGGAATCTTCTTGGCCGATCGGGTTTCGGGAGTGTCAGGGTCGGCTGTCGTCCCGACCATCGACGGGCAACGCCCGATGCTGATCGAACTGCAGGCGTTGGTTGCCGGATCCTCGCTGGCTACCCCGCGTCGCAGCGCTCAGGGGGTCGACCAGGGTCGGCTGGCCATGTTGCTGGCCGTGCTCGAGCGCCGCGTGGGTCTTTCTGTATCGAAATTTGATGTCTACGCGTTGGCTGTCGGCGGAGCCAGGGTTGTCGATCCGGGAGCCGATGTGGCCCTGGCGCTCGCCGTGGCCTCATCTCTCACCGGCATGCCCATTGGTGATGATCTGGTCGTGATCGGAGAGGTCGGGTTGGGTGGCGAATTGCGCCAGGTGGGTCATCAAGATCGCAGACTGGCCGAGGCAGCCCGCCATGGTTTCAAGAGAGCGATCGTGCCGAGCGCTGTGAGCAGACAGATCGACGGGCTCGAGGTCATGCGCGCTCCAACTCTGGCTGCGGCGGTTGCATTGGCCGACGTGGGTGGTAATCCGCTGACATGATGGGGCGATGAGAATCCAACTCCCGTCCGGCAACCCGGCTGAACTGGCCGGAGAGGTCGGCGACCGTGGCCTGGTGATCGTCCCCGATATTTTCGGGCTGCGCCCGCTCTTCGACTCTCTGGTCCAACGATTGGTTTCCGACTGGTCGTGTCGGGTCTGTGCGATCGAGCTCTATCCCGGTCGTGAACATCTCGTTCTACAACAGCGATTCGACGCCGCCTCCGCCATGAACGACGACGATGTTCTCGCCGACATGGTCGCGGCAGCCGATGTTGTCGGTGGGCGGCGCGTGGGGGCAATCGGATTTTGTATGGGGGGCATGTATGCGCTCAAGGCTGCGTCCACGCACCGATTCGATCGTTTGGTTCCGTTCTACGGAATGATCAAAGTTCCACCGTCTTGGCAAGGACCCGGGCAGGGCGAGCCGCTTGATCATCTCCGCAAGGGCGATGCCGCTTCGGTGATGGCGGTGGTCGGCAACCTCGACGCCTACACGCCCCCGGAGGATATTTCGGCTCTGCGCGGCGTTGGTGCGCAAGTGGAGGAGTACAAAAATGCCGAACACGGCTTCGTCCACGACCCGGATCGTCCGGCGCATCGGGTTGACGACGCTGCCGACGCGTGGGATCGCGCCTCAGACTGGTTGTGGTCCTGAAGCGGCTGAGTGCCTCTTGAGTTTCAGCGCGCCCTGATTTGGAGCTGCTCGCGGTTGGTGATTCGGTAGCGGCGATCCGATTGGGCCAGCCATCCAAGCTTCACGAACGAGGCGATTGCCTTGTTGACGCGCTCTCGACTGGCCCCAACCATTCCGGCTAGTTCTTCTTGAGTAACCGGCAGCACAAATTCTTCTTCATCACCTGCCAGCTCGAGGAGTCGCTTGGCAGTTCGTCCGGTGACATCCAAGAACACCGAGTCGGCCAAGGCGGCGTCCATCGAGCGAAGTCGTGTCGCCAGAAGTCTTACGACGCTCCATAGAGATTCGGGGCGGTCGTCGTAATGCTGGCGAACAGGGCTGTAGGGGATCGACACAACCTTTGACGGTTCCAAGGCACGGGCCTCTGCCGACCGACCGAAGTCGTCGAACAATCCCATCTCACCGAACAGATCGCCTGGTTCCATCAATGCGACCATGGATTCGCGACCGTCGATAGACCTGTTGGCGATAGCGATTCGGCCACTGACGACTATGTAGAGATGATCAGGCCTCTCCTGCTCGGCGAAGATAACATCGCCGCGACGAAGAACTCTCTCTTCTGCGACACTGGCTATGTTGTCGAGTTCCTCGTCGTTGAGGTGCTGGAAAAGTAGAGTCGACTTGAGAAGGCTGGTGTCAGGCATGATCGAGCACCACACTAGTGACATGTGGCTCAGCAGTCGTGTTGAGTGGAACGAATGATCACAAGCATTGATGGGTCCAACATTTGGACGGTTGTAGTAGCGGCAGGTACTGCAAGCAGGTTCGGAGCTCCGAAGCAATTCCAGGATCTTGCTGGTGAACGGGTTGTCGATCGCTCCGTCAGTGTCGCGGCCGCGCACAGTACCGGGGTTGTGGTGGTGTTGCCGTCAGCCCTCGTGGCGAACGGACGACACGACGTGACATCTTTGGGTCGTGGTTGTGTAATTGTGGTGGTGGCAGGTGCCGACACCCGCGCCGGGTCTGTTCGAGCGGGGCTTGCAGTCGTTCCTGCCGAGGCGAACGTGATTCTTGTACACGACGGCGCCAGACCTCTCGCCACAGACGAAATCTATGAGCGGCTGATCGCGGCGATTTCCGGGGGCGCCGATGCCGCTGTGCCGGTGGTGCCGTTGGTCGACACGATTCGTCGCCGATCCGGCGGCGTTGTGGATCGATCCGAGTTGGTCGCCGTGCAGACTCCTCAGGCCTTTCGGGCAGAAGCATTGCGTTCGGCACATGCCAGTGGTGCAGACGCCACCGACGACTCGGCTCTGGTGGAGCAGGCCGGTGGCGTTGTTGTGTTGGTCGACGGAGAATCTGACAATCTCAAGATTACGGAACCGTCCGATCTTGAATTCGCACGCCAGGTGCTGGCACGACGTAGGGACATCACATGACAACCAGCGCAGAGAACGGCACCCCTTCGATTCCATTCAGAGTCGGGCAGGGCTTCGATGTTCACCGCACGAGCGACGATCCGGAGCGGATATTGGTGCTGGGTGGAATCCGGTTCGATGGGCTGCCAGGCCTTGTGGGTCATAGCGATGCTGACGTGGTCGCTCATGCGTGCATCGACGCGCTCTTGGGGGCAGCCGGGCTCGGAGACATCGGCCAGATGTTCCCGGACACCGATCCCAGATTTGCGGGTGCCGATAGCTTGAAGTTGCTCGAACACGCCGCCGAGGAAGTTCGATCGGCCGGATGGACTCCGGCAAATATCGACTGTGCGGTGGTTCTCGACAATCCGAAACTCGCACCAGTGAAGGACAAGATGCAGCAGAATCTGAGCGCCGTGGTGGGCGCACCGGTGAGTGTCAAAGGCCGCCGCACTGAAGGGGTCGGCTCGTTTGGCAGGGGCGAAGGCATTGTGGCTTGGGCTGTGGCATTGGTGGCGCGATGAGCGGCCGGACGCAACGCGGTCCGGGATCCAGGGGCGGGGGTCCGCGGAAGCCCAAACAGCGCCGTCAACCCGGCCCAGGTCAGCGCGGTACGACGCCGATTCAACGTGGGGCGAAGTCGGGTGGGTCGAATCGCGAAGGCAGTCTTGGTGGTGAGCAGGTCGAGGGTCGCCATGCCGTGCGCGAACTTTTGCTGGCCGGCACCCGCCGAACTCTCGAAATAGTGCTGAGCAGCGATCTCGACTCTGCACCGATTCTCGACGACATCATCGGTCTGGCTGAAGAGCAGAGGGTCACGGTTCGCGAAGTCGCTCGGGGTCATTTCGATTCGATGACCCGCACCGAGGGTGCGCAAGGGGTCATGGCTATGGCTGCACCCCTCAGACCAGTCGATTTGGCCGACTTGCTGGTCGATGACTTTGACGGCACGCGCCCATTTCTGTTGCTGCTTGATGGGATCACCGATCCCGGCAATCTCGGGGCGATTCTGCGCACCGCTGATTGCGCTGGCGTCACTGGTGTGGTGTTGCCTCGGCACAGGGCCGCCCACATCACTCCCACCGTGGCCAAGTCGGCTGCCGGCGCGGTGGAACATCTTCGTATGACGCTCGTGGCCGGACTTCCGGCGGCCATGGCCACAATGCGTGAGGCTGGCGTGTGGACGGTTGGCCTCGATGCGGGCGGCGATCGCACTATCCACGATCTGCCTGTGGCTGATCAGCCGGTCGCTCTGGTTCTGGGGGCGGAGGGACCGGGGTTGTCGAGGTTGGTGAGGTCTCGCTGCGACACTGTCGCGTCGATCCCGATGAGCGGTGTGCTCGATTCGTTGAACGTTTCGGCCGCCGCCGCCGTCGCATGTTTCGAAATCAGCCGCCTCCGCACCTAACCCCCTGTTTTTGTGAACCCTCGATGCTGCCTAGGCAGCATCGAGGGTTCACAAAAACAGGGGAGAGGGGGAGAGCCCGAGACAGGAATTGAACCTGCGACCTGCTGTTTACAAGACAGCTGCTCTACCAACTGAGCTACTCGGGCTGGACCTGTTGCCAGGTTCGAC
>JBDNJK010000029.1:0-11463 GCA_041687805.1 Acidimicrobiales bacterium
CCACGCTGGGCAGATACGCCTCAAGAGATCTTCGCTGCGTCCAATGCGTGAGCAAGGTGCTCATCAGTCCATCCGTTTTCAAAGCACCACAGATAGAAATCTCGCAGTATCTCGACCTCCTCTACAAGTGTTGCGCTATCAGGAGGTAGGGCTTGGGGCCCGCGGGGGCGGTTCACGAACAGTTCCATGCCAAGCAATGTCGATTTGAGCATTCCGCATCCGTTCAAAAAGACAACGCACTGCCAGAGTGGGATTCGACATGCCTCGTCAGTTATCGAGCTCGACTCATCCAGCACGGCGCCTCCTATCCGTACGGTCGTGGACGAAGTTGCCCACAGGCCACCAGAGGAAAGTGCCAATCGAGTGATGACTGGCTGTGGCGTGCAACACCACCCCTTTGTTAACGTTCGCTAACCATGAGCGGTGATTCGACCACAAACGCAAGCAGTAACGGCGGACCTCGCCGTCCGTCCAACCGTAGAGATCTGATCCTCGAAGCCGCTATCAACCTGTTCCACCAGAACGGTTATCCCGCCACGGGAGTCGACGACATCGGCGAGGCGGTCGACGTGAGCGGTCCGGCGATCTACCGTCACTTCTCCTCCAAGGAGGAAATACTCCTCGACGCGATTCGGCTCGCGGCCGACGAGGTTTACTCGGCCAACAAGGTCGCCCTCGCGTCCGGTGCCGAGTCAGAAGTTCTGCTTGAAGCCTTCCTACGCGCTTACGCCCGCGTTGCGATCCAACGGTCGGCGCTCATTTCGGTCTGGACCAGCGAGGCCCGCCACCTCAACCCGGCCCGACGGTCTCCGATGAGCAAGAGACTCAGGGCATGGCGCGACGAATGGGTCGACGTGCTCCTGACCGTGCGTCCCGAGATCGACGCCGAACAAGGAACGGTTCTTGTTGGCGGTGCCATCGGCCTCATCACCACGGTCGCCACCACCAATCGCACCAAGACCGGCTCACACAGCGATGCGCTTCTCGAAGACCGAGCAGTGGCGATGGCAATGGCCGCTCTCAACGCCAAGATTTACTAGTCAGCCCCCGCCCGAATCGGAGAACCACGATGCCCATAAACCCCGACGCCGCTGGCACGGTCGGCGAACCGAAAGAGATCACGTGGACCTCGACCGACAGCCTGCTCTACGCGCTGGGTGTCGGAGCAGGCCAGACTGACCCCACAGGATTCGAACTGGAATTCACGACGGAGAACGCTAAGGGCGTGAACCAGGCAGCACTTCCCACCCAAGTCGTGGTGATGGCGACCGGCGGTATGCCAGATTTCGGTGACTTCAACTTGGCCGCCTTGCTCCACGGCGAACAACACATCCAACTCCACCAGACCCTTCCCCCAGCGGGCAAGGCGATGGCCCGCGTCAACGTCGGTGACATCTACGACAAGGGCAAGGCAGCTCTCGTCTACATCGAAACGGAGGCCACCGATACCGACGGCAATCCGCTGTGGACCAGTCGTTCGGGCTTGTTCATCTCCGGTGAAGGCGGCTGGGGAGGCTCACGCGGGCCGTCTTCCACTTGGCAACTTCCTGATCGGCCGGCCGATCAGGTCACCGGCTACGACACTCGCACCGACCAAGCCCTGCTGTATCGGCTCAATGGCGACCGCAACCCTCTCCACGCCGATCCGACGTTCGCGGCCATGGCAGGTTTTGACCGACCAATCCTCCACGGCCTCTGCACATTCGGAGTCACCGGCCGAGCGCTGCTCCACACACTCTGCGACAGCAACGTCGACAAATTCGGAGCCATGGGCGGCAGATTCAAGTCGCCAGTGATGCCCGGCGAGCGACTAGACGTCCACATGTGGGACAACGGCGACCAATACCTCTTTCAGACCCGTGTAGGAGACCGAGTGGTTTTCGACGCCGGCGTGTTCAGCGCGCTCTGAACTGGGCTCGGCCGCCGGAAGAGTCCTTGTTGAGCCGCTTGGCGAGGTGCAGCCCTTCCAACACGAATTCTGCGGCGCTGGCGACCATCGCCGGCGACTCCGCAGCGTCCTCATCGCTGATCAACTCGCCGACCGGAACGGCAAGAGCCGGCACCTTCTCGATCAGTAATGCGTAGGCAGCGTCGGTGACATCCTCGCCTGTGTCGACAACGAGGTCGCTCTCAAATGCATCGACGATCGCACGGTGAGTCTCGGGAGACACCCTCTGCTTGAAGACGGCCAACACTGCCGACCGGACGAGATTGGCGAGGATTTCTCCGTCGCGGCCCTCGTCGAGAGTCTCGATCTCGACCTTCCCCGAGGTGGCTGCGGGAAGCGCATCGAGATCGACGATGCGCGGCACGGCGTGCGACCCGCCCGAGCGAAGAGTGCGACGCATGGCGTTGGCCACCATCACTTCTTCGTTGGCGATCGACAACCGCACGGAAACGCCGGAACGTTGTGACACATGGGCGCTGGCCCGCGCAGCAAACGTGACCTGGGCAATAATTTCGGTCATGAACGAGGGAATGGTGATCTCCAGATCACTCAATTCCGGATGCACACGTTCCTGTTGGACGATCGCAATTTCGGTGTCGATGTCGAGCGGATAATGGGTGCGGATCTGAGATCCGAACCGGTCCTTGAGTGGAGTGATTATCCGTCCGCGGTTGGTGTAGTCCTCAGGGTTGGCCGATGCCACCAGCATCACATCCAACGGCAGCCTGACCTTGTGACCGCGAATCTGAACGTCGCGTTCCTCCAGGACATTGAGCAGTCCCACCTGGATCCGCTCGGCAAGATCCGGCAGTTCATTGATCGCAAATATTCCACGATTGGTGCGCGGAACCAATCCGTAGTGGAGCACCAACTCGTCGGCGAGATAGCGACCCTCTGCCACCTTGATGGGATCGACTTCACCAATCAGATCGGCGATGGAGGTGTCGGGGGTCGCCAATTTCTCTCCGTATCGATCATCTCGAACCACCCATCCGATCGGAGTGTCGTCGCCATGCTCCTCGACCAGATCTCGGGCGAATCGAGAGATCGGAGCGTAGGGATCGTCGTTGATCTCCGACCCGGCGACAATCGGCATCCACTCATCGAGGAGCCCGCTGAGGCCGCGGATCATTCGAGTCTTGGCCTGACCCCGCTCGCCCAGAAAGATGATGTCGTGACCAGCCAGCAGGGCGTTCTCCAACTGGGGCGACACAGTGTTCTCGTAGCCCAAAACGTTGGGGAACAGCGGCTCTCCGGCTCGAATTCTCTCGATGGCATTGCGGCGAATCTCGGTGCGAATCGGCACCGATTCCCAACCGCTCGCACGCAGTGCCCCGAGAGTCTCTGGTTTCGACATGACGGCGAGGCTAGCCCGCCGGGCTACCGTGCCTCCAATGGATCTCTCGGGCTCGTGGAGGGCAGTAGCCGCCCACGAAGAACTGCGCCGCACATTCCACGAACCCCAACTCGACGATCGAGCTTGGTATCAAACAGACGTACCTGGACACTGGGCGCACGCTCCGGAATTGGCCGAAGAGCGTGTGGTGTTGCACCGATTCCGATTCGAGTCAGACGGACCCGATGATGACCATCGAAGCTGGCTCGATTTCGCCGGGATCTGTCAGCAAGGCGACGTCTGGCTCGACGGTGCCTACGTGGGCGACACCGAGGGGTATTTCGTCCCGCATTCATTTGAGATCACCGACCTGCTGCGCTCGCATCGCGAACATCTTCTGGCCGTCGACGTGTCATGCCCGCGTTACGGCGACCCCAACTCACGCACCGACATGCTCGGGGCATTCCTCGACCCGGAACTGAGCGGCGCGGCAGGCCTCAACCCTGGTGGCATCTGGCGACCGGTCACCGTCCGCCAGAGCGGATGCAGCTCAATCCAGCACTTCCGCGCGGTGTGCTCTGACGCCAACCCCACACGAGCCAAGATCACGATGCGGTGTGTGTTCGACACCCCCCTGTCTGGCCCCGTTGTGTTGCGGACCGAGGTGGCCGGGCACGACCACGAGTTCCTTCATCACGCGGCCACCGGCGAGAACCGCGTCGAATGGACCTTCGAAGTACCCGAACCCGATCTCTGGTGGCCGCACTCCCTTGGAGCCCAACCGCTCCACGACCTCACATGCACGCTCTTGATAGATGGGCAAGCCAACGATCAACGAAGCTGCCGCATCGGCTTCCGTTCGGTGCGTATGGACAACTGGCGCCTGACAGTCAACGACACCGAAATGTTCATCAAGGGCATATCGAAGCTGCCCACCACAGCTCGCCCTGGTGATGCCGACCCGAAAATGATCGCCGACGACCTCGAGGCGGTCAGAGCAGCCGGCCTCGATCTTGTGAGATGCCACACCCACATCGCCAGGCCCGAGCTCTACGACCGAGCCGACGAGTTGGGCCTTTTGGTTTGGCAGGACATGCCATTGCGAGGTCTCATGGCTCGCGGAGTCCGCAAGCAAGCCGTGAGGCAAACGCGTGAAGCCGTCGATCTACTCGCCCATCACCCATCTGTAGCGATCTGGTGCGCTCATGACGAACCACAGCGCCGACCCGAGCAGCCTCTCGCCACGCCGGCGGTGATGAGCCAGCAGTTGCCGTCATGGAATCGAGCGGTGCTCGACAGCACAGTCAAGCGAGTGATGGAACGCGCCGATGGGTCGCGGCCGATCGTCGCCCACACCGGCGTGCCGCCCCACTTTCCCCAACTCGACGGCACCACCAGCAGCTTCTGGTTTGGCTGGGCGGGTGGTCGCGCATCCGACCTCACCGGTTGGATCTCACGATTTCCTCGCATGGGACGCTTCGTATCGGCTTTTGGGGCCGCCACTGTCGACCCAGACTCAGACACCCTTGTAGGCACCACTTGGCCCGACATCGCGTGGGATGTCGTGGGCGCCGGTGTCGGAGCCCCGACCGCGCCGCTTCTACATATGGTCGACCCTGTCCATTTCAACAACGGCACCGATTGGGCCCGACTGACCGAAGCCGCTCAGGCCAACATCGTGAGGTCGACGATCGAGCAGCTGCGACGGCTGAAATACCGGCCCACCGGCGGGTTCATCCACCACTATCTGGCCGATGCCTCCTCCGATGGAGGGTTTGGACTTCTAACTCGTGGTCGCCGTGAGAAACCTGCCTGGAATGCTCTGGTCGAGGCGTGCCGGCCAGTAATCGTTGTCTCTGATCCGTTGCCCGTAATGGCCCATCGAGGTGACACCATCGCAGTGGCAGTTCACGTGGTCTCCGACCTGCACCACGACATCGACGGCGCCGTCATCACTGCCACCGCCTCGATCAACGAAACTGCGATCAAGACGCAACGGTGGGGCGGCACGGTGGCCTCCGACGACTGTTCATTCATCGGAAACTTCAAAGTCGAGATTCCGCATGAAGCCGACCACAAAACCGGCAACTTAAAACTCGAATTCAAGCTCGTCTCCACCGAGATCGTCGCACACAACCACTACAGGTCTCAGCTCATCTGAGGCTCCCACATCC
Organism: Acidimicrobiales bacterium; assembly: GCA_041687805.1. GTDB lineage: Bacteria > Actinomycetota > Acidimicrobiia > Acidimicrobiales > Aldehydirespiratoraceae > SZUA-87. The sequence continues at coordinate 5,459 of JBDNJK010000029.1, forward strand.
GTACAACTCCTGACTTGCGCCAAGTGTTGAATGCCGCACTACGGTGGCGCCGACCAGAGACAATCGACAAGGAAGTTCGGGCATGGCACAAACCATCTCGCGATCTGATTCGCGCGGTCGGGTAAAACCCCTCCGCAAACGCGGCAGAGAGCTGCCGTGGCCGATCAACCTCTACCAGACGGCTGTGGGCAAGAAATACATCATGGCCCTCACCGGCATCGGGCTGGTTGGGTTCGTGCTCGTCCACATGATCGGCAACCTCCACATCTACCAGAGCCCGTTGGAGGTAAACGAATACGGCGAGGCTCTGCGTGACCTCGGCGGAAATCTGATCCCCCGCACCCTGCTGCTCTGGATCCTGCGGATCGGCCTCAGTGGCATGTTCGTGCTCCACATCCACAGCGCGTGGTCGCTCAATCGCATGAGCGAGGCGTCCAACGAGAAGTACCAGAGCAAGCGCGACTACATCGCCGCCAACTTCGCCAGCCGCACCATGCGCTGGACCGGCCCGATCATCCTGCTCTACCTGTTTTTCCACCTCGCCGATCTCACCTGGGGCTGGTGGCTGGGCGACACCTACATTCGCGGTGACGTCTACCACAACATGAGCGAGTCGCTCAGCTCCATCCCGGTAGCGATCATCTATGTCGTCGCCAACGTGGCCCTCGCGGTCCACATCTACCACGGCACATGGTCGCTGTTCCAGAGCCTCGGTATCAACAACCCGCGCTACAACAGCGCCCGCCGCGGCCTCGCCACGGGCCTGAGCGTGATGATCCTCGCCGGCAATCTCAGCTTCCCTGTGATGGTGCAAGCTGGCCTCATCAGCGAGGACAACCGCACCACCCCTGCCGCCGGACAAGACACCGATGGGGCGATCGCCCCACTCTCCCCAACGACGGTCCTGGAGGTCGCGTCATGATCAACCTCGACTCCAAGGTCCCGGACGGCCCACTCGCCGAGAAGTGGGACAAGCACCGCTTCTCGATGAAGGTCGTCAACCCACCCAACAAGCGCAAGTACGAAGTGATCGTGGTCGGCTCTGGCCTTGCCGGCGCATCTGCGGCCGCCTCGCTGGCCGAACTCGGTTACAACGTCAAGGTCTTCACCTTCCACGACTCACCTCGCCGCGCTCATTCGATCGCTGCGCAGGGCGGAATCAACGCCGCCAAGAACTACCGCAACGACGCCGACTCCGTGAAACGACTGTTCTACGACACGGTCAAGGGCGGCGATTTTCGATCACGCGAAGCAAACGTGTGGCGTCTTTCGCAGGTATCGGTCAACATCATCGACCAATGCGTCGCCCAAGGCGTGCCGTTCGCCCGTGAATACGGTGGCCTACTCGCCAACCGGTCGTTCGGTGGCGCACAAGTGAGCCGCACCTTCTATGCCCGAGGCCAGACCGGCCAGCAACTCCTGCTTGGTGCATACCAAGCCATGGCCGCGCAAATCGCCACTGGCAAGGTCACTCTCTACAACCGCTCTGATGTGCTCGACATTGTGAAGAAAGACGGCGAGGCGTGTGGGGTCGTCGTTCGCGACATGCTCACCGGTCAAGTGTCGGCCCACAGCGGCCACGCTGTCGTGCTCGCAACTGGCGGCTACGCCAACGCTTATTTCCTGTCGACCAACGCAATGAACTCCAACGTCACGGCTTCGTGGCGGGCTCATCGCAAAGGCGCGGCGTTCGCCAACCCTTGCTACAGCCAGATCCACCCGACGTGCATTCCTGCCGGCGACGAGTTCCAGTCGAAGCTCACGCTCATGTCTGAGTCGCTGCGAAACGACGGCCGTATTTGGGTGCCGCGGGATGTCGACGAGACCCGTGGAGCGGCTTCAGTCTCCGAAGCCGAGCGCTACTACTACCTTGAAGAGAAGTATCCGACATTCGGAAACTTGGTTCCCCGCGATGTCGCATCGCGCAATGCCAAGACCGTCGTAGATGAAGGTCACGGTGTCGGCGCCTTGAAAAACGGGGTCTACCTCGACTTCGCCGATGCCATTGCCCGCGACGGCGCCGAGGTCATCAAGGAACGCTACGGAAATCTGTTCGACATGTACGAACGGATTACCGGCGAAGATCCCTACGGCCAGCCAATGCGTATCTACCCGGCTTCTCATTATTCGATGGGCGGCTTGTGGGTCGATTACAACCTCATGACCACCGTGCCTGGCCTATATGCCCTCGGCGAAGCCAACTTCTCCGATCACGGAGCCAACCGACTCGGTGCATCAGCGCTCATGCAGGGTCTCGCCGACGGCTACTTCGTTCTGCCTTACACAATCGGCGACTATCTAGCCGGAAAGCTCGGGGAGACACCGGTGCCCACCAGCGACCCGGTCTTCAACAAAGCAGTTACCGGAGTATCCGATCGCACCAACCGCTGGTTGTCGGTCAAGGGCACGAAATCGGCCGACTACTACCACCGAGAACTCGGCAAGGTCCTCTGGGACTATTGCGGAATGGCCCGCGACAAATCTGGGCTTGAGAAGGCGCTCACCGAAATTCCTGCCATTCGGGAAGAATTCCGCAAGGACGTCAAGGTTCTCGGCACAGCCAACGGCCTCAACCAGTCTCTCGAGAAAGTTAATCGAGTCGACGATTTCATGGAGTTCGCCGAATTGGAGGTGCGCGATGCACTCCACCGCGAGGAGTCATGCGGCGCCCACTTCCGAGTCGAATCGCAAACCGATGAGGGCGAGGCGCTCCGCGACGACGACAACTTCTCATACGTAGCGGCTTGGGAGTGGAAGGGACCCGACACACCTCAGGAGCTCAACAAGGAGCCTCTCGTGTTCGACAACATCAAGCTGAGCCAGAGGAGCTACAAATGAGCAACCACCTCAACTTCAAGCTGCGCCTCTGGCGACAGGACGGCCCAGACGCTCCAGGTTCGTTTCTCGAAGTGGATGCCAAGGAGATCTCTGCGGAAGCTTCATTCATGGAGATGCTTGATGCCGTAAACGAGAACCTTCTCGACGACGACATCGAACCAATCAACTTTCCTCACGATTGCCGCGAAGGAATTTGTGGCACATGCGGTGTCATGATCAACGGGCAAGCTCATGGGCCTCAGAAGGCCACTGCCACTTGCCAGCTCACCATGCGGAAGTTCAACGACGGCGACGAGATCACCGTCGAACCGTGGAGGGCCAAGTCGTTCCCGGTCATCAAGGACCTCGTGGTCGACCGTTCGCCCCTTGATCGGATCATCGAGGCCGGTGGCTACATATCCGTACCCACCGGCACACCCCAAGATGCCAACTCTCTACCGATCCCCAAGGATGTCGCCGAGACATCGATGGATGCAGCAGCGTGTATTGGATGTGGGGCTTGTGTGGCGGCGTGTCCCAACTCGGCTGCTCAGCTGTTCACCGCGGCCAAGCTCCATCACCTCAACGTGCTACCGCAGGGTCAGCCCGAGCGTTGGAAGCGCACCGAAGCCATGGTCGAGACGATGGAACAGTACTTCGGCTCGTGCACCAATCACGGCGAATGCCACGAAGCCTGTCCCAAGGAAATCTCCCTCGACTTCATCGCGTTCATGAACCGCGACTATGTCAAGGCCAAGATCAAGAACCGGAGCCTCGCCAGTCAGATCAGCTGATCTGACTACCCAGAGCGGTTCCCCTTGACGTGGGGCCGTTGCGGCGCGAATCTCAATACATCACATACGACGAGTCGGTAAGGAATACCCGCTCGAGGCAAAGCCTCGACTTCCTGACGGCTCGGTGATGAAGGGAGGTTGGAGACGCACCGACGACGGACCGACCCGGCCAGCGGGGAACGTCGACTCTGGGGCGTAAAACTTGGTGAACTTCATCTGAAAACCGGGACCGCTCCCACGGACTTCTCGCACCCTTAGCGCCCTATAGGCGCATGGAGAAGCGTCCAAGAGAGACAACCTAGATTTGATGGTGGAGAACTTCTGAGTCCTTCCTTCGTGGGCGAGGCGCTCCAGCCCCGGAGCGCCTCGTTCCGCGTCTCACAACAAATCAGCCCGACAATTTTTCGCTTTCGACGAGATGCAGACTCACCACCGGCCATACGTCGGCTACCAACGCGTCGGGGAATTCGTGGCCCAGCCCGTCGATCTCGATCATCACTGCTCCAGGAATTCCCTCGGCCAGTTCCAAGCCATGGGCGAGCGGGTAGACCGGATCTACCGTCCCGTGAACCACCAACGTGGGAGCGTCGATCAGGCCGAGGCGGTCAAGGCGCGACGCTGACGAATGGACGGCTACACCGTGGCCTGTGGCATCGGCCCATCCGGTAGCTATCTCAGCCTTCGCCAGTTTGGTGTGGGCGCCCTCGTCGAAGGGATAGATAGTTCCGCAAAGCGCCTTGTAGAGATCGATGATCCAGCTCACCCGACCTTGATCGTCGGTAGGGGGACCGTCGAATAGTCGGTTGACCATTTGGTCGACGAACGCTTCATCCGGCCCGGGAAGCCGCTCGTCGCCCGCCCCTGGAGTGGTGGAAATCAGGGTGAGCGACACAACTCGACGCGGATGACCAAGCGCAAGCAGCTGGGCGATCATCCCGCCCATCGACCTACCGATCAGATGGGCCTCATAAATCTGGAAGTGGTCCATCAACTTGAGCACATCTGCCGCCAGGTCATCGAGCCTGTAAGCGGCATCCCGACCCAACATCGTCGATCGCCCGGAGTCACGGTGATCGAATCTGAGCACGCGATATCCGTCAGCCAGAAGGGGCGCTACGAACACCGGAGTCCACCGAAACCCGGGACTATCTGCGCCGCCAAGCAGCACGACGGCCGGGGCATCGGCCGGACCCTGGATATCGGCCCATAGAGACACGCCATCAAGGTCGACGAGACTGCCTCTTATCCAATCTGACTCCGCGGTGACCATGGCACTCGACGGTACCCTCACCCCTCGTGATCCCAAAGACTTTAAAGCAGGCCATTCGCGGTTTTGCCATGGGTTCGGCTGATGTTGTGCCGGGGGTGTCCGGCGGCACCGTCGCCCTCGTCCTAGGCATATACGAGACACTCATCGACACGATTCGTGACGGTGCAAGAGCGCTCGCGGCTCTCCTAAAGGGCAACCTCGCCGAATTTCGAGACCGGGTCAGAGCGATCGACCTTGGGTTCATAGTCCCGCTACTGGCTGGCATCTTGTTGGCGGTAGTCAGCTTGGCATCACTGATACAGACCCAACTGCACGACAACCCCGAGAACATGGCCGGCCTATTTTTCGGTCTGGTTGCGGCATCAGTGATCGTCGCCATACGCCTCATCGATTCCCGGTCAGCTCGCAATCTGGCCATCATGAGCGTCATCGGCTTGGTGGTGTTCGCGCTCCTTGGATTCCAATCCGGGCCGGTCGCCGACCCATCACCGATCGCGTTCTTCGGCGCTGGCGCTCTCGCCATCTGCGCCATGATCCTGCCAGGCATCTCCGGATCGTTCATCTTGCTCATGCTCGGCATGTATTCGGCGGTGATCGGCGCAGTCGACGATCGTGCCCTCGGCAATGCCGCACTGGTCGCACTCGGAGCAGTGATCGGCCTGGCACTCTTCTCAAGCCTTCTCGGTCGAATCCTCGACCAGGCATTCGAACCGGTCATGGCAGGGCTCATAGGGATCATGGTCGGGTCGATGCGTGTGCTTTGGCCGTGGCCCAACGGTGTTGGTGTCATCAGCAAGAATCAGTCGGAGGTTGTTTCCGGCACCGGGCTCGATTGGCCAGGCTCGTCGGATTGGTTCGCCCCTACCGCACTCGCCATCTCAGCGATGTTGGCCGTGCTGCTGTTTGCGAAATTCGCCGACTCAAGCACGACCGAGACTGTGACGAAATGAGCCCAGACCAAGGATCACCCGTAAACAGATTCGATTCAGATACGGCTGTGCGTAGTCTCGGCGAGGGGATCTATACCACCGAGATACTTGAGTCATGGAACATCATCGCCGGACCCAACGGCGGATACGTGGCAGCGATCATCGCACGAGCCATGGAGTGCGAGGTCGCAGATC
>JBDNJK010000030.1:0-3808 GCA_041687805.1 Acidimicrobiales bacterium
CGCCGCTGCTTTCTGGCGCTCCCGACTCAGCGGTCGACATCACCCCGGAGACGCGATTGTTCGCAACCGGTGTGAACCTCTCCGGGTATCTCAATGCAGATCTGGGAGTTGGCGAAGTGGGCCGGCTCTTACATGAGTCGCTGAATGCGGCCGGCATACCTGTGGCGGTCCAGTACGCGCTCGACACCTCGAGCCGGAAAGCTGAAGGGCTTGTTCCTGCTGACGACGAGCCGACACACCAGTTCAATATCGCATGCATAAATGCCGACCGGATCGCCCGTTTCCTCGACTCGCGGTGGCCCTCCTACACCCAGGACAGATACACCACCGGGGTTTTCTTCTGGGAGACCGACACGATCACTCCCGATATGGAGCGTGGGATTGAACGTGTCGAAGAGATTTGGACTGGCAGCACATATTCTGCGGACGTATTTCGCGAAGCCACGACCCGACCGGTGAGGGTGTTTCCGATCCCGGTCATACCTCCAGCGCCATGCGGCGATGGTCGAGGGCTTCTTGGGGTTCCCGCCGACCGACCAGTGTTCATGTTCAGCTTCGATTTCCACAGCGTGGTGCAACGCAAGAATGTTGATGGCTTGATCCGAGCATTCTGCGACGCAGTACCGCGAGAATCCGGCCCAGTGCTTGTCTGTAAATCGATCAATGGCGACCGGGTCCCAACAGAGTCCGAGCGGCTTCGTTATCTTGCGCGTAGTCGACCAGACGTCGTGTTCCTCGATGGCTACGTCGACCCGGGCGAGCTGTCGGCCATGACACAGGCTGCTGACTGCTACATCTCGCTGCACAGATCCGAGGGATTTGGATTGTCGATCGCCCACGCGATGACTTTGGGTACGCCCGTAATCGTCACCGCCGGCACCGGTCCGGCTGATTTTTGCAACAGCGACAACGCAATCATCGTCGACGCCTCGACGGTGAGAGTTGGATACGGAGCCACCCCATATCCTCCCGATGGCATGTGGCTCGACCCCAATCACGATTCCGCCGTGGAAGCAATCCGATTCGTGTTGGGTCAACCCGATCTCGCTGCGGCAAACGCAAGTCGAGCCACCAAATCCATTCTCCAGTCCCACTCCATTGAGCGAACCATTGAGTTTCTGAAGAGAAGCACCCAGTGACTGCGGCGAACCGACCTACCCGATTGCTCGTCATCACCGATGATGTACTCGGCGTGAAGATGGCCGGACCAGCCATTCGGGCCGTCGAAATCGCTCGCGAGATAGCACTGTCCCACGACGTGACGCTTGTGTCCACGGTTGGTGGCTCTGTTGAGATCCCGTCTGTCAAGTGCGCCCCCGACGGATCCGATCTCAGGCCGCTGGTCGAATCCGCCGACGTCGTTCTCCTACAGGGTGCCGTGATGGTTCGTCACCCTTGGCTCCGTGACCAGCCTGTCAAGATCGTCGTCGATCTCTACGACCCGTTTCATCTGGAGGCTCTCCAACTCGAACACGACGACCAATTGCGCGCCCTCGACGACATAGAAGGCACGCTCGCAACGTTGGCTGACCAGATGACGCGAGGCGACTTTTTCATTTGCGCCTCAGATCGACAACGCGCGATGTGGATCGGCCACCTCGCCTCGCTGGGACGCATCAATCCCCTTAGCCGCGCTTCGGATCCCACCTTGCGTTCGCTTATCGATGTCGTGCCATTCGGAATCAACCCAGAGCCACCGTCGCGATCGGGCCCCGGATTCCGACACCTCTTCCCAGCGATCACCGACAGCGATCCAGTCCTCTTGTGGGGTGGCGGGATCTACGACTGGTTCGATCCGATCACTCTCCAGAAGGCAGTGATAAAAGCGAGCGAATCGATCCCGAACCTTCGATTGGTGTTCTTGGCTGGCCCTCACCCAAACCCCGACGTGCCAACCATGAAGGTCACCAGGTCAGCTAGAGATTCGGCCGCGTTGCTCGACCCGGACGAGGTTCACATCTTCTTCGTCGACGAATGGGTGCCATACAACCAGAGGCAGAACTACCTGCTCGACGCCACCATCGGCGTGACGATTCACCGCGAGTCGATCGAGGCGTCATTCTCATTTCGAACACGGGTTCTCGACTACCTCTGGGCGGGCCTACCGGTAATCGCCACCCGGGGCGACAGCCTCGCCGATCGCATAGCCGAGTCCGGCGCCGGCCGTGTGGTCGAGAGCGGTGATGTCGACTCGGTGGCTGCCGCGATAGTTGACATCTGCAGTTCCGAGGCGTCGTTGCAAGCCGCTACGGCAGGCGCACGGAAACTCGCCAACGAATACATCTGGGAGAAGGCCACCGCTCCCCTACGTCGCTTTGTCGATGATCCACACCGCGCCAAGGATCTCTCCGACCCGATGACCAAAGGGTTCATCGACCAACATCGTCCACCGAGTCGATCCGGTTTCGCCCATCTGCTTCGCCGCTCGCGACGGAACCTCGCAGCAGGAGGCGTCACAAGATTCATGTCGGCCACCGTGCGACATCTGGCCCGACGGTTGCGAATACGGCGCTGACACAACACGCCTCCGCCGTCACACGAAACACGGATTGCATGTGTCAGTTTGGTACTCTCCACCGTGGATTCTCGCCAGTTGCAGCGCGCCGAAGAAGGCGCAGGGACCGGTTCCTCCGATCCGTTCGCGGAGCGCACCAGCCCTGTGGGCGAGCCAACAATCAAGGTTGAAGGCGTATCCAAACGCTTCAATCTTCACATCGACAGGCCGCGGTCCTTGAAGGAACGCGTCACGCAAGGGGCCTCAAAATCCAACGAGTTCTGGGCCGTTGAAGATGTCAGCCTCGATGTGAGCCCAGGCTCCACGTTCGGACTCGTTGGCCACAACGGCTCGGGCAAGTCGACGCTGCTTCGATTGATCGCCGGCATCTACAGGCCGACAGCAGGCAACGTCACGGTCCATGGTCGAGTAGCAGCGCTTCTCGAACTCGGAGCGGGATTTCATCCCGATCTCACAGGGCGAGAGAATGTCTACCTCAACGGAGCAATTCTGGGCCTCAGTAGGGGCGAAATAGACGATCGAATGGAGTCGATCATCGAATTCAGTGGGCTCGGCGATTTCGTTGACAGCCCGGTGAAGATCTATTCGAGCGGAATGTACGTACGTCTCGGATTCGCAGTCGCCGTCAACGTCGACCCGGACGTCCTCCTCATCGACGAAGTGGTGGCAGTGGGAGATGAAGACTTCCAGCGCCAGTGTTTCGACCATCTCCACCAGCTTCGACGAGATGGAACCACAATCGTGATTGTCACGCATGGCCTGGGGCTCGTCCGCGATATATGCGACCGCGCCGCTTGGCTGGACCACGGCAAATTGCAGATTGAGGGCGATGCGAACGACGTGGTCGATGCCTACCTCGACAATGTCAACGAAGCTTCAGCCCTCTCATCGCCGACTCCTGCCCACGCAGCAGAACCTGCCGATGACGGGCACTCCGATGACCGACCTGGAACCGGGACAATCAGATTCAGCTCCGTCGAAGTCGTCGACGACGACGACCAACCAGTCAGATCGGTGCTCAATGGGGACCCGGCCAAGATTCGACTCACATTTGAGATGACCGAACCTGTCCACGACCCAATCATTGCCGTCCACATTCACCGGGCTGACGGCACATACGTCTGCGGTATAGCTACAGATCTCGCAAAGATCGATCTGGGAGTACTGAGCGGCCAACAAACAGTCGATATTGACATTCCCCGGATGGGGCTTCTTGCTGGCACCTACGAACTATCGGTGCTCGCGCACAGCTCCGATCATTCCGAGTTGTTCGACCAGTTTGAGCGTGCCCAG
>JBDNJK010000122.1:0-11705 GCA_041687805.1 Acidimicrobiales bacterium
CAACCCACGAACTTCAGCAAGATGACGCACGAAATCGACCGCACGCATGTCTTCGGGAAGCAAATTTCGCTCCGGGGCATAGCCCACACGAGCACGTATCAAATGACCCTGAGTCTGGGGGTTCATGTCGAGGACCTCGATAAAACCCGAAGTGGCCGGACGCAGACCCAGCACGACCGACATCAGCGTCGTCTTGCCAGCACCGTTGGCCCCCACCAAGCCGGTCACACCTCTGGGTATGGTCAAATCGAGGTCGTCGAGGGCCCTTTGCTGGCCAAACTGCATCATCAATCCGCGCACGGCAATCACAGTCACTGCGTGGAGTATTTCAGATCCACGAGCAACCGCGATGTCAGCAAGACATGATTTCAGTCACGACCCCACGGCATAGCGCAACGCGGCCAGCAACCTTCGGGTCCGTGGCATCTGCCATCGGTCGCCCGGGCGGTTGAGCAAGTAACCGACCACTATGTCGGCATCCGGATCCGCGAATCCGATGGAACCACCGAATCCGAAGTGACCGAACGAGGCCGGAGTGACACCGATCGGCCGCTCATCAAGGTGGAGTTGAAACCCGAGTCCATATCTCGCGGACTTGCCGAGTATCAGGTCTATCCCCTCGGCCTGGGTCGATGTCGCCTCTCGCAACACGGCGCGGTCGACCGGCCCCGATGAATCGAGCAACGATGCGTAGACACGGGCGACACCCTTGGCGGTGAAATGCCCATTGGTGGAGGGCACCTCGGCTTGACGCCAACCAGCCGTCTCGATCACACCCATTCCGCTCAGCGTGCGCGGATTGAAATACGCATGATGGATCATTCGCTGATGTTCGTCGTCGAATCCCCCGTTGGCATCACCCCAGCCCAACGCCGAGGCATCAACCGGGCCGTCGCCCAGATCGACTTCGCTGCAGCGCCTCAAGTCGTCGTCACTGACACCGAACCAGAGGTCGGCGTCGATCGGTTGTGCCACCCATTCTCGGAGAAGGTCACCGAACCGGTGTGCCCCTGCCGCTCTACGAATTGGCTCACCGACCAGAAACCCGAACGTGTTGGTGTGATAGCCGTGAGCGGTGCCCGGCTCCCACCACGGCTCCGTGGCGGCCAAAGCAGAGCACATGGCGTTCCAGTCGAGCGGCAGGTCGTCCGGCACCTCGTCGCGAAGCGCCGGCAGCCCCGCTTGATGGCTCATGGCCTGCCTGAGCGTGGCGCTCGATCTCAGTTCCGGCCAGTGATTCTGCAGCGGCGTGTCGAGCTCAATGAGGCCTCGGCTCAACGCGACCAGAGCGACGGCCGAGGTGATCCCTTTGCCCACCGAATACGAGTTGACGAGGGTGTCGGGTTGCCACGGACGTGTGCGCCGACGATCCGACCAGCCACCCCACATGTCGACGACCGTGCGACCGCCGGCGATCACACACAGAGACGCTCCTAGATCACCGGGATCGTTGTCGAGCGCCGAGAAATTGTCGCGGAAGGTGTGGGCGACCAACTCCCATCCCGCGGCAAATTCGCCCCCGACCGGTGCGTCAGCCATCGAGACGCATCTCGAGCATCACGACCCGCTTGGAACCGCCTTCGGTGTCCTGCTCCCCCACTGACACGAAACCGTAGAGCTCATGAAACTTGAGAGACACATCGTTGCGCGGACGGATGTTGACCTCAGCCAACATCACGTCGTGATCATCGTCACGGCCGCGACCGGCGAAGGCGTCGTAGAGCGCCTGGCCAATACCTCTGCCACGGCCCTGCTCGGCCACCACAATTCGATCGACGTAGACGAAACGGGCGTAGCGCTGCGAGAACCATTCGTAGTTGGCGCTCTCATATCCCGCACCGGGACCGTGGAGACCAATCAGATAAGCAACGGCTCCGCCATCAGAGTCGGGCTTCACCAGGAAAGAGTGGGCATTTTCGGCGAACCAATCGAGGTCGCTTCTCACAAGCCTGTTGACCGCGGGTACTGCCGCGTTGTTGAGCTCGAGAATCTGGTCGAGATCGGTGGACTCGACATCTCTGATCGATTGCATCGGGTCAGTGAATCAGATGAGAAGCGCGTCGGTCACGATGTCGATCAGCGCCGGGCCCTCGAACGCCACGGCCTCTGCAATGGCGGCATCAAGGTCGTCGATCGACTCGACCCGAATTCCCTTCGCTCCGCACAATTTTGCGAATTCGGCGAAGTCGGGATTGTGCAAGGAGGTCTGCCACACGTCGAAGTCGGCGGCGCGCTGTTCCTTGGAAATTTTGCCCAACTCGTTGTTGTCCATCATCACATGGGTGATGTTCATGCCATATTTCACGGCAGTGGTGAGTTCCATCGCATACTGACCGAATCCGCCATCACCGGAGATCGACACGACAGGTCGGCCCGCGAAGTCAGGGTGTCGTTGGGTGGCGGCCCAGGCCCCCATGGCCGCTGGCAGAGCGAACCCGATCGAACCCAAGTAGCCCGACATCAGCACACTTTGGGAATCGACCTCGAAGTAGCGCCCAAACGAGTAGGTGTTGTTGCCAACATCGACCGGGATGATGGCATCGGGGGGCAGCAGTCGGCTGAGTGCGTCGAACAGCGCTGCCGCGCCAATGCCCTCGGAACGGTCGTCGCTGATTCGGCTCTGCTTCTCGGCCCGCCAGATCCGCCAGCGCTCCGCGACTTCATCGCGATGGTCGACGCACCGCAGATCGTCTGGCAGGGATGCGGCAATGGCGGTTGCGGTGACGCCGACATGGCCTTGCACCGGCACCGTGACCGGGTGAAAGCGGCCGAGCGCCATCGGATCGAAGTCGACTTGGACGATCGGCTTGTAGTCGGCGATGCCTGTGTGGTTCGAGAACGACACACCGAACGCAAGAATCAGATCCGACTCGTTCATCAACCAACTGGCGATCGGGGTGCCGGAGCGGCCAAGCACACCGCAACCCAACTCGTGGTGATCAGAGATGAGTCCCTTGCCCTTGAATGTGGTGACGACCGGCGCACCGATCTGCTCGGCCAATGCCACTACCTCGGCCATGCCGGAGCGCGCCCCGTTGCCCACGATCACCAGAGGTCGCTCGGAGTTGGCAATCAGATCGACAGCTTCGGCCAGTGCTGCGGCCGGGGGCGCTATTTCTCGAGACCCCGTGCGCCCGTCGGGACTGCCCACGGCGGCGCCTTCAGGTGCGGCCATCTCCTGAACTTCATCAGGGAAGATGAGATGAGCAACGTTGCGTTCAACGATCGCCGTCTTGCAAGCCAGGCTCATCAACTCGCCGTGATTTGAACCGGCCTGCACAGTCTGTGAGTAGAGCGCGACATCAGAGAACGCACCCGCGAGATCGGTGTCCTGGAACGCTCCCCGGCCACGCACCTTCGATGGCACCTGTCCGCTCAACGCCAGGACAGGCGCTCGGTCGGTCTTGGCGTCGTAGAGACCGGTGAGCAGATTGGTGGAGCCGGGACCCGCTATGCCGAAGCAGCCAGCGAGTCCGCCGGTGAGTTTGCCGTAGGCGGTTGCCGCGAACGCCGCCGCTCCTTCGTGGCGAATGCCGATGTAGGTGAGGTCGCCGCGTTGTTCGGCAACTCGCATCGCATCTGCGAAACCAAGGTTGGAATGCCCGACCATGCCGAACACGTGGGTGACTCCCCAGTTCACCATTGTCTCCACCATCACATCCGACACGCTGCGAGGCCGCGCCACCTCGACAGGAAGCGCCACGTATACGCCCTCTTCGCGTTCCTCTGTTCGGTATGCGGCCGGCGCATCGGCGAACACTCCTGGCGGTCGACCGTTCTTCGGCGAATAGTCGTAGCCGTGCCATGGGCAACGCAGCCAGCCCTTCTCGATGGAACCCTCGCCAAGCGGGCCACCCTGATGTGGGCACCGATTTCCCAAGCAGCCGTAACCGTGTTCGCCGCTGGTCACGCACAAGACCTCGTGGCCGATGGTTGTGGTGATGACTCGGCCCTCGTCGAGGTCGTCAGGACCAACCAGCTTGTGCCATTCAAACTCGCCCGCGGGAAGGGCCGGTTCGGCTCCAGAAGGACTCTCGTCAGAACTCATCGGTTGATTCCCCCGTATTGGATTCCGGTCAGGTGTGCCATCTCAAGATCGAACGTGGTGAGATCGCGTACCTCGAAATCGGCGAGGCTGGTGTGGCCGCATGCCCTGGCCATCACCGCCATGAGTTCCACAGTTGCACCGAAGAAACGGTTGAGACGCTCGGCTGCCTCGTCGACCGGCAGGCGTGCCCTCAGCGCCGGATCCTGGGTAGCGATGCCGACCGGACAATTGTTGGAAGAACAAGCCCGCATACCGATGCATCCGATGGCCTGCATGGCCGAGTTGGACACAGCGATCGCGTCGGCGCCCAACGCGAGGGCTTTGGCGAAGTCGGCGTGGGTGCGTAAGCCTCCGGTGACAACGAGAGTGACGTCGCCTCGCCCGCAGGCATCGAGGTGGTGGCGTGCTCGTGCCAGCGCCGGGATCGTGGGCACGGAAATGTTGTCGCGAAACAGCACAGGTGCCGCGCCGGTTCCCCCGCCCCTGCCGTCGAGGATGACGTAGTCGACCCCGATTCGCAGTGCCGAGTCGATGTCGTCCTCGATGTGTTGAGCGGAGAGCTTCACCCCGATCGGGATGCCACCTGACTCCTCGCGTACCTCAAGGGCGACTCTTCGGAAATCGGATTCGGATGTCAGATCTGGGAACGTCGACGGGGAGATGGCATCGGCGCCCGGTGGGAGCCCCCTCACCTCGGCGATCTTGCCTGTCACCTTGATGCCAGGAAGGTGACCGCCGGTTCCGGTCTTGGCGCCTTGGCCGAGCTTGAAGTGGAACGCTTGCACGTCACGCACCTTGTCGAGCGACCATCCGAATCGGCCGCTGGCCAGCTCATAGAAGTAGCGAGAGTTGGCTGCCTTCTCTTCAGGCAGCATCCCGCCTTCACCGGAGCAGATCCCGGTGCCAGACATCTCAGCTCCCTTGGCCAACGCCACCTTGGCCTCTTCTGACAACGCCCCGAAACTCATATCGCTGACAAAAATCGGGATCTCGAGTTTCAGCGGTCGCTCAGCGTTGGGTCCAATGACCACGTTGGTCGACACTGGCACATCATCGAGTTGGGGTCGACGGGCGAGTTGCGCGGTGACGAACTGGATGTCGTCCCACGTCGGTAGTTCGTCACGCGGCACACCCATCGACACAACCGGGCCGTGATGACCGAGGTATTCGAGACCTTCAGTCGCCAGACGGCGGATCAGGCCGACATGGGGCTCGGCCGCATCGCCGTGGGGGTCCTGATATCGGCCTTGATAGGCGTCACGATCGAACGGCTGCGGATTCTCCTTGGTCCATGAACGGATCTCGTCGGCATCGACGAACAATTCATCTCCATCGAGCCAAGAGGCGAACTTGTGGAGGCGTTCGTTGTTGTCGTAGCTCGAAACTCCGGTTTGGTAGACGTAATCCCAGCCGTGCAACCCGCAGATCAGGTTGTCGCCTTCGACATGGCCATCTGACATGAGTGCGCCGCGATGCAGGCAGCGCCCGTAGAGCACCGAGTGATTGTCGTCGAATCGCACGATCACAAGATCGACGTCATCAACGGTCAAACCTGTCGGAGTTCTGTCTGCCACCTCAGACCAGTTGGCAATCTTCACCGGCTGCATGGCGCTCCTCGATCAACTGCGTGGCAAACCCTCAGGCACCATAGGGGCGTCCGCACCCCCCTATTCGCCGAACTGATCTCTCAGCTCAAATTTGAGGACCTTGCCCGATGACGTGCGCGGCAATTCGTCGATGATGTGAAGCCTGGTTGGCAGCTTGAATTTGGCCAGGCGTTCGCCACCCCATTCACGGAGATCCTCCAGCGCCAACGACTCGCCCGCGGTGCACACGACCACGGCGGTGACCGCCTCGCCCCACCTTTCGTCCGGCAGGCCGATGACGGCCACATCAGCGATACTCGGATGTTGGAACAACGCCGATTCGACCTCGGCCGGGTAGACGTTCTCACCGCCGCTGATCACCATGTCCTTGAGTCGGTCGACTACAAACATGAAGCCTTCGTCATCGAGGTAACCGATGTCGCCGGAATGGAACCAGCCGTCGGAATCGATGGCTGCGGCGGTGGCTTCGGGACGGTTCCAGTAGCCCTTCATCACACTGGGGCCCTTGACACAAATCTCGCCACGTTCACCTGTCGGAGACGGATTGCCGTCTTCGTCGAGCACCGCCAAATCTGTATAGAGCGGAGCGAACCCGGCCGAGCCAACCTTCTCAAGGGCGTACTCGGGAAGCAGGAAGCTTGCCATCGGTGCGGTCTCGGTGAGGCCGTATCCCTGAGCGAACGGCACGCCCTTCGCCAGGTAGGTGCGAGTGAGCGGTTCAGGAACCGGAGCGCCACCGACCACCACAACTCCCAGCGATGTGAGATCGATTTCTGCGAAGTCAGGGTGCTGGCTCATGAACAAAAACATGGCCGGCACACCGAACATGTTGGTTACTTGATGGTCGGCTATGGCATGAAGCGCCGCGCCGGGATCGAATGCCCGGTGCAGGACAACTTCGCCACCCTTTTGCCACGTGACAATGGTGGTGACGTTGAGCCCACCGATGTGGAAGATCGGCGCCACGACCAGAGCTATTTCCTGGCTTCCAAGATTGATGGCATGGAGGGCGTTGATGTTGTTCCACGCAATGTTGCCGTGGGTGAGCATGGCGCCCTTGGGGAGCCCGGTCGTGCCCGACGTGTACATGATCATGGCGACATCGTCGGGCGTCACTTCCACGCCTTCGGTGATCGGGTCGGTTGCGGCGATGAGGTCATCCATGACCTCCCAACCTTCGCCGGCCGACTCCGACGAAATGAAGCGGGTCACCGGGATCTCGTCACGTACGCCATCGATCACTGGCCGATGCTGATCGTCGGCGACCATCACGACGCATCCTGCATCTGAGGCGATGAACGCCAATTCGGGACCGGTCAGACGAAAGTTGATCGGTACGAAAATCGCCCCGATCCGCCCGCACGCGAACATCGACACACAGAAGTTGGGGTGGTTCAAGCCCAGATATCCCACACGGTCACCCTCCCCAACTCCACCTGCCAACAACACCGACGCAAAGCGATCGATACGGTCGATGAACTCGGCGTATGTCCAGGTTTGTCCCTCGAAAGTGAGAGCCTTTCGCTTCGGGGTGAGCCGAGACCGCTTGGCGATCATCGATCCCATACCAGTGTCAACGTAGTTGTGCTCAATCATGGTCGGAGAGTATGTCCGAGTTTGGACGCTTGCTCAATTGACAGAGACACGCACGGTGGTGAGCATGTCCGACATGGAAATTCTGCGCACTCCCGATGAACGATTCACCGACCTTCCAGGGTTCGACTATCACCCCAACTACACCGAGATTTCAGACCTCGACGGTGGCACGCTCCGAATCCACTATCTCGACGAGGGGCCGAAGACGGCGCCGCCAATTTTGCTCATGCACGGCGAGCCTTCGTGGTGCTACCTCTACCGGCACATGATCCCGACTCTGGTGGAGGCCGGATACCGATGCATAGCCCCCGACCTGGTCGGTCTGGGCCGAAGCGACAAGCCGTCGAAGACATCTGACTACACATATGCCAGGCACGTGGGGTGGATGAGTGCGTTGATTTTCGATCATCTCGATCTGCACGACATCACCTACTTCGGCCAAGACTGGGGTGGTCTGATCGGCCTGCGCTTGGTGGCCGCCGACCCCGATCGATACTCCAGGGTCATGGTGGCCAACACCGGCTTGCCCGACGGCACGATGAAGGCAAGCAAGGCGTTCCTAGCTTGGCAGAAGTTCTCTCAGGAATCGCCCGTGTTTCCCGTCGGCAAGCTGATCAACGCGGCCTGCGCCCGGGAGCTGTCTCCCGAGGAGATTGCCGCCTACGACGCTCCCTTCCCTGACGACTCCTACAAAGCGTGCGCCCGCATTTTCCCGTCACTCGTCCCCACCCGACCGGATGATCCCGAGGCGCCGGCAAACCAAGCAGCATGGGAGTCTCTGAGGAAATTCGACAAACCGTTCATGTGCGCGTTCAGTGATGGCGATCCGGTCAGTGCCGGAGGCGAGCGTGCCTTCATCGGGCACGTGCCAGGCACCGACGGTCAGTCCCACACGACGATCGAAGCCGCCGGGCATTTCTTGCAGGAAGACAAAGGTCCTATAATAGCACGCCTGATAGTTACTTTCATCCGATCCAGCAACTAGGACATCATCATGGATATCAAGGACCGCGTAGTTGTAATCACCGGCGGCGGATCGGGCATCGGGGAGGCCCTCGCCCGTGCCACTGCCGCACAAGGAGCGACCATGGTGGTCGTGGCCGACCTTCACGGCGGTGAGGCCGCTCGCGTGGCCGACGACATCGGCGGTACCGCCGTCGAGATCGACGTTCGAAGCGAGGAAGCCATACGTGAAATGGTCGAACGCACCGAAGCTGAGTTCGGGCCCATCGGGCTCTTCGCGTCGAATGCCGGCTACGTCACGGTCGGCGGTGTCGAAGACACCAATGAACGCATCCAGCAGATGTGGGAAGTCCACGTCATGGCCCACATCTACGCGGCCCGTGCCGTGCTGCCGCAAATGATCGCCAACGGCGGCGGCTACCTACTCAACACAGCATCAGCCGCGGGCCTGCTCACCCAGATCGGCTCGATGGCCTACTCGGTCACCAAGGGCGCTGCCGTGTCTCTAGCCGAATGGCTCTCTGTCACCCACTACCACCAAGGCATACGGGTGTCGGTGCTGTGCCCACAGGCAGTGCAGACCAACATCGTGGTCAACAGCCCCGACCTCGGCGGTGGCATTGCCGGTCCCGACGATGATTTCGACGGTGGAGTCGCCGGGGCCGACGGAGTGCTCGGCCCCGACTACGTGGCGCAGTGTTGTTTGGAGGCCATGCACGACGAGCGATTCTGGGTACTGCCTCACGAAGAGGTCGCAGAATACGCTCGTCGGAAGGCCGACGACGTCGACCGCTGGCTCGCCGGAATGCGACGCTTTCAGACGCTGTTGGCAGGCGATGGTCCGCTTCCCGGTGACGCAATCGCCCCAAAGATGTAGGCAAATCCGACTGCTTCACCAATCAGCGGCGATGTACTGCGTCTCGCAGAACTCGTAGATTCCCTCGCTCGCACCCTCGCGGCCGAGGCCCGACTGCTTCATGCCTCCGAACGGTGATGCCGGATCAGACATGGCGCCACGATTCACTCCGACCATGCCGTATTGGAGTCGCTCTCCGGTGTGGAGCGCCTTGGCGAGGTCGGTTGTGAAGATGTAGGCGGCCAAACCCATTTCGGTGTCGTTGGCATGCCGAATGACTGCATCGTGATCAGTGAACGGGATCACGGGAGCGACCGGGCCGAAGATTTCCTCACGGGTGATCGGTGAATCAGCCGAGACCCCTCCGAGGACCGTGGGTTGGTAGAAGAAACCGGCACCGTCAACCGGGCTTCCCCCGATCGCGGCACGGGCACCTGCGCCCACCGCTTGCTTCACCAGACCGTCGATCTTGTCGATGGCAGCTGAACTGATCATCGGTCCACAATTCACCGACTCGTCCCGCCCACTGCCAACTCTTAGGGCCGCCATTTCGATCGTCAGCTTCTCGACAAATTCGTCGGCCACACCGGCCTCGACGAAAAATCGGTTAGCAGCGGTGCAGGTCTGCGCAGAATGGCGCATCTTCGCCACCATGGCCCCAGCGACGGCTGCGTCGATATCGGCATCGTCAAACACGATGAACGGAGCGTTTCCGCCGAGTTCCATGGTCGACTTCAGCACACGATCAGATGCCCGGCGCAGCAACTTGCGTCCGGTGGTGGTGGAGCCCGTGAACGAGATCATCCGAGTGGCCGGATTGTCGACCGCGGCGTCGAACCATTCGGCAGAGTGCTTGGTGGGCACAACGTTGATCAGCCCAGCAGGCAGGCCGGCCTCTTGCATGAGGTCGGCGACTCTCAGGGCGGTGAGTGGAGTTTCGTGAGGCGGCTTTATCACCACTGCATTTCCTGCCGCCAACGCCGGAGCCGCCTTGCGAGTGATCATCGCGGCAGGGAAGTTCCACGGGGTGACCATCACCACCACACCCACGGGTGGGTGATGCACCAACACCCTTGCGCTGCCCGAAGGCGTCGTGCTCATCGACCCCTTGATGCGGACCGCCTCCTCGGCGTTCCATCTGAAAAACTCAGCCGCGTAGGCGACCTCGCCCCGAGAGTCGGACAAAGGCTTGCCGTTCTCGCTCGTGATCATCTCTGCCAGTTCGTCGGTGTGATCAATCAAAATCTGCCAACATGCCCGGAGGATCTCCGAACGGACCCTTGGTGCTGCGGCAGCCCATCCCGGCTGAGCAGCGGCTGCGACATCACACGCACGCGATGCGTCGGACGCCGTGCCCGACGCCACCGATGCCACCTCATCGCCGTTGGAAGGGTCGTAGACGTTGAACCTCTCGCCGTCTGACCCAGCCTGCCATTTGCCACCGATGAGAAGTTCGGTCTGCATATTTGCCTCCTGACGCCGAACCAGCCTCGATGACCAGCCCGTAGAGATCAACCAATCGAATAATGCCCGATCAGGCGACGATATTGCGCACCGCGGAGTCGATTACCCCGAGTGCCAGGTCGATCTCATCTGCCGTGACGGTTAGGGGTGGCATGAACCTGAGCGTGGTGCCGGCGGCACCGGCGGTCATCGTGATCAGCTTCCCATGTTCGAGACAGTGCCGCCGAACCCCTTCGGCGAGTTCGGCAGACAGAAAATCGGCCGCAATCATCAGGCCCAGCGAACGGATCTGACGAATCGTGCCGTGCTCGGCCTGGATTGCTACGAGACCCGCTGTGAGTTGCTTACCGCGGTCGCGTACCCCGGCGAGAAACCCCTCGGCGCTGAGAATGTCGATGGTGGCCAGCGCGGCAGCGCAACCGATCGGGTTGCCGCCATAGGTTCCCCCGTGGCTGCCCTTGGGCCAAAGATCGTCGAGCTCGGCGCGTGTGCCGAGCGCCGCGAACGGGAACCCCGATGCGATCCCCTTGGCCATGCAAATAATGTCGGGGACGACGTCGTAGTGGTCGACAGCGAACATCTTCCCCGTGCGACCGAATCCGCACTGCACCTCATCGGCGATGAACAAGATCCCGTGGTCATGGCATTGGGCAGCAATTCCTTCAAGGAAGCCGGGCGGCGCAGGGATGTATCCACCCTCACCGAGCACCGGCTCGATGATCACCGCTGCCGTCTCCGATGGTGCGCTCACGGTTTTCAGAAGATCGTCGAAGCCAGCCAGCGCACGCTGGGTCTCGGCCAGTTGGTCGTTGGCAAGTGGATCGGGGTATGGCGCAATAGCGATTCCGGCCGGAAGCGGAGCGTGGCCGGCTCGATAGACCGACTTGGAAGTGGTCATGGCCATAGCCAGATGGGTGCGGCCGTGGAAGCTTCCCTTGAAGACGATCACGTTGCTGCGGCCAGTCGCCTGCTTGGCCAGCTTCACCGCCGCTTCGGTGATCTCGGCTCCGGAATTGGCATAGAAGAATCGATCAATCCCCTCGGGAGTAATGTCGGCAAGCTTGTCGGCCAACGGCTCCATGAGGTCGTGTCGATAGCAGTTGGCTTGCGCGTGGATGAACCTCGATGCTTGCTGCGAAATCGCCGCCACTACAGCTGGATGCGAATGGCC
>JBDNJK010000123.1:0-14427 GCA_041687805.1 Acidimicrobiales bacterium
CGGTCGGCAATCGACAGAGCCATGTTGGCGTTCTGCTCGACCATGAAAATGGCCATGCCATCCTCGTGAATCTGCTGGATCAACTCGAAATTGACCTGCACGAGGGCCGGAGCAAGCCCCATCGAGGGCTCGTCCATCAGCAAAACACGCGGGCGCGCCATCAGTGCTCGGCCCATGGCAACCATTTGCTGCTCACCACCAGACAGGGTGCCGGCCTTCTGGCTGAGACGCTCCTCGACTCTCGGGAAGAGTTCGTAGATGTGTTGCAGATCGGCGGCGATGCCGTCCTTGTCGGTGCGAAGGTAGGCGCCAAGCTCGAGGTTCTCCAGGACTGACAATCGCTTGAACAAGCGTCGATTCTCGGGCACCATCGTGACGCCACGTTCGACCCTGTAGCTGATCGGCTTGTCGTTGACGACCTCGCCGTCGAGCACCACCTCACCCGAGGTAGGTGTGACCATGCCAAGCAGAGTCTTGAGTGTGGTGGACTTGCCGCTCGCGTTACCACCCAACAGACAAACCATCTCACCCGGGTAGATGGCAAGATCGACATCCTTGAGGATATGAACCGCGCCGTAGTGGGTGTTGATCTTGCGGAACTCCAGAAGAGCTGTGCCCTTGTCGGTCATGAGGCCTCCTCGGCTGGTCGGCCGAGATAGGCCTCGATCACCTGCGGATCGTTGGAAACCTCGTCGTAGCTTCCCTGAGCAATGGTGACGCCGTGGTCGAGCACCACCACACGATCGGACACATCGCGCACCACGCCCATGTCGTGTTCGATCATCACGATGGTGAAGCCCCACTCGCTGCGTAGACGACCAATCAGAGTGGTGAGCTCCGATGATTCTTTTGGGTTCATACCGGCGACGGGCTCGTCGAGAAGAACGAGCCTCGGCTGCGTGGCCATCGCTCGAGCGATTTCGAGCCGACGTCGGTTGGCGTACGAAAGCATGAATGCAGGTTGGTCGAGCCGGTAGCCGGTGAGGCGGGATCCAAAGAACGACAGCACTTCTATGCCACGTTCGCGAATCTCCTTCTCTTCTTGCCGGAATGCCTTGGTCTGCAGAAGCGCACCGAGCGCGTGCTGGTGGGTTCGGCAGTGCTGGGCCACCATCACGTTTTCGAGAATGGTCATGTTGGGGAACAATCTGACGTTCTGGAACGTGCGGCCGATCCCGAGCTCGGTTACCTGATAGGGCTCCAGCCCCACTATCGACTCGCCGTCCAACCTGATATCGCCGGAAGTGGGGGTCACCAAGTTGGTGATGGCATTGAAAAAGGTGGTCTTGCCGGCACCGTTGGGGCCGATGACGCTTACGATCTCGCCCTCGTTCACCTCGAAGTTGAGCTCCGACAACGCGTCGAGCCCGCCGAAGGTGATGGTGAGATCGTGGATGGAGAGAACTGGGCTCATGACGCGTTCTCCTCTTCGTCGGCCTCGGCGTCGTGGTCGACCTCGCCCCTGAGCCACGCGTCCTGGAGGAATTCTTCCTGATGCAACTCGTGGCTGCGCCTGACGTTCGGTACGAGACCTTCAGGCCGTTTCAACATCATGAAGACGAGAATCGCTCCGTAGATGAGGAGCTTGTAGAGACCGAGTTCCTGCAGCAGGCCCGGCTGCTTGGGTCCGCCGAGCACTCCGATGAGCACGATTGCACCAACGATCACGCCGGTGATGTTGCCCATACCTCCCACTATCACCACAACCAAAATGATGATCGACACCAAGATCAAGAAACTTGACGGGAAGATTGAACCAACCTTCGCCGCGAAGATCGCCCCGCTAAACGAGGCCAGAATGGCACCGACCACAAAAGCTGCGAGCTTGGCGGTGACGGTGTTGATGCCCATCGCCTCGGCGACTTTCTCATCCTCGCGAATCGCCATCCAGGCCCGGCCGAGCCGGGATCCTTGAAGCCGCCAAGATACGTAAATGGCGATGGCACAAAAGAAGATCACGAGATAGAAGACCGAGCGTGGGTCGGAGCCCTTGACTTCGGCGAACCCGAGATCGACCGGCGGAATGTTGGTGATTCCCTGCGCCCCACCGAAATAGGGCGACAGCCAGTCTGAAAGGAACAGGAGCCTGATGATCTCGCCGAATCCGAGCGTGACGATTGCCAAATAGTCGCCTCGCATCCTGATCACCGGAGCACCCACCGCCAACCCGATGATCCCCGCTACGACAATCACGATCAATATCACGATCCCGAAGTGCAGCTGCGGCGCAATCCATGGCGAATTAGGAGAAGTGAGAACCGCTGTGGTGTAGCCACCAACCGCGAAGAAGGCAACGTATCCGAGGTCGAGAATTCCGGCCAGACCGACCACAATGTTGAGACCAAGGGCCAATAGAACAAACAATCCCACGTTGGCCAGCAACTCGTTCATGATCTTGCCGAGGAAGAGGGGAAGAACCAGCAGGGCCACGATTCCCGCGGTCGACAAGCTGATGTTCGTGGTCCGGCGCTGTGGCGCGGCGAGCGAGTCGTAGCTATCGCGAAGTTGACTACCGCGCCCTGAGAGCCCGACAGATATGGCAATCACCACAGCCGCCAAAATAATGCTGGAAGTGAGAGTGAGAGCGCCTCGTTTGGCATAGACGGCATCGGTGATGAACGAGAGGCTGAATCCCTGGAACAGGTCGGTGATTGCGGTCTCAAGTATCGACACCAGAATCAAGGTGAGCAGCGCCGCTTTCACAGCCCGGCTCGCCAACGGTGGCACGACGGTGAGTGATGAGCCGAGAAGCCCAAGCCCAGCTCCTATGACGAGCCAGATCACAATTCCGAACCCAACTCCGTTTCCGAATGTGAGTTGGTCGAGTAGCTGCGGACTCCAGTTGACCAGCGGCTCGCGGAGATCGAAGTTGTCGACGAGAACCACGAGCACGGATAGGCCCGCGCCAGCGAGCACGCCGGTGAGGGCTCCGGTGAGTAGCTCGCGGGGGCCCTTGCGGTGGACAGTGACACCCTCAAGCTCTGCTTCCTTTACAACGACGAGTCCGGCCATTACCGGTAGCCAAATCACTGTGAGGTAACCAAGGCTGAGGTACTGACGAATAATGTGTCGCGTGTCGAGCTGCACCAGCATCCCGATGAGGGCAAAAAAGATGAGCGAAAGACCTGTGACTGAACCGATCTTGGCGATCCGACGCCAATCTTGATTGAGGAGTGATCGGGGCGAGGCAATATCGGTCATGCTCGTTCGTCCTCTGAGAGACGCTCACCGAACAAGCCCGAGGGTTTGAACAACAAGACCACCACGAGCGCTGTGAACGCCACCGCGTCTCGAAGTTGCGAGACACCACTCACCCCAAGCGGTTCGAGAACCAGTTGGGGCCCGAGCGACTCAGCGGCGCCGAGCGACACACCGCCGGCCATCGCCCCACCCAAGTTGCCGACACCGCCGACGACGGCAGCGGTGAATGCCTTGATGCCAGGAAGGAAGCCGGTGAGGTGTGTGACACCTCGGAAACTGATCCCCCAAAGGATGCCTGCGATACCAGCCATCGCGCCACCGATGGCGAACGTGAGCACGATCGTTCGATCAACGTTGATACCCATCAGGGCGGCGATTTCTTTGTCTTCTGCCACGGCTCGCATGGCCTTGCCAGTCTTGGTGCGTTCAACGACCCACCAGAGCACAGCCATCGATACGGCTGCCACCAGCATCACCATGATCTTCGTGCCGGGAACGTCGAATGTGAGAATCGATCTGTTCTTGGATAGCCACACGGGGAGCTGTGGATACGAGTGGCTACCGGGGCCGAGTAGGCCTAGAACGGCGTTCTGAATGAAGAAAGAGACACCAATCGAGGTGATTAGAGGAATGAGCCGTGGCGAGTCACGCAACGGTCGATACGCGACACGCTCCATAAGCACGGCCGCTGTAGTCGACACGAGAATCGCAATGATCACGATGATCACAAACGACCCGATGAAGTTGCTCTCCCAGTATCCGGCGTTGGAGAGCTTGGTGGATGCAACGAAGCCCGACATGGCGCCGAGCATGAACACTTCACCATGAGCGAAGTTGATGAAGCCCAATACGCCGTAGACCATCGAATACCCAAGGGCGATCAGGCCGTACATCGAGCCTTGAGCTACTCCGGTGACAATCAGTCCCTTGAGCTGAGGGGCGGTGAGGCCCGTGGCATCGGGGTTTCGCCATCGAGCGAATGCGTTGTCGACACTTATCTGCTGAGCGACAAACGCCACCAATCCCGCTGCGATCAACGCGATCAGCGTTACCCGCAGAACCGTGAGAAATCGGTCGACCCAACTCACACGCCGGGCCGCGCTCACCCTGACTGCTGTCATATGTCCCCCGAATAGTTTTGGACATTACCTGTGGCATCGCGCCGACCGGCCCGATGAGAGCGCATGCGCTCTCATCGGGCCGGTCAAGCGAAGTGCTTTACGCCGGAGCGAATTCGAAGACGACGTTGGCCTTCGAGGCCTCGATGTTGGTGGAATCGAGGTGCTGGATCACGGTGATCCTCTGTGATCCACAATCACCGAAAGCGTCGCAGCTCAGCGTGCCGATCAGGCCCGAGAAGTCGGTGACGCTGTTGAGGTAGGCACGCACGCCGGCACGAGAGATCGTGAGGGTGCCACCGTCGTCAGACGAAGCGTTCTTGATGGCATCAAGCAGCAACACCGTGGCATCGTAGCTGTGGGCCCAGAACGCAGATGACGGGGCCTGGCCGTAAGCAGCTTGGTAGGCAGCCAAGAAGTCATTGGCGGTCTTGCCCGTCGACTGGTTGGTATTGTCGCCATAACGTGTGTCAGGACCAGAGAAATACATTCCCTCGGACTCCGGGATCGCCATGAAGCCGTCGACGAGAAGACCATCAGCGGCCATCAGAATGACATTCTCGAGCCCAGGCACGCCGTGGGCCTGCTGAGCAATGAAGTCGCCTTCTGGCTGGAAGATCGGGAAGAAGATCAGCTCAGGTGAACCCGAAGCAATGCCGGTGAGTACCGGCACCATGTCGGCGTCGCCCTTGTTGACAGCGGCGAATCCGGTGACGGTTCCGCCCAACTTCTCGAAAGCGTTGCTGAAGGCCGAAGCCAAACCGTTGGTGTAGGGGTCGCCGTCGTGGATGGCAGCAACCTTGGTTAGACCAAGCTCGTTGAACGCGAACGTGGCAGCAGCCTCGCCCTGGAACAAGTCGTTGTGAGCGGTTCGGTAGTAACCCGGAAGCCAGTTGTCGCCGGCGTTGCCCTGAAGATCAGAGGTGAGCGCTGGTGAGGTATTGGATCCGGAGATCATCACCATGCCAGCCTCCGAAACCAAAGGAGCCGCAGCAACTCCAGCACCGGAACACGACGTCCCGATCAAACCGAGAACCTGCTCGTCAGCGACGATGGTCTGGGCGGCAGCCTGGCCGCCATCAGCAGAACAAAGATCGTCGAGGCCAGTGCCCATGTTGACGCTATGGCCGGCAATCTGGCCATAGTCCTGGATAGCCAGGGTGGTGGCACGCTCCTCGGGAATACCCAAGAACGCAACGTCGCCTGTGATGGCCTGGAGCGAACGAATCTGAATATCTTCACCCTCGCCGACGGTAACCAGACCGAGCGAATCGTCGAGAGTGTCAGCCGGAGCGGCCGTGGTCGCCGGAGCGTCGTCGGTCGCCGGAGCGGCCGTAGTGGCCGGAGCGTCCGTAGTGGCGTTCGAGCTCGACGATGTCGAGCCGGAATCGCCGCAAGCCGCGGCAATGAGTGTGAAAGACGCCAAGATGCTCAAGAGCACCAAGAGTCTGCGTGATGACTTCATATGTGAATCCCCTCCATTGGGAACGACGGTTTTGAACGGCACCGCTTAGCCGGGTATAACGGTCATGGAGTATAGACCCAGTGCCCAAGGTCACCTCCATCCGAGTTTCATTCGTTAGACATCGGCGTTGCGCCGCGACTCCGAACGAAACAACGCTGGAGTCTCACCCGTGTGGCGCGAAAAGTGTCGAGAGAAACTCGCTTGGTCGTAAAAACCCGTTGTTGCGGCAATCTCTGCGACCGTCTGATCAGTGCGCCGCAGCAGTCGAGCTGCGGCATCGACTCTCACCCTTGTCACATACTGTGAGGTGCTCAGACCGAACACTTTCTTCATTCGTCGCTCCAGCTGGGCTGTCGAACACCCTGCAATTGCTGCCAGGTCCGCCACCGTGATCTTCTCGGTCAATCGTTCGCGAACTGCGGTCACCACAAACTCGAGCGACTCAGGGGCGATCCCGCGTTCACGGGGCGTGCGCAGATCACGGCTCACACTCACCAGCCCCAAGACAGAGTGGTCTTGACGTGCGTGAAGAGGAAGTTTGGTTGTGAGATACCAACCAGTCGAACCGTTGGGGCGGCGAATCAATTCCAGAGCGTCGCGCAGCGCCGAGTCGGTGGTTATCACTCTGTGATCTTGTTGTTCATACCGTTGGGCCAACGGCAACGGGAAGAGATCGAGAGCAGTTGCGCCAAGTACCTCGCGTTTGGAGCGACGCCCTGAACGGTGCACGAACGCCGTGTTGACCTTGGTGTAGCGGCCGTCTAGCCCTTTGCAGCAGAACATCACATCCACGAGCGAATCGAACAGGGCGAGGTACTGGACCTCGCCGTCGACGACATCAGGTTTGTCGATCTCAGTCACCATTGGTGCGCCGATCGTACAAGACCGAATGGCGACGATGGGAGGACGATGCATCCATGGACATCCTTAGGCAACTCCCGGATCACGCTCACGACTTGCTGGCTGACAATGATGGTGATGCGCTCGCTGACCCAGCGGTCGAGCTGGCTCGGGACTGGCTGCGCCGGGCCGAGGTCTCCGAGAGCCGCAACGAACGAACCATGGCTCACCGGATGGCTGCCCTCGTCAGCGAAACGACCGACGTGGAATTCACCATGGCATACGTCGACCGCGTGGCCCGTCACCGTTCTCATCGACTTGCCGCCATCCAACTTCGAGAGTTGGTGGCCGACTCGCAGACACCAAAGTTCTTGGGGCCGATCGATCGAACCATGCTCAAGACGGGGGCCCGAATCGCCACGGTGATCCCAAGCATCGCCATGCCAATCGCCCGCCGACGGATGCGCAAGCTGGTGGGCCGAATGGTGATCGATGCCGAGCCGGAAAAGCTCCACCCTCACCTGGCAGGTCGGAGAGCCGAACACTTCGCTCTCAACGTGAACCTCCTCGGCGAGGCCGTACTCGGCGAGACAGAGGCCGACAGGCGCCTTGATCGCACGATCTCACTGATCGATCAACCCGACATCGACTACGTGTCGGTGAAGGTGTCGGGGATTACCAGCCAAATCGACTTGTGGTCATTCGACGACTCCCTGGAACACGTGATGGATCGGCTTCGCAAGATCTTCACTCATTCGGCTCAGAGCAACCCTGCGACATTCATCAACCTCGACATGGAGGAGTATCACGACCTGGAGATCACCATTCGAGCATTCACCGAACTGCTCGACGAATCCGAATTCACCTCGCTCGACGCCGGAATCGTCATTCAGGCCTACGTGCCAGAGTCGTTCGACGCCATCGTCAGACTTGTCGAGTGGGCCAATGCCAGACAGAGCCCAGG
This sequence comes from Acidimicrobiales bacterium, assembly GCA_041687805.1. Taxonomy (GTDB): domain Bacteria; phylum Actinomycetota; class Acidimicrobiia; order Acidimicrobiales; family Aldehydirespiratoraceae; genus SZUA-87. The sequence goes on from JBDNJK010000123.1 coordinate 7,589, forward strand.
AGCCGGCGACATCAAGATCCGGCTGGTCAAGGGAGCAAACCTGGCCATGGAGCGTGTCGATGCGGCGATCCACGGTTGGACCCAGGCGCCCTACTCGACAAAATCCGAGGTCGATGCCAACTACAAGCGGTGCCTTGATTGGATGTTCACCCCCGAGCATCTCTGCGCCGTGCGAGTGGGCGTGGCCAGCCACAACCTGTTCGACATTGCGTGGGCCAAACTTCTGGCCGACAAACGCGAAGTCGCCGACCGCGTCGGCTTCGAGATGCTCCAAGGAATGGCGCCAGCCCAGTCACGAACAGTTCGTGACGACACCGGTGCGCTCCTGCTCTACACACCGATAGTCGAACAGCAAAACTTCGATGTGGCGATCAGCTATCTGATCCGTCGACTCGAAGAAAACACCGCTCCCGACAACTTCCTGCGACATCTGTTCGGCCTCGCGCCCGACAGTGCCGAGTTTGAGGACCAGGCACAGCGATTTCGAGCGTCGGTTTTGGCTCGTCACTCGATCTCGTCGGAAAGTCGCCGCCACCGTGTGATGCCACAAATCGAGATCGGCTTCACCAATCACCCGACGACCGATGTGTCTCAACTGTTGGTCCAGGCATGGCTCACCGAAGTCCGGGCGATCAAGCCCACGTCATGCAGAGCCGCGATGATCACCAACCCAGACCTGATCGACAAGGTCATCAGCAGCGGGCGTCAGGCTCAGCGTGGATGGTGGGAGATGGGTTCCGCTCGACGCCGAGAGCTCCTCTGGCGAGCGGCCGACGAGATTGAACTACGGCGTGGCGATCTCCTTGCGACGATGGCCGCCGAAGCCAACAAGGTGTTCGTCGAGTCTGATTCCGAGGTGACCGAGGCGATCGACTTCGCCCGTTGGTACGCCGATCAGGGACGTGAACTCGAGACAACCGACGGAGCCAACTTCTCGCCGCTTGGCGTAGTAGCAGTGATTCCGCCATGGAACTTCCCGGTTGCCATTCCCGCGGGCGGCACGTTTGCGGCACTCGCGGCCGGCAATTCGGTCGTCCTCAAACCCACCCAGGAAACGCCACGATGCGCCGAGATCATTGCTGAGTCGTGCTGGGCGGCGGGTATCCCTCGGGACGTTCTTCAGTTCGTACGGACACCCGACGACGACACCGGACGGCGACTAGTCACATCAGCCGATGGTGTGATCCTCACCGGGTCGTGGGACACCGCACGTATGTTCCGTTCCTGGAAACCCAACATGCGACTGTTCGCCGAGACCAGCGGCAAGAACGCGCTCATCATCACTCCACAAGCCGATTTCGATCTGGCGGTCGCCGACCTCGTCCACTCGGCGTTCGGCCACGTTGGCCAGAAGTGCTCAGCCGCGAGCTTGGCCATTCTCGTGGCAGGCACCTACGACGACGAGCGGTTCCGTCGACAGTTGGTCGATGCCGTATCAAGTCTCAGGGTCGGGCCGGCGTCTGATCCAGCCACACGCGTCGGGCCGACAATCGGCACTGTCACTGGCAAGTTGGAGCGAGCGTTGACGGAACTCGACGAAGGCGAACGCTGGCTGCTGGAGCCTCGCTGCCTCGACGATGCCCGCTCCCTCTGGTCGCCAGGCATTCGACTTGGCGTCAAGGAAGGGTCGTGGTTTCAACAGACAGAGTGTTTCGGGCCGGTGCTCGGACTCGTGCACGCCGACACTCTTGACGATGCCATCCGCATCCAGAACTCGTCGCCGTACGGTCTCACCGGAGGCATCCACACGCTCGACCGACGGGAAATCGACGAGTGGACACGGCAGGTCGAGGTGGGGAACGCCTACGTCAACCGTGGGATCACAGGCGCAATCGTCAATCGTCAACCCTTCGGCGGGTGGAAACGATCGTCGGTCGGCCCAGGAGCCAAGGCTGGCGGGCCCGACTACCTGCTGCAACTCGGTGATTGGCGTCGCGATCCCGAATCGCGGAAGCGGCCCGATCCCGACGGCGGAGACCAGGTTGTCGGAAACGATGATGCTGCCGAATGGGCCGAGAGGTATTGCGTCGACCACGACCCAAGCGCGTTGTTCTGCGAGTCGAATGTCCACCGATATCTCGCCGTACCGAGGATGGTGCTGAGGATCTCGGCCAATGGGTCGCAGGCAGATGCCAGCCGGGCCGCGGCGGCAACACGGGTCGCCAATCCGAACACAGAGCTATCCGTCGAGCCCGGCTTCAACATCGCAGCGGCAGGGCTGTCCGACTCGAAGGTCACGGTGGAGACCGATACAGAGTTCATCAGCAGACTCGCCGAATTCAAATGGGGTCGGGTGAGGGTCGTGGGCAGCTCAACGATCGATCTTCTGCAGGCAGCCGATCAAGCCGAGGTCAATGTGATCGACGAGGCAGTCACGGCGAGCGCCAGGCTCGAGCTACGGCACTACGTGCGTGAGCAGTCGGTGAGCCGAACGCTTCACCGCTTCGGCAACGTGGCGTCCATCGATCAGTGAACCCTCGCCATGATCTCACCAACAGGTCCCACCAACCCCATGTAGAACTCGCCGAACTCGGAGTAGACCGCGGAGGCTTCGTCGTAGCGCATTGTGTAGACGGTGTCCTTGAGGTCCTCGACCTTCGCGCCAAACAAGGTGACGCCCCACTCCCAGTCGTCGAGGCCGGTGGATGCCGTGATCAGTTGCACGATCCGTCCGGCAAACTTTCGACCGGATGTGCCGTGCTCGAACATCAATTCCTTGCGCTGATCGAAGCTGAGCCGATACCAGTTCTGGTCGGGGTTGCGCCGCTTGGTCATCGGGTAGAAACACCACGCCGACTTGCCCTCTGGAGGCAGTTTGGGAAAGAGCCGCATCTGCTTCATCTCATCAGGCACACCCGCGGCGTACTCCGACACCTCGGTGATCGACACGTAGCTGTCGACTACGGCGAGTCCGGCCCGATCGATGCTGGTCTGCAAATCACGCAGCTTCCACATGTCGGGATGCATCGCCATGAAACAAACTTCGGCCTTGTGACCCAACACCGCCACGGTCACCACCTGAACGCCATCGGTCTCGGCCGAGATCACGGCCTGAGCGACGGCGTCGTTGTCAGTGTCAGGAGAGGTCATGCAGAAAAGGTGGACAACGCAAAGGCCGTCAGATGTGGTGACCGGTTGAAGCATGCGCCAAGTCTAGGGAGCCGTTCGATACGACTATCCCCCAGCCGATATGGTCGCCGTCCATGACCCGGAGCACACATCAAGCAATTGCCGACGAGCGCAACGCCAACATCGAGATCTACATAAACGGCGAGTTCTATCCCCGTCTCGAAGCCAAGGTCTCCGTTTTCGATAGCGGATTCCTTGTAGGCGACGGGATCTGGGAGGGCATCCGTCTTCACCACGACCAATTCGCATTTCTCGATCATCATCTCGATCGACTATTCGCCGGCGCTGCAGCAATCGATCTCGACATCGGTCTTGATCGTGGCGGAGTGGCCGATGCGTTGCGCGCAACAGTGGAACGAAACGACATGCACGACTCTGTACACGTGCGACTCATGGTCACCCGCGGCGACAAAAAGACTCCGTCACAGCACCCCTCCAACGTCATCAGCGGACCCAACATCGTGATCATCGCCGAACACAAGCTGGCCGATCCGACGGTGCGCGAGCTCGGCATCACGCTCTTCACGGCCACAGTGCGGCGGCCCGCCCCAGACATGCTCGACCAGCGTCTCAACTGCCACTCAAAGCTCCACGAAGTGATCGCATTGATCCAGGCCACCAAGGCCGGGGCCGATGAGGCCCTCATGCTCGACCCGACCGGGGCCGTGGCCACCTGCAACGCCACCAACTTCTTCATCGTGCGCAAGGGCGAACTCTGGACGTCGACCGGTTTCTACAACCTCAACGGCATCACCAGAGCGATCACACTGGAAGTGGCGGCCGCTGATGGCATCACCACCCACGAAGCGCCGTTTTCTCTCACCGACGTCTACGCGGCCGAGGAGGCGTTCGTCACCGGCACGTTCGGTGGGCTCACGCCGGTCAACGAGATCGACGGTCGCGTGATCGGAGCGGGCCAAGGATCGGGCCCGGTCACCAACCATCTCCGTGATCTCTACGACGCCGCTGTGCAAAGAGAGGTAGCCAAATGACAGAGGTATCCAAGTGACGCTACGTATCCAGTGCTGGTCGGGCCCGCGCAACATCTCCACCGCGCTCATGTATTCGTTCAGGCAACGCTCCGACACAACCGTGTTTGATGAGCCGCTCTACGCCCACTATCTCCGCGTCTCCGGCCGTGTGCATCCCGGACGTGATGACGTACTCAAAGACCAGGACCCCAACGGCGAAGCTGTGGTGCGAGATGTCATCCTCGGTGGCTACGAGACACCGGTCGTGTTCTTCAAACAGATGGGGCACCACCTGGTCGACATCGACCAAGCCTTCCTGGGTGCCTGCAGAAACATCCTCCTGATTCGCCACCCGGCCGATGTGCTCACGTCTTTCGCCATCAACGTCCCCGATGCCACATTGGCCGACACAGCTCTGCCCCAGCTCGTGGAGTTGCTCGACTCGGCGCTGGCTCAGGGCGACTCGCCGGTGGTGATCGACTCACGTGTGCTGCTGGAGGATCCTCCTCGGATCCTGGCTGAAGTGTGTCGACGCGTGGGCATCCCGTTCGACGACGCGATGCTCTCGTGGCCGGCGGGTCCAAAACCAGAGGACGGTGTCTGGGCCGAACACTGGTATCACAGCGTCCACAAGTCTGTTGGGTTCTCTCCCTACGTCGCCAAGAAGGTCGAGATCTCGCCGCGGCTTCAGTCGGTGATCGACGAGGCGATGCCCCTGTACGAGCGCCTCCGCGCCCACGCTGTGAGCTGACCTTCACCGACCGGTCGCCGCAAACGAGCGGCCGCAGGTCGAATCAGAGGATCTTGTCGAAGAAGTCCCTGGTTCGGTCGTTCTTCGGATTGTCGAATACTTCGTCCGGGTCGCCCTGCTCGACGATCATCCCCTCATCCACGAACACCACCCGATCGGCCGCCGCCCGTGCGAAGCCCATCTCATGGGTTACCACCACCATGGTCATGCCCTCGGATGCCAGATGAAGCATCACGTCGAGGACTTCCTTGATCATCTCCGGATCGAGCGCCGAGGTGGGCTCGTCGAAGAGCATGACCTTGGGCTCCATGGCCAACGATCGGGCAATCGCGACCCGCTGCTGCTGGCCGCCTGAGAGCTGCCGAGGATAAGCATCGATCTTTTCGGGGATTCCCACGCGAGCCAATTGCCTCTCAGTCATGCTCCGGGCTTCCGCCTTCGATCGACCTCTGACCTTTCGCTGAGCGAGCGTAATGTTCTGCCCCACTGAAAGGTGAGGGAACAAGTTGAACGACTGGAACACCATGCCCATTTCGGTGCGGGCGAAATTGATGTCGGTGCCCTTGTCGGTGAGTGTCATTCCGTCGAAAAACACCGAGCCGGTGGTCGGCTTTTCGAGCATGTTCATACAGCGGAGCACGGTCGACTTGCCAGATCCTGAGGGACCTATGATCACGACGACCTCGCCGGCGGCCACATCGAGATCTATACCGCGAAGGGCATGAACCGAGTCGCCGAACCATTTGTGGATGCCCGTGAGCGAGATGATGGTCATCGGGCCCCCACTTTGTCGCGGCTCATCCATCGTTCGAATCTGTGAAGAACCAGCGAAAGCGCGACCACCATCACGATGTAAGTGAACGTGAGCACGACGTAGGTCTCACGAGGCCGGAACGAGGTGTTGACGTAGAGCTTGGATAGTTGGGTGATCTCGTTGATCGCCAGCAACGACAGCAGCGACGAGTCCTTAAGCATGGCGATGAAGTCGTTGGCGAGCGGAGGCAACACGTTGCGGATGGCCTGAGGAAGTACCACCGATCTCATGGTGAGCCCGTACGAGAGGCCGAGGCTCCGGCCCGCTTCCATCTGCCCGTGTTCCACCGATTGAATACCACCGCGAACCACTTCGGCGATGTAACCGCCGTAGACCAATGCGAGTCCGGCGATGCCACGCCATTCCTTGGTGATGTCCTTGTTGGTGAGACCGAACCATGGTGCCACCGTGGGGACGATCACGAATGCAATAAAGAACAGCATAGGCAACGTCGGAACACCCCGGATGAACTCGACGTAGGTGCGCGACAGGTTCCGCAGAATCGGGTTCCGCGACACACGACCGAAACCAACAATCAGTCCGATGATCATCGAGATCAAGAACGCCCAGAGAGTGATCCGAACCGTAACCTGAATACCGGGCTTGATGAAGTGCCAGGCGTCGTTGTAGCTCTCGACGAAGAACGTGTAATAGCCGAACAGCACAATGATCGACCCCAGCATCACCGCCCACCACGGGAAGCGATCCCACCATGGGTCAAGGTCGTCGCGTTCCTCTGGCGGTGCGGGCGTGATCATCCCCCACCTCTCATGCTCGGTTGAAACCATTCGCACTTCCTATCAGAACGCGTACGAGGGGTACCGGCCCAAGGCCGGTACCCCTCGTGTCGCATTTTAGAATTACCGGAAATCAGCTGCCGTAGTCGACGTCGGCGATGTCGGCGTAGGTGATCGTGAAGGAGTCACCGAAGAAGTCGGTCGAGATCGCAGCAAGCGACCCGTCAGCCTTCATCTGAGCGATTGCGGCGTTGAACGCAGCCACCAACTCTGAACCCTGCGGGAAGATGAAACCGAGCTGATCAGATGACATCGAATCGCCCATCAACTTCACGTCGCTGGCATTCGCACCGACATAACCCTGACCAGCAGTCTCATCCATGATCACAGCATCAACATCGCCGGCGATCAGAGCCTGCACCGCGAAACCGAACTGA